>NZ_JBZGBZ010000001.1:0-516153 GCF_059159985.1 Cellulosimicrobium sp. BMG9.23
GAAAAACTCTCCGTCCGGGAGGGAGACCCCCGGGACCCCCCCCCCGCGACCGGACGTTCTATCTCGGCGGAGCGAGGATCACGTGGAGCGTGCGGGGGCCGTGCACCCCTTCGACGCGCGACAGCTCGATGTCGCTCGTCGCGCTCGGGCCGCTGATCCATGTCTGCGGGCGCTCGGGATGGGCCGCGAGCAGCCGCACGCCCTCGGGCACGGTGTGCACCACCTGGTCCGTGCGCACGACGCACACGTGCAGGTCGGGCACGAGCGTGATCGCGCGACGCCCCTGGTCGGGCTCGCCGTCGAGCACGATCGTCCCCGTGTCCGCGATCGCGACGCGGGCGGCCGTCACGACGGCGTCCACGGCATCGAGCTCGTCGGCGGTCCGGGGGTCGTCGCGCGAGTCCGCTACGCGCGCCGTCGTCGGGGGCAGCGCGGCGAGCCACGCGTCGTCGAGCGCGGGCGGCACGACGACGGCCCGCACCTCCGCGAGCAGCTCGCCCACGATCTCCGCGACCTCCGAGGGCGACGCCGCGCGGTGCACGTGCGCCCGGTAGTCGACGAGCCGGTCGACGAGGATCTCGACCGCCGCGTCCGAGCCCGGCGCGTGCTCGCCGCGCGTCCGGTAGGCCCGCGGCACACCGGTGCCCGACGGCGCGGTGTCACCGACCGCACCCGGGCGACCGTCCGTCGTCGGGCCGCTGGGCGTCGTCGGGACCAGGGCTGCCCGGATGCGGGACAGGACGTCGTCGCGCGCGCTCATCGGG
Organism: Cellulosimicrobium sp. BMG9.23; assembly: GCF_059159985.1. Classification (NCBI taxonomy): domain Bacteria; kingdom Bacillati; phylum Actinomycetota; class Actinomycetes; order Micrococcales; family Promicromonosporaceae; genus Cellulosimicrobium; species Cellulosimicrobium sp. BMG9.23. The sequence goes on from NZ_JBZGBZ010000001.1 coordinate 765, forward strand.
CCTCACCTTCCTCGCCGAACCCCGGGTTGTCGTCCGATGGCGACCCTGATGGCCGCGTATCCCGGGGTTCGGCGAGTTCGCTGCCGAACCCGGGGTTGTCACCCGATCGGGCGGGCGATGGCGGCACAACCCGGGGTTCGGCAGCGGGAGCGACGTGCTCGGTGCGCCACCAGTCGCGGAACGTCTGCTTCGCCGGGGCCGGGAGGTCGCGGGACCGGGTCCACGCCGAGGCCGGCGGTGGCAGCGTCGAGATGCGGCCCTTCGGCCCGGCGACCACGCGCCCGAGGACCGCCGCCTTCTCCGCGAGCTCGAACCGCCGCGCGTCGGACATGACGAACGACGCGCCCTTCATCGCGGCGCCCCACCCGGTGGGCAGGCCGCCGCGGTCGGCGTCGACCTCGCGCGCCCGCAGCTCGACGAGGATCGACGGGATGTCGATCTTCACCGGGCACACCTCGTAGCACGCGCCGCACAGCGTCGATGCGTAGGGCAGCGAGGCGTTGGGGTCGCCGTGACCGCCCAGCCCACCCGAGCTCTTCGTGAGCTGCGGCGTGAGGATCGCGCCGATCGGGCCGGGGTACACCGACCCGTAGGCGTGCCCGCCCACCCTCTCGTACACCGGGCACACGTTGAGGCACGCCGAGCAGCGGATGCAGTGCAGCGCGGCGCGGCCCACCTCGTCGGCGAGGACGTCGGTGCGGCCGTTGTCGAGCAGCACGAGGTGGAACTCCTGCGGGCCGTCGCCGGGTGTCACGCCCGTCCACAGGGACGTGTAGGGGTTCATCCGCTCGCCGGTCGAGGAGCGCGGCAGGAGCTGGAGGAACACCTCGAGGTCGGTGTAGGTGGGCACGACCTTCTCGATGCCCATGACCGTGATGAGCGTCTCGGGCAGCGTGAGGCACATGCGCCCGTTGCCCTCGGACTCCACGACCGTCAGGGTCCCCGTGTCCGCGACGCCGAAGTTCGCGCCGCTGATCGCGACCTTCGCCGAGAGGAACTTGCGGCGCAGGTGGGCGCGCGCGGCCATCGCGAGCTCGCGCGGCACGTCGGACAGGTCCGGTGGGGCGTCGCCCATGCGATCGAGGAAGATCTCGCGGATCTCCGCGCGGTTGCGGTGGATCGCGGGCACGAGGATGTGCGAGGGCATGTCGTCGGCGAGCTGCACGATGAGCTCCGCGAGGTCGGTCTCGTAGGCCGCGATCCCCTCGGCGGCGAGCGCCTCGTTGAGCCCGATCTCCTGCGTCGCCATGGACTTGACCTTGACGACCTCGTCGACGCCCTGGGCCTTCACGAGGTCCGCGACGATCCGGTTGGCCTCGTCCGCGTCGCGCGCCCAGTGCACGACGCCGCCGCGCGCCACGACGTTGCGCTCCAGCTCCTCCAGGAGCTCGGGCAGGCGCGCCATGACGTCGGTCTTGATCGCGGACCCGGCGTCGCGCAGCGCCTCCCAGTCGGGCACCTCGCCCACGACCGCGGCGCGCTTCGCCCGGATCGTCGACGTCGCGTGCGCGAGGTTGCGGCGCAGCTGCGTGTTCTGCAGCGCGTGGCGCGCGGCAGTAGGGAAGTCGTCGCCCCAGCGCAGCGGCTCGTCGGGGTGCGGCACGTCGCCGAACGTGTCCGACGCCGCCCCCGCACCCGTGGAGGTGCCGTGACCGCCCGGGCGCGCGGCGTCGTCGGGCAGGGTGCGGGCGCCCGGCGTGCGGCGCGGGACCGGCAGGCCGAGGAACGTGCGGCTCACCGTGCACCCCCGCTCGTGTCAGGGCGAGAGGACACCCCGGTGACCTGTGGCCCTGACAGGTGGGCGCCCGCCCGCGTCGTGTCAGGGCGAGAGGACACCAGGGTGGTCTGTGGCCCTGACATGTCCTTCGTGGAGGCGAGGATCTCCGCGAGGTGCATCGTCCGCACGCCCGCGCGGATGCGCGAGAGCCCGCCGCCGATGTGCATGAGGCACGACGAGTCGCCCGCGGTGAGCACCTCGGCGCCCGTCGACTTCACGGACGTCATCTTGTCGGCGAGCATCGCGGTCGACGTCTCGGCGTTCTTCAGCGCGAACGTCCCGCCGAAGCCGCAGCACGACTCCGCGCCGGGGAGCTCGACGAGGTCGATGCCCTCGACGGCCCGCAGGAGCCGCAGCGGCTTGTCGCCGACGTGGAGCATCCGGAGCGAGTGGCACGTGGGGTGGTAGGTGACGCGGTGCGGGAAGTAGGCGCCGACGTCGGTCAGGCCGAGCACGTCGACGAGCAGCTCGGAGAGCTCGTACGTCTTCGCCGCGACGGCGTCGGCCTGCGCGCCGAGCGCGTCCAGCCCGGCGCGGCGGCACACCATGCCCTGCTGGTGCCGGATCGACCCGGTGCACGACCCGGACGGCACGACGACCGCGTCCCACACGCCGTCGAGCACGGGCGAGAACGCCTTCACGTGGTTCCGCACTACCGGCACCGCCTCGGCCATGTAGCCCGTGTTGACGTGCATCTGCCCGCAGCACGCCTGGCCGTCGGGGACGTGCACCTCGTGCCCGAGGCGCTCGAGGAGGAGGGCGGTGGCGCGGGGCGCCTGCGGGAACATCACGTCCCCGATGCAGGTGCTGGCGAGGGCGATGCGCATCGGTGCTCCGGGGGAGAGGCGGTTCGGTCCAGTCTCGTCGTCCGGTACCCGGGGCGCGCGGTGAGGGATCCGGCGAGGACCCGATGAGGGCCGAGGCGAGACGTGTGGTCGGACCACACGAGCGCCACCGTAGACCATGTGGTCCGACCACAGCCAGACGAACCCTGTCGACTCCCGCTGCGCCCGCCGGTCGACCGCCTACGCTGACCCCGTGCGCACCCACGAACGCGTCCTCGCGAGCATCGAGGCGGACCTCGCCTCCGGCCGCTGGGCGCTCGGCGAGCGGCTACCGGCCGAGCGCGCGCTCGCCGACGAGATCGGCGTCTCGCGGTCGTCGGTCCGCGAGGCGATCCGCGTCCTCGAGGCCATGGGCATCGTCCGCACGGCGGTGGGTTCCGGGCCCGACGCCGGAGCGACCGTGGTCGACCGGCCGGCGGCCGGTCTGGGGGCGGCGGTGCGGCTGCACGTCGCGTCCGGGACGCTCGCGGTGCGCGACGTCGTCGAGACGCGCGTGCTGCTGGAGACCTGGGCGGTGCGCGAGGCGGCCGGGCGAGCGGCGCCGTCGGACGCCGCCGATGCGAGGCGCGCGACGGGCGCCACCGAGGCGAAGGGGACCGCGGAGAGCGCGCTCGCCGAGGCGCGCGCGCTGCTCGACCGCATGGACTCCCCGGACCTGTCGCCCGCCGCGTTCCGCGAGCTCGACGCGTCGTTCCACGTGCTGCTCGTGCGGCTCGCCGGCAACGCGCTCGTCGAGGCGGTCATGACCGGGCTGCGCGGGGCGATCGAGTCGTACGTCGCGCAGGGGAGCGCGGGGCTCGTGTCGTGGGAGCGCACCGCGGCGCGACTGCGGGCGGAGCACCGGCAGGTCCTCGCGGCCGTCGTGGCGCGGGACGGGGAGGGTGCTGCGCGGGCGGTGCGGGACCACATCGAGGGGTTCTACCGGGAGACAGGTCTCTGACCTCGTCCTGGACCGCGCCGCCCGTGGTCTAGGCTCCCGGAAATCGCTTACCCACCGAGAGGGACCAGCATCATGAGCACCACCAGGGACGACCGGCCGCGCGCGCTCCACATCGCGGGCGACTCGACGGCCGCGCCGAAGGGCGTGGTCGCCGCCCCGGAGACGGGATGGGGGATGGCGCTGCCCTTCTACGTCCCCGGGATCGAGGTCGTGAACCACGCGCGCAACGGTCGCAGCAGCGCGTCGTTCATCAGCCTCGGCCACCTCGACCAGGTCGATGCGGTGCTGCGCGAAGGGGACCTGCTCCTCGTCCAGTTCGGGCACAACGACGCGAAGATCGAGGACCCGGTGCGGTACACCGAGCCCTGGACCAGCTACCAGGAGTCGCTGGCGGCGCACCTCGACGTGGCGCGCCGCCGGGGCGCGCGTCCGGTGCTCGCGACGTCCGTCGAGCGTCGCTCGTTCGACGCCGCCGGCCGGGCGGTCACGAGCCACGGGGAGTACCCCGCGGCGATGCGCGAGCTCGCGCGCCGGGAGGGCGTCCCGCTGGTCGACGTGCAGGCGAGCTCTCTCGCGCTGTGGCAGGAGCTCGGTCCGGACGAGACGCGCCGGTACTTCCTCCACACGCCCGACGGGCGGCGCGACGACACCCATCTGAGCCCGCTCGGGGCCGGCGCCGTCGCGCGCCTCGTCGCGTCCGGGCTCGTCGCGGTGGGCGCGCTCGGGCCAGACGCCGTCGTGCGGCTCGACGAGGACGTACCCGCCGCGTGGTTCACCTGGGCCGACGCGGACCCGAACGCCTGACGGTCGTCGCGACCCTCTCGCGCGCGGACGATCGCCCGCGGACGGCGTTTGGCGCTGGCGCCCGAGGCTGCTAACTTGCGTGCGGGAAACCGGTTACCCGCCGAGGAAGTCGCGGCTGCCGGGCACCACGCTCGAGGAAGAGATGAGGAAGCCGATGCCGGCGACGACGACGTTGATGACGGTCGGTGAGCCCCGTGCTCACCGCCTGTCGACGACCGCGCGCGACCCGCGACGGGGGGAGCTCGCGTGAGCGTCGCGACCCCCGTGCGGCCCCGCGGGCGCGCCGAGAGGACGGACACCGTCCCCCCTGCGACGACCCGGCGCAAGCACCCGGGCGGTGGCTTCTGGAAGCACCGTGCCCTGTACCTGATGATCCTCCCCGGGGTCCTGTACTTCCTGGTGTTCAAGTACGTCCCCATGGGCGGCCTGGTCATCGCCTTCCAGAACTACCAGCCGTTCCTCGGGTTCACGGGGAGCGAGTGGGTCGGGTTCGAGCACTTCGTGCGCCTCTTCACGGAGGACACGTTCTTCGTCCTCCTGCGCAACACGCTCGTCATCTCCGGACTGCTGCTGCTGTTCGCGTTCCCCATGCCGATCGTGCTCGCGCTGCTGCTCAACGAGGTGCGCACCACGTTCCTCAAGAAGAGCGTGCAGACGATCGTCTACCTGCCCCACTTCATGTCGTGGGTCATCATCGTCTCGATCTTCTACGTGATGCTCACGATCGACGGCGGCAGCATCAACAACGTCATCGTCTCGATGGGCTTCGAGCCGGTCCCGTTCCTCACCGACCCGGACTGGCTGCGCCCGCTCTACGTGTTCCAGGAGATCTGGCGCGGTGCGGGCTGGGGCACGATCGTCTACCTCGCGGCCATCACTGCCGTGGACGAACAGCTCTACGAGGCGTCCGAGCTCGACGGCGCCGGACGGCTGCGCCAGACCTGGCACATCACGCTGCCCGCGATCCGGCCCACGATCATCATCATGCTCATCCTCAGCATCGGCGACATCATGGAGCTCGGCTTCGAGCACATGTTCCTCGTGATGAACTCGCTCAACCGCGAGGTCGCCGACATCTTCGACACGTACGTGTACACGACGGGCATCGTCAACGGTCAGTTCAGCTACGCGACCGCCGTCGGCCTGTTCAAGGGCCTCGTCGGTCTCCTGCTCGTCGTGGCCGCCAACAAGCTCGCGAAGCGACTCGGCGAAGAAGGGGTCTACTGACGGCCCCGGCCGTCGGTGGAACGGCACCGCCGTGTTCTCCTTCGAGGGCTTCGTCCGCGTCAACACGGTCCTGGCGGGCGCCTACAAGCTCGTCTACCTGAACCTCCTCTGGCTCGTCACCACGCTGCTGGGCCTCGGGGTGCTCGGCGTCGGGCCCGCGTCCTACGCCCTCGCCCGGTACGTGGACCGCTGGTTCCGCCTGGGCGAGGAGCTGCCCGTCACGCGCGCGTTCTTCGCCGCCGTGCGCGAGCAGTACGGGCGATCGGTGGTCGTGAGCTGGATCTACCTCGCCGCCGGCACCGTGATCCTCACGAACGTCTTCGGCGCCACGAGCTGGTACGTCCAGATGCTCAACGTCGTCGCCCTCGTCGTGTACGCCGTGTCGCTCTTCTACGTGTTCTCGGTCATGGCGGCGCTCGACCTGCGCACCCTCCGGGAGACCGTCGCGGCGTCGCTGATGATCGGCTTCGGCTCGCTGCACTGGACCGTCCTCGGCGGCACCGCGGTGCTCGGGGCGGGATACGTCCTGTCCCAGCACGCCCTCCCGATCCTCGGGCTGCTCGGGGCAGCGCTCCCCGCCGCCGTGGTCGGGTTCGTCACCCGGGTCGTCTACCGGGACCTCGACGGGGAGTCCCCCGTCGCACGCACCACACACCTGGCGCCGGAGCCAGGTGCTGTGCCGGCAGGCCTCACCGCCTCCGGCGACCTCATCACCACAGCAGCAAGGGCGCGCGTGGTTCGTCGCCTACCGTCACGAGAGGACAACCCAGCATGAGGAAGACCAGGTTCGGAGCCACGATGGCGGCGACCGCGGTGATCGCGCTCGCGCTCACCGCGTGCGGCGACGGCGGGGCCGACCAGGACGCCGAGGGTGCCGTGAGCACCAAGGACAGCGTCTCGTGGATGACGATGCTGCACACGGCGACCACCCCGGAGACGGACGGCGTCATCGAGACCGCCCTCGAGGAGCACACGGGGCTGTCGATCGAGTTCCAGTGGGTGCCCGACGCCTCGCGCGACGAGAAGATCAACGCCGCCCTCGCGTCGGACTCGCTCGCGGACGTCGTCTCCCTCACGAGCATCAACAACACGACGGTCCGTCAGGCGATGTCGCAGGGGCAGTTCTGGGACGTCGAGGAGTACCTCGCCGAGTTCCCGAACCTCGCGGAGATCCCCGGGTCGACGATCGACGTCGCCCGGGTCGACGGCGGGCTCTACGGCGTCCCGTACCAGAAGCCGCAGGCCCGTTACGGCGTCCTCGTGCGCCAGGACTGGCTCGACAACCTCGGCCTCGAGGTCCCGCACACGATCGAGGACCTCACCGAGGTCGCGAAGGCGTTCACCGAGAACGACCCCGACGGCAACGGCGTCGCGGACACCGTCGGCTTCTACGACCGCGAGGAGTCCTACGCGGTCGGGTTCCGCTCGCTCGCCGGCTACTTCGGGGCCGGGCAGTACTTCACGGTCACCGAGGACGACGAGATCGTCCCGAGCTTCACCACGGACGAGTTCAAGGACGCGATGGAGTGGTACCGCGGCGTCTACGAGAACGGCTGGGTGAACCAGGAGTTCGTCACCGTCCAGAAGCAGGTCCAGAAGGACGGCATCGCGCAGGGCAAGGGCGGCATCGTCGTCAGCGGCCTGTTCGAGGCGAAGAACTTCCAGGAGGCCGCCCGCGCCGCCGACCCGAGCACGCCCCAGGAGTGGGCCCTGATCAACGACATGACGTTCGAGGACGTCCCGCGCCGCATCCTCACCGACACCAACGGTGGCATGGGCGGGTGGCTCGCGATCCCGAAGTCGAGCGTCGAGACCGAGGCCGACCTCAAGGTCGTGCTCGGCTTCATCAACGACCTCATGGACGAGGAGGCGTTCGACCTCATGACCAACGGGGTCGAGGGCACGCACTACGAGCTCGACGCCGACGGCGTCGTGACGATCCTCGACGAGGCCGTGTGGGAGCAGGAGGTGCAGCCGTTCGGCTCGTCGCGCCCGTCCGAGGTCGTCAAGGCGTTCAAGTCCTCGAACCCGTACACGAACCTCGCCAACGAGCTCATGAGGGAGAACGACGAGTTCATGGTCTCCAACCCGGCGCAGGCGCTGACGTCGGAGACCTACAACGCGCAGTGGTCGCTCATCGACCAGCAGGTCATGGACGCCTACAACCAGTACATCACCGGGCAGATCGACATGGCGGGCTTCGAGGACGTCGTCGACAGCCTGGGCGGCCAGGGCGTCGACGCGGTGATCGAGGAGTTCACCGCGGCGTACGCCGAGACCCAGGGCTGACCCCCGCCTGACTCACCGCACGACCTCGCCGGGAGGGCGCCGCGCACCGCGGCCCCTTCCGGCGACAGCACCAGCACCGACAGGAGACCACGTTGTCCACGCACGACATCCGAGACCTCGGCGCCGAGCCGGGGACCCTCGTGACCGACGCGATCCAGTCCGCGATCGACGCCGCGGCGTCGGCCGGGGGCGGGCGGGTGGTCGTCCCTGCCGGTCGCTGGGAGACGGGCGCGCTGCGGCTGCGCTCGCACGTCGAGCTCCACCTGGAGGCCGGGTCGGTGCTCGCGTTCGTCGACGACCGGGACCTGTACCCGGTCGTCGACGCCCGGTGGGAGGGTGCGCCCGCGCGCATCTACTCGCCGTGCCTCTACGCGCACGGCGAGACGAACGTCGCGATCACCGGGTTCGGCACGGTCGACGGCGGAGGGCGGCCGTGGTGGGACGCCTTCCGCCGCGACCGTGCCTCCCTCCCGCACCCGCGTCCCACGCTCGTGGGCCTGCACGAGTGCCGGCGCGTGACGATCCGCGACGTGACGCTGCGCGACTCCCCGAGCTGGACCGTGCACCCGCTGCTGTGCGAGGACGTGACGATCACGAACGTCCGGATCCTCAACCCCGCGGACTCGCCCAACACCGACGGCATCGACCCCGAGTCGTGCCGCAACGTGCGGATCAGCGACTGCCACATCGACGTCGGCGACGACTGCATCGCGATCAAGGCGGGCACGGAGGCCACGGCCGAGCGCGTCCCGTGCGAGAACATCACGATCACCGGCTGCACGATGGTCCACGGGCACGGCGGTGTCGTCATCGGCTCCGAGATGAGCGGAGGCGTGCGCAACGTCGTCATCACCGGGTGCGTCTTCCAGGGCACGGACCGCGGCATCCGCGTCAAGTCGCGACGCGGCCGCGGGGGAGTGGTCGAGGACGTCCGGGTGTCGAACGTCGTCATGGACGGCGTCCTGTGCCCGTTCGTGCTCAACACCGCCTACTTCTGCGGCCCGGGCGGCGACGACCCCGTGGTCGCCGACCGTGCGCCGCAGCCCGTCGACGCCACGACGCCGCTCTTCCGCCGCATCCACCTCGCGCACGTCACGGCGCGCAACGTGCACGCCGCGGCCGCGTACGTGCGCGGCCTGCCCGAGCAGCCCGTCGCCGACGTCACGCTCGAGGACGTCGCGATCTCGTTCGCCCCGGACGCCGTCCCGGGCTTCCCGGCGATGGCGGCGGACGTGGACGACGTCGCGCGGGCCGGCCTGGTCGTCGCGTTCGCCTCCGGCCTCGTGCTCTCGGGCGTCCGCGTCGACGGGTGCGAGGGTGCCGGCGTCACCACCGAGCCCGGCGACGACGTGCGGTACCGCGACGTGAGGATCAACGGTGCGTACGTCGACTGAGCGGACCGTGGTGCGCCGGACGGGGGAGATCGTGCTCGGCGGGCTGGGCCTCGCGCTGAGCCTGCTGTTCCTCGGAGGGTTCGCCGGGGTCGTGAACGGCGTGGACGAGCAGGCCTTCCTGCGTGACGTGCACCCGGCGATGACCGACGCCGGGATCTCCGTCGCGGAGGCCGACGCCTACGAGGCCGCCCGGACGCTCGCCGCCTGGTTCGGCTTCACGCTCGTCGCGGTCCTCGCGACCGCGGTCCCGGGCATCGTCCTCGCCCGGTCCCGGCCACGACGACGAGCCGCCGGCCTGCTGTTCCTCGCAGCGGGGCTCGTCTGCCTCGTCGGGAGCCAGCTGATCCTCTACCCCGTCGCGTTCTGCTTCTTCGCCGCGGCCGCGCTCTTCGTGGTGCGGCAGGTCCCGCGCGAGGAGCCGCGCGAGCGGGGGCGCGCCGGGCGCACCGCCGCGCACCAGACCAGCAGCCAGACCAGCAGCCGGACCAGCAGCGCCGCTGCGCAGAGCATGGGAGTACGACGATGAGCACAACCGCGACGAAGGTCGTCACGAGCACGTCGGGCCGGCGCCGTCGGCCGACGGCGGGCCGGCGGGCCTTCCAGGTGGTGAACTTCCTGGTGCTCGGCGGGTTCGCCGCGATCTGCCTGATCCCGTTCCTCAACATCATCGGCAGCTCGTTCGCGACGCCTGGCGAGCTCACCCGCCGGCCGTTCATCATCCTGCCGGAGGTCTTCTCGCTCGACGCCTACCGGTACATCCTGTCGACGCCGACGATCTTCCGGGCCATGGGCGTCTCGGTGTTCGTGACCGTCGTCGGGACCTTCGTCAGCCTCGTCCTCACGTCGCTCATGGCGTACGGCCTGTCGAAGCGCTACCTGCGCGGGCGGCGCGTGCTCAACTTCCTCGTCGTGTTCACGATGCTGTTCAGCGGCGGCATGATCCCCACGTTCATCGTGGTCAAGGAGCTCGGGCTGATCGACTCGCTGTGGTCGCTGATCCTCCCGGTCGCGATCAACGCGTTCAACTTCGTCATCATGCGCAGCTTCTTCCAGGCGATCCCCGACAGCCTCGAGGAGGCCGCGCGCATCGACGGGTGCTCCGACCTCGGGGTGTTCCTGCGGATCGTCCTGCCGCTGTCGCTCGCGTCGATCGCCACGATCGGCCTGTTCTACGCCGTGTCGTACTGGAACACGTACCAGGCCGCGATCCTCTACATCAACTCGTCGGACCTGTGGCCGATCCAGGTGCTCCTGCGCCAGATCGTCCTCGTCTCGAGCGGCATGAACGCCGACGCCGGCGCGGTCGAGGTCGTGCCGCCGGCGCAGTCGATCAAGATGGCCGTCATCGTCGTGGCGACCCTGCCGATGCTGATCCTCTACCCGGTGCTCCAGAAGTACTTCGTCAAGGGCGCGCTCATCGGTTCGGTGAAGGGCTGAACGCCCGGACGAACGACCAGCGGGGATAGAGCATCTCGCCGAAGCCCTGACCGCGGACGGCGACCGTGCCGTCGTCGTCCACGACCAGGCGCAGGCGCACGACGGCGAGCTCGTCGTCGAGGACCCGGCACTCGACGTCGAGCGTGCGCGGCGCCGACCAGCCCGCCGTCACGACCGACCGCCCCGCGGAGCCGACCACCTGGCGCCGCGGGGCGTCGACGTCGTACTCCACGCGCCAGCCGCCCATGACGGACGCGACGGCGCCGGCGCGGCGTCCGAGGTCGAGCTCGAGGTCGGCGGGCCACGCGTCCGGGCCGAGGGCGACGTGGCTACCGGCGACCGGGACGGCGTGCTCGTCGTCGTGCCGCGGCGTCGGCCACCCGAGCGCTTCGGCCGCGGTCGCCCGGCTCGTCGCAGCCCCGGTCGTCGCAGCGCCGGTGGTCGGCGCGCCGGTCGGGCCGACGTCGACGACCGGGTCGACGAGGTGGCGCAGGACGAGGTCGAGGACACGCTGGTCACCGCTCTGGCACCCCTGCGCGTCAGCCGTGACGACGACCGTGAGGTCGCGCTCCGGCAGGCCGTACGCGACCTGCCCGCCGAGCCCGAACGCGAGGAAGCCGCCGCGCTCCGGCACCCAGAGCTGGTACCCGTAGCCGCTGCGGAACGGGCTGCCCCACGTCTGCGGCGCGGTGTCCGTGTGGCGCGCCGTCGCCTCGCGGACGAACTCGCACGGGAGGAGGCTCGCGCCGTCGTGCACGCCCTCGTCGAGGAGCAGGCGCGTGAGCAGGGTGAGGTCGTGCGGGCGGCACACGAGACCCGACCCGCCGTGACTCACGCCGTCCGGCCCGGTGAGGAAGCGCAGGTCCGCGGACACCCCGAGCGGGTCGAGCAGCCGCGGCCGCAGGTACTCGGCGAGCGTCGTGCCGGCGAGCCGCTCCACGAGCGCGGCGAGCACGTACGACCCGCTCGTGTCGTACGTGAACAGGGTGCCCGGCGGGTGCGTCGGCGGCACCGTGAACCACGAGGAGAGCCACGAGCCCTCGGAGAGCTTGTAGGTGGTGGCCGCGTGCGGCCCGCGCATCGTCAGGAGATCCCGGACCGTGGTCCGTGCGACCCACGGGTGGCACGGCCCCTGCTCCGGGAAGTGCGCGACGACGCGGTCGTCGAGCTGCAGACGGCCCTCGGCGACGAGGAGCCCGACGGCGAGGCCGGTGACCGTCTTGCTCACCGAGTACATGCGCTGGGGGACGTCGGGGCCGGTGAACGGGGTCGCGCCGACCACCACGGGGTCGCCGGCGACGGTGACCTCGACGGCGTGCAGGGCCGCGCCGAGCGCGTCGGACTCGCGGACGAGGGGCGTCAGGTCGAGCACGGTGAACCTTTCGGACGGACGGCGTGCGGACGTCCCGGACCAGGACGATAGAGTGAGGGTAATCGGTTTCCCGCGGTCCGGGCGGGCGCTCGCGCCGCCGCTTCCGTGACGCCCGTGTCAGGCGGGACGACGCACCGACGGAACGACGACGAGGACCTCACCGACGCATGCGCACCTACACGAACCCCGTGCTCGACGCCGACTGGCCCGACCCCGACGTGATCCGCGTCGGGTCGGACTACTTCCTCGTCGCGTCGTCGTTCAACCGCAGCCCGGGGCTGCCGGTGCTGCACTCGACGGACCTCGTCACGTGGACGATCGCGAGTCACGCGGCGCCGCGCGTCGAGCCCGCCGAGCACTACCGTCGCCCGCGGCACGGCTCCGGCATCTGGGCGCCGAGCATCCGCCACCACGACGGCGAGTACGTCGTCGTCTACCCCGACCCCGACCACGGCATCCTCGTCACGCGCACGCGCGACCCGTTCGGGGAGTGGTCCGCCCCGCAGCTGCTGCTCGAGGGCCGCGGCCTCATCGACCCCTGCCCCCTGTGGGACGACGACGGCCGCACCTACCTCGTGCACGGCTGGGCCGCGAGCCGCAGCGGGCAGAAGAACCTGCTCACGCTCGTCGAGGTGGACCCCGGGCTCACGCGCGTGGTCGGGCGCCGCGAGACGGTCGTCGACGGCGACCTGCTCCCGGGGTACCGCACCCTGGAGGGGCCCAAGCTGTACCAGCGCGACGGGTCGTACTGGATCTTCGCGCCGGCGGGCGGCGTCGCGACGGGCTGGCAGTCGGTCTTCCGCGCCGACTCGCCGTTCGGGCCCTACGAGGACCGGATCGTGCTGCGCCAGGGCGGCACGCCCGTGAACGGCCCGCACCAGGGCGCGTGGGTCACGACACCCGGCGGCGAGGACTGGTTCCTGCACTTCCAGGACCGCGGCGTCTTCGGTCGCGTGGTCCACCTCCAGCCGATGGCCTGGGCCGAGGACGGCTGGCCGGTGATCGGCGAGCCGATGGCCGACGACCCGCGCTGCGGGCAGCCCGTCCTGCGGCACGTGGTGCCCGACGCCGCGACGTCCCCCGGCGTCGACGTCGCCCGGGGCGAGGGCGAGCCGCGGCGCACCGACCTGTTCGACGGCGCGGCGCCCGGCCCGCAGTGGTCCTTCCAGGGGAACGTGCCCGCGGCCACGGCCGTCACCGACGCCGGGACGCTGCGTCTCGCCGTCGCGCCGGACGACCTGGGCACCTTGCGCGACGTCGCGGGCGTCCTCGGCCAGCAGCTCCCCGGCTACCCGTGCCGGGTGACCACGACGCTCGACCTGTCCGCCGGGGCCGCGGACGCCGGTGACCACGACGTTCGCGCGGGCCTGCTCGTGCTCGGCCGTGCCTACGCGTGGGTCGGCGTCAAGAGATCGGACGGGCGGTCGCGCCTCGTCGCGCGCCGCCGCGACGAGGACTCGCTGCGCGTCCCCGAGACCGACCTCATGGACCCGGTCGAGCTGCCCGCCGGGCACGGGTCGGTCGGCCTGCGGCTCGAGACGGACGAGGCCGGGAAGGTCACGTTCGCGTGGCGCGCGGGCTCCGACGGCGCCTGGCACGCGGTGGACGCGCCTTTCGAGGCCGTCGAGGGGCACTGGATCGGCGCGGAGATCGCTCTGTTCGCCGGCGGCCGGACCTCGACGAGGCCGGTCCCCGACGACGCGCGCGTCGCGTTCGGCCCCGTGCGTGTCGAGGACCGCGCGACCGGGACGGCACGCTGAGCCTCTCGGACGAGCGATCTCACCACTTTCGCCAGGCGCCGAACTCCTCGATGAGTGCGGGCTGCCGAGCGGCGTACGCAATCTCCTCCAGAGCGAGGACGATGTCCTCACGCTCCTCGGTCTCGATCACCCCACCGGCCTGGTCGTCGGCGTCGTTGAACCATTGCACCAGACCCCGGAGAACCTTTCGCGCGGCGGTCTTGCGAGGCTTCGTACCCAGATCTTCCAGCACCCGACAGGCCTCGTGCGGGCGTGCGACCGCAGCGTCTCGGAAGTCTGCCGGAGGAAACGGCGGTGACGGATCCCAGTTCGTGAACGGAGTCTCTGAGAGCAGCTGCTCCCACGTCAGACCCTTCAGCCGCGTCTCGTAACGCTCCTGAGCGGCGGCGCGCGCTTCGGCTGCGCGCTGTTCCTTGAGCTCGTGCTCGCGGATCACTGCCGCACGGTCGTGCTCCCAGCGCCATTCCCCCTCGACGTCATTGCTCGCCCCGTCGGGGCCTCCACAGCTGGTGCCGCTTCGCCCGCCGCCGAGATATCTCTCCGCGATCCGCTGCTGCTCCTCCGTCAGCGACATCCAGCCGATCTGGGCGAACTCGTCGAGAGCCGGCACGTCATCGACACGGCAGGCGAATGCTGCGATCCGGTTCTTGAAGAAGAACGGTTGCGCCGCAGGATCGTGCACCTCTCCACCTCGTTCACGGTCGGCAACGATCCCCAGACACCGTCGAGCACCCCGAGCGCGACGATCTCCTCGTCATGGGCGAGAACGATCACCGCTCCATAACGTCCTGTGTCGGGCGGCGAGTCCTCGAACAACGGGGACGTGCGGAAACCGAAGACCGTACCGGGCGCGACGGCGAGGGGGCCGGGCCGAAGAACGTCCATGGTGGCGACCCTAGACGTACCCGGCCACGAACAGGCGACAGCCGACCGGCCGGGAGCAGTCCGGCCGAGGGGCGGTTTCCTGGGCGCGGCAGCCCTGCTGATCCGCCCGGTCACGTTCTCGGGGACTCGCCCGTCGGGGTGGTAGAGCCCGACGTGGGGGACGACGAGAGGATGGCCGCATGGACCAGGACCGCCTGACCGAGGAGTTCGAGGAAGCCCGCCCGCACCTGCGCGCGGTCGCGTACCGGGTGCTGGGCAGCTCGGCGGAGGCCGACGACGCCGTCCAGGAGACGTGGCTGCGGCTGCAGCGCTCCGACACGAGCGACGTCGCGAACCTGCGGGGCTGGCTCACGACGGTCGTGTCGCGCATCTGCCTCGACCTGCTGCGTTCGCGCGGCACGCGACGCGAGACGTCCTGGGACGTGCCAGGGTCCGACGGCGGTCCGGCGTTCGACCGGCCCGCGGCGGGGCCCGGGCCCGAGGCGCTGGCGGAGGAGGCGGATGCCGTCGGTGCCGCTCTGCTGCTCGTGCTCGACACCCTCTCCCCGGCGGAGCGGCTCGCGTTCGTCCTGCACGACCTGTTCGCGGTCCCGTTCGAGGACGTCGCGACCGTGGTCGGGAAGTCGGTGCCCGCGACGCGCCAGCTCGCGTCGCGCGCCCGTCGCCGGGTGCAGGGCGGCGGCGACCCCGAGCCCGACGCCGCGCGCCAGCGCGAGGTGGTCGAGGCGTTCCTCGCCGCGTCGCGCGAGGGCCGGTTCGAGCGGCTGCTGACGCTGCTCGACCCCGACGTCGTCCTGCGGGCCGACCCCGCCGCGGTGGAGTCCGCGCGGGCCGCGCTCGCGCACGGCGCGCCGGCGATCGAGCCGGAGCTCGTCGGCGCGCACGCCGTCGCGCAGGCGTTCGTCGGGAAGGCCCGCCAGACGCAGGTCGCGCTGGTCGACGGCGTGTGGGGTGCGGTCTACGCGCCGGGCGGCGTCGTGCGGTCGGTGCTCAGCGTCACGGTCCGGGACGGGCGCGTCGTGGCGCTCGACCTCGTCGCGGAGCCGGCCGAGGTGGCTGCGACCCCCGTCGAGATCGCCACCCGACACCACCCTGCCCGGCAACCGTGAGTGCATGAGATGGTCGCGAGAACCGCCGCGCGGCGCGACTATCTCATGCACTCAGCGGGGGGTAGCACGCCTTCGGCAGGTGGTAGGCCAGGTCGACGGCGGTCTCCAGCGCCTCGTCGAGGTCGAGCCGGTGCTCGGCGACCAGGCGGGAGAGGTGGCCGGCGTCGATGCGCCGCGCGAGGTCGTGCCGGGCCGGGATCGAGCAGAACGCGCGCGTGTCGTCGACGAACCCGCTGGTGTTGTAGAAGCCCGCGGTGTCGGTGGCGGCCTCGCGGAAGCGGCGCATGCCCTCGGGCGTGTCGAGGAACCACCACGGCGCGCCCAGGCGCAGCGCGGGGTAGACGCCCGCCAGCGGGGCGAGCTCGCGCGAGAACGACGTCTCGTCGACCGTGAAGGCGATCATCCGAAAGCCCGGGTGGTGGCCGAACGCCTCGAGCACGGGGCGCAGCGCCCGCACGTACTCCGTCTGCTCGGGGATGTCGTACCCCTTGTCCGGGCCGTAGGCGCGCGCGACACCCTCGCAGTGGTCGCGCAGCACGCCGGGGTGCAGCTGCATGACGAGCCCGTCCTCGGCGGACATCGCGGCCATCTGGAAGAGCATGTGCGCCGAGAACGCGTCCGCCTCGGCCGTCGTGACCTCGCCGCGCAGCGCGGCGTCGAGGATGCGCGCGGCGTCCGCGTCGTCGAGGGGCGTGGTGTCGGCGCGGAGGTGACCGTGGTCGGTCGCGCGGGCCCCCGCGGCGACGAACGCGGCACGCCGGGAGCGCAGCGCCTCGAGGTACGAGCGGTAGTCGACGACGTCGGTCCCGGCCGCGGCGCCGAGCTCGCCGACCTGCGCGAGCCAGTCCGCGCGGTCGAGGTGCAGGAGCGGGTCGGGGCGGAACGTCGGCACGACGCGCTCGCCCCAGCCGTCCGCGGCGAGGCGTGCGTGGTCGGCCAGCGGTGACTGCGCGGGGTCGGTCGTCGCGAGGATCTCGAGGCCGAACCGCTCGAACAGCGCGCGCGGGCGGAACTCCGGGCGGGCGAGGCGGTCGGCGAGGTGGTCGTAGAGCTCGTCGGCGGTCTCGGCCGACGGGCGGACGGGCGCGTCGAACACCTCGACGAGCGCGTGCTCCGTCCAGTAGCGCGTGGGGGTGCCGCGGAACAGGTGCCACCCGGCGCAGAACCGGCGCCAGATCTCGCGGGGGTCGGTCTCCGCCGGAGCTGTCCCGGCGGGCGCTCCGGGCACGGGGGCGACGCCGAGGTCCTGGATCCCCCGGACGCCGGGCGCGCCGTGGGGCGACGTGCTCTGGGCGACGAGCATCCGCACGAGGTAGTGGTCCGGCGTGACGAACAGCTCGGCGGGGTTGCCGAACGGCGTGTCGTCGGCGAACAGCGCGACGTCGACGTGGCCGTGCATCGACACGATCGGCAGGTCGCGCGTCGCCGCGTAGACCTCGCGCGCGATCGGTCGCAGGGCGGGGTCCGCGGGCAGCGCGCGGTCGGGGTGCAGGGACCACGGCGTCGTCGCGGTGGTGGTGTCACGGTGGGCCGTGGTCGTCACGGAAGGCCTCCAGCAGCGTCGTTGCGAACGTTTGCATCTTACGGCATGCGTGATCCATCGCGCCTGGCAGCGGGAACGCTACAATCGTTCGCAACAGTTCGTCCGAGCCGCAGCACCGAGGAGGCCGCCGTGGTCACCGCCCGCGACGTCGCCCGCGAGACCGGGGTGTCGATCTCCACCGTCTCGCGCGCCCTCGCCGAGCCCGACCGCGTGGCCCCCGAGACCCGCGACCGCATCGTCGCCGTCGCGAGCAGGCTCGGCTACCGCCCGAACCGCGCCGCGAGCGGGCTCCGCGCGGGCCGGACCGGAGCGCTGGGGCTCGTCGTTCCCGACCTCGAGAACCCGTACTTCGCGTCCGTGACCAAGGGCGTCCAGGCGCGCGCGCGCCGGACGGGTCACGCCGTGTTCGTCGTCGACGCGGGGGAGGACCCGACGCTCGAGACCGAGCTCGTCGCGGGCCTGCGGTCGCAGACCGACGGGCTCGTCCTGTGCTCCCCCCGAGCCGTCGAGGCCGACCTCGAGGCGGCCCGCGACGCACCCGTCGTCCTCGTGAACCTCCGCGCCGACCCGGTGCCGTCCGTCTCCGCCGACGACGCGCACGGCGTCGTCCTCGCCGTCGAGCACCTGCGCGCGCTCGGTCACCGGCGCATCGCCTACGTCGGCGGCCCGGCGCGGTCGTGGTCGGACGGGCGCCGGCGCGCCGGCCTCGAGCTCGCGCAGGCCCGGTTCCCGGACGTCGCGACGGTCGCCCTCGGCTCGTTCCGCCCTCGGGTCGAGGGAGGGCGTGCCGCGGCCGACCTCGTCGTCGCGTCCGGCGCGACGGCGGCCCTCGCCTACAACGACCTCGTCGCCCTCGGGCTCGTGGCCCGGCTGCGCGAGCGCGGCGTCTCCGTGCCCGAGGATCTCAGCGTCATCGGGTTCGACGACACGTTCGTCGCGACGCTCTCCTCCCCGCCGCTCACCACCGTGCGCACCGACCTCGCCCAGCTCGGCGCGCGCGCGGTCGACCGCCTCGTCGCGTCACTGGACGCGCGCCGCCCCGGCCGCGGTGGCCCTGCCGCGGGCGGGGGCACCGAGCCGGACGGTGGCACCGCCGGCGCCGCAGCGTCCGGGGCCGCGGACGAGCTGCCCGTCGAGCTCGTCGTGCGCGGCTCGACCACCGTCCCGCCGGCCACCGTCGTCCCGCCGGGCAGCACCGTCCCGACCGACCCACCGACCACGGTGCCCCGGGCCGACCGCCCCGGCACCACCCAGCCGCAGGAGGCCGTGTGACCGCCCCGACCGCCACCCCGACGTCGTCCGACGCCACCCCGGACACGGTGCCTGACGTGCTTTCGACCGCCGCCCCGGCCGACGCGCCGACCGAGCAGGCCGGCGCGCGCCTGCACCGGGACGCGGTGCCGTCCGACCTCCGTGCGCCGGTCCGTCCGACGCAGGTCGGGATCGTGCACCTCGGCATCGGGGCGTTCCACCGCGCGCACCAGGCCGTCGCCACGGAGGACGCCGCGCTCGCCACGGGCGACACGCGCTGGGGCATCCTCGGCGTGACGCAGCGCTCCGCGTCGGTCCGCGACCAGCTGCACCCGCAAGGCGGGGTCTACACGGTGCTCACGGTCGGCCCCGACGGCGGGTCCCCGCGCGTCGTCGGGTCCGTGACCGACGTCGCGTGGCCGGCCGAGGAGACGCCGCGCGTCCTCGCCGCGCTCGCCACGCCGACGACCCACGTCGTGACGCTCACCATCACGGAGAAGGGCTACTCGCGGACGGCCGACGGCGGCCTGGACGTCGCTGCAGTGCGCCGCGACCTCGACGCGCTCGCCCGCGAGGAGCACGTCGCGGGCTTCCGCGAGGACGCCGAGACGGCGACGAGCGCGATCGGTCTGCTCGTGCGCGGCCTGGCGGCGCGCCGTCGGGCCGGGGGCGCACCCCTCACAGTGCTGAGCTGCGACAACCTCGCGGACAACGGCCGCGTCCTCGCCGCGCTCGTGGGCGAGGCCGTGGACGCGGCCCTGCCCGGCGCGGACGGCGACGACCTGCGGGCGTGGCTCGCGGCGTCGGTCACGTTCCCGTGCAGCATGGTCGACCGCATCGTCCCCGCGACGACGCCCGCCCAGCGTGACGAGGTCGAGACGCTGCTCGGCGCGCGCGACGAGGGCCTCGTCGTCGCCGAGCCGTTCCTGCAGTGGGTGATCGAGGACCGCTTCGCCGGGCCGCGCCCCGCGTGGGAGCAGGGCGGGGCGACCTTCACGGACGACGTCGCGCCGTACGAGCGCGCCAAGCTGCGCCTCCTCAACGGTGCCCACTCGCTCCTCGCGTACGCGGGTTCCCTCGCCGGGTACGCGACGATCGCCGAGGCCGTCGCCGACCCGGCGCTCGCGGCACAGGCCCGCGCGCTGCAGGCCGACGCGATCGCGACGCTCGAGGCCCCCGACGGCGTCGACCTCGCCGCGTACGCCGAGGAGCTGCTGAAGCGTTTCGCGAACCCCGCAACAGGGCACACGACCCGGCAGGTCGCGATGGACGGCACGCAGAAGATCCCGTTCCGCTGGGGCGGGACGCTCACGGACCGCCTCGCTGACGGGTCCGCCGGAGCTGCGCTGCCGCAGGGTGTCGTGGCGGCGCTCGCGGCGTGGGCGGCGTTCGTGGTCGCCGAGGTGCGCGCCGGCCGAGGGGTCGACGACCCCCGCGCCGACGAGCTGCGCTCGGTCGTGGAGGCGGCGGACGGCGACGCCGCGGCGGTCCGTGCGCTCGTGCGCCTGCCGGGGCTCCTGCCCGACGTCGCGGGCGCGGGCCCGCTCGACGCCCTCGCCGACGCGGTGGTCGCCGCGGCCGGGACGACGGCCCGGACGACGGCCGGCGGCGGGGCGGAGGCGCGCACGTCGTGAAGATGGGCTTCCGCTGGTACGGCGAGGGGAACGACACCGTCACGCTCGACCACGTGCGGCAGGTCCCGGGCGTAGAGACGATCGTGTGGAGCCTGCACGACAAGCAGGCCGGCGAGGTGTGGGAGCAGGCGGAGATCGACGCCGAGGTCGCGAAGATCACCGGCCTCACGGACGAGGCCCGCGCCCGGGGGATCACGCGGACGTTCGACGCCGAGGTCGTCGAGTCGGTCAACGTGCACGAGTCGATCAAGCTCGGCCGGACCGTCCTCGGCATGGGCCGCGACGAGGCGATCGAGAACTACCGCACGACGATCCGGCGCCTCGGCCGGGCCGGCGTGAAGGTCGTCTGCTACAACGTCATGCCGGTCTTCGACTGGCTGCGGACCGACCTGTGGCACCCCCTGCCCGACGGCTCGACCGCGCTCTTCTTCGAGCGTGCCGCCGTGGACGCGATGTCCCCGGAACGGCTCATCGCGGACATGGAGACGAACACGTACGGGCTCACGCTGCCCGGCTGGGAACCGGAGCGGCTCTCGAGCTTCGGCGAGCTGAACGCCGCGTACGAGGGCGTGACGCGCTCGGACATGTACGCGAACTACCGCTACTTCCTCGACGCGGTGATCCCGGTGTGCGAGGAGGTGGACGTCAAGCTCGGCGTGCACCCCGACGACCCGCCGTTCGACGTGTTCGGGTGGCCCCGCGTGGTCTCGTCGAAGGAGGACCTGGCCACGGTCCTCGGGCTGCACCCCAGCCCGTACCACGGGCTGACCCTGTGCCTCGGCAGCTTCTCGGCGAACCCCGACGCGGACGCCGTCGACGCCGTGCGCACGTTCATGGACCGCATCCACTTCACGCACGTGCGCAACATCAAGCACCTCGGGAACGGCGACTTCACCGAGGTCGCGCACCGGGCCTGCGAGGGGAGCGTCGACACGACGGGGATCATGCGCGCGTACGCCGAGGCCGACTACCAGGGCTACGTGCGTCCCGACCACGGGCGTCACCTGTGGGACGAGAACACGACCAACAAGCCCCGGCCCGGCTACGGCCTGTACGACCGGGCGCTCGGCATCCAGTACCTGCTCGGCGCCTGGGACGCCTTCCGCTACCGCGCGCCCTGAGCCAGGTCGCCCTGTGCCGGTGCGCGAGGCGTGCCGTACGGTCGAGGCACTGTTGCCGTCGACCCGAGGAGCCGTCATGCCCCGACCCCCGCTGCCGTCCCCGCTCGTCGACCTGCTGCGCCGACCGAACGCCGCCGTCATGGCGACCACGCGGTCCGACGGCGCGCCGGTCACCGCCGCCACCTGGTACGTCCTCGAGGACGACGGACGCGTGCTCGTCAACCTCGACGAGAGCCGCGTGCGGCTCCAGCACCTGCGTCGTGACCCGCGCGTCTCGCTCACGGTGCTCGACGAGAACTGGTACACGCACGTGACGCTCCTCGGCCTCGTCGTCGAACTGCGCGACGACGAGGCGCTCGGGGACATCGACCGGATCTCGACGCACTACACCGGGCACGAGTACGCGAACCGGGAGAACGCGCGCGTCAGCGCGTGGATCGAGGTCGAGCGCTGGTACGGCTGGGGCGCCGCTCGCGCCGACGCCACGAGCGACTGAGCTGCTCCGGGGTCAGACGCGGTCGTCCGCACTCGAGGCCCGGACGACGAGCTCCGGCTGGAACAGGATCTGCTCGGCGACGGCGTCCCGCCCGCGCAGGAGCAGGTCGGCGGCGCTCTCGCCGAGCAGGTGGGTCGGCTGGCGCACCGACGTGAGCGGGGTCGCGAGCTCCGCGGCGAACGCGACGTCGTCGTACCCGACGACGGCGACCTCGCCCGGCACGTCGACCCCCTCGCGGCGCAGCGTGCGCAGCGCGCCGAGCGCGACGAGGTCGTTGACGCAGAACACGGCGGTGGGGCGGTCGTCGCGCGCGAGCAGGGCGCGCGTCGCGGCCTCGCCGCCGTCGGCGTTGAGCGACGGGAGGGTGATCTCCGTGAGGTGCTCCGCCGGGTCGAGGCCCGCGGTCGCGAGCGCGTGCTCGACGCCGCGCAGGCGGTCTGCGCACTGGCGGATCGAGTGCGGCCCGTTGAGGAACGCGATCCGCGTGTGACCCTGGTCGAGGAGGTGGCGCGCGGCGAGCTCGCCGCCGCGCACGTCGTCGACGGCGACCGACGACAGGTCGGGCGTCGGTGCGGGGCGGTCGAGGAGCACGACCCCGACGCCGCGCTCGCGCAGGGCCAGCAGGTGGTCGACCCGCTCCGTCGCCGGCACGACCATCACGCCGCGGACGCCGTGCTCCTCGAAGAGGCGCAGGTAGCGCGACTCGCGCTCCGGGTCCTCCTCGGAGCTCGCGACCATGAGCGTGTAGTCGTCGCGCGCGAGGCGGTCCTCGATGCCGCGAGCGACGTCGGTGAAGAACGGGTTCGCGATGTCGAGGACGATCGCGCCGACCGTCGTGATGGTCCCCGCGCGGAGCTGGCGTGCGGACCCGTTCGGCACGAACGAGAGGTCGTCGATCGCGGCGAGCACACGCTCGCGCGTCGCGGGGGAGACGCGGTCCGGCCGGTTGAGCACGTTCGACACCGTGCCGACGGAGACCTCGGCCCGCCGCGCGACGTCGCTCACCGACGCGCGACGGCGCTGGGGCTCGGTGGTCATGAGAACTTCTCTCGTCGGTCAGGCACCATGATGAAGCGATTCACGCACACGAAAGGGTACCGATGACCGCATCCCGCGCGACGCGCGTCTGCTTCACCTCCCAGGTCCGCCCGGAGCGGCTCGACGAGTACCGGTCCGTCCACGGGGCGGTGTGGCCGGAGATGCTCGAGGCGCTGCGCGACTCCGGGTGGCGCGACTACCACCTGTTCCTGCGCCCCGACGGCCTGCTGGTCGGGATCCTCGAGACCGGCGACTACGCCGCGGCCCAGGCAGCGATGGCGCGCACGGCGGTCAACGCGCGGTGGCAGGCCGCGATGGGTGACTTCTTCGTCGCCGACGGCAGCCCCGACGAGGGGTTCGTCGTGCTCGACGAGGTCTTCCACCTCGAGGCCCAGCTCGAGCGAGCGGGCCTCCCGACCGCCTGACCGTCCCGCCGGCCTCCACCCCGGGTCGAGAGGGCGCCGTCGGCGTCTTGACCGCGAGCGATCCGCTCCCGTACATTCGCAATGAATCGATTCATTCCTGGATCGGTCGCCGGGCCGACGTCGGCCAGCGACGGCGCGCGAGGCTGCGCGGAGAAGGAGACGGACATGACCGACCGCACCGAGGCGGCGCGTGCCACCCTGCGGCAGCAGACGATCGAGCTGCCCTCGTGGGCGTTCGGGAACTCGGGGACGCGCTTCAAGGTCTTCGCCCAGCCGGGCGTACCGCGCGACCCCTACGAGAAGATCGCGGACGCCGCGCAGGTGCACCGGTACACCGGCGTCGCGCCGCGCGTGTCGCTGCACATCCCGTGGGACCTCGTGGACGACTACGAGGACCTGGCCCGGCACGCCGCCGAGCAGGGCGTGTCGATCGGCATGATCAACTCGAACCTCTTCCAGGACGACGACTACAAGCTCGGCTCCCTGACGCACCCGGACCCGGTCGTGCGAAAGAAGGCCGTCGAGCATCACCTCCAGTGCCTCGAGGTCATGGCGGCGACGGGCTCGCGCGAGCTCAAGCTGTGGCTCCCGGACGGGATCAACTACCCGGGCCAGGACTCGCTCCGCGCGCGCCAGGACCGCCTCGCCGACTCGCTCGCCGAGATCTACGCGGCGCTGACCGCCGCCCACCCCGAGAACCGGCTCGTGCTCGAGTACAAGTTCTTCGAGCCCGCGTTCTACGCGACGGACATCCCCGACTGGGGCACGTCCCTGCTGCACTGCCTCGCCCTCGGCGACCGGGCGAAGGTCGTGCTCGACACGGGTCACCACGCGCCGGGGACGAACATCGAGGTCATCGTCATGCAGCTCCTGCGCCAGGGGCGGCTCGGCGCGTTCGACTTCAACTCACGCTTCTACGCCGACGACGACCTCATGGCCGGCGCCGCCGACCCGTTCCAGCTCTTCCGCATCATGCACGAGATCGTCCAGGCGGGGGCGCTCTCCCCGGACTCGGGCGTGAACTTCATGCTCGACCAGTGCCACAACGTCGAGGCGAAGATCCCGGGCCAGATCCGGTCCGTGATGAACGTCCAGGAGGCGACGGCCAAGGCGCTGCTCGTCGACGCCGAGGCGCTCGAGGCGGCGCAGGTCGCGGGCGACGTGCTCGCCGCGAACGGCGCCCTCATGGACGCGTACAGCACCGACGTGCGCCCGCTCCTCGCGGACCTGCGCACCGAGCAGGGCCTCGCGCCCGACCCGATGGCCGCGTTCGCGGCGTCGGGCTACACCGAGACGATCGTGGCCGAGCGCGCGGGTGGCGCCCAGGCCGGATGGGGAGCCTGAGATGACCGGCACGACCACGACCCCGACCCAGCACACGACCCGTCCCGCGACCCAGCCGGGCGCCGAGGCTGTCGCCGACCTCGTTGCCCGGTCGAACCGTCTGGGTTCCGACCCCCGCGTGACGAACTACGCGGGCGGCAACACGTCCGCCAAGGGCACGGAGACCGACCCGGTCACGGGCGAGCCCGTCGAGCTGCTGTGGGTCAAGGGTTCGGGCGGCGACCTCGGCACGCTCACCGCGAAGAACCTCGCGGTCCTGCGCCTCGACCGCCTGCGCGCGCTCGTCGGCGTGTACCCGGGCGTGGACCGCGAGGACGAGATGGTCGCCGCGTTCGACTACTGCCTGCACGGCAAGGGGGGCGCCGCGCCGTCGATCGACACGGCCATGCACGGCCTCGTCGACGCCGCGCACGTGGACCACCTGCACCCCGACGCGGGCATCGCGCTCGCGACTGCTGCGGACGGCGAGTTCCTGACGCGCGAGGTCTTCGGCGACGAGGTCGTGTGGGTGCCGTGGCGGCGCCCCGGCTTCCAGCTCGGCCTGGACATCGCCGCCGTCAAGGACGCGAACCCGCTGGCGATCGGGTGCGTGCTCGGCGGGCACGGCATCACGGCGTGGGGAGAGACGTCCGAGGAGGCCGAGCGGCGCTCGCTCGACATCGTCCGCCGCGCGGAGGAGTTCATCGCCGACCGGACGGCGCAGCGCTCCGAGCACCCGTTCGGCGCCGTGCGTCCCGGGTACGAGGCCCTCGCCGAGGACGAGCGGCGCGCCAAGGCGGCCGCGCTCGCGCCGACGATCCGCGGCCTCGCGTCGACCGATGCGCCGCAGGTCGGGCACTTTACCGACTCGGACGTCGTGCTCGACTTCCTCGCCCGCGAGAAGCTCGCCCCGCTGGCCGCGCTCGGCACGTCCTGCCCGGACCACTTCTTGCGCACCAAGGTCAGCCCGCTCGTCGTCGACGTGCCCGCCGACGCGTCGGTCGAGGACACGGTGGAGGCGCTGCGCGAGGCGCACGCCGCCTACCGCGAGGCGTACCGCGCGTACTACGACCGGCACGCGACGCCGGACAGCCCGGCGATCCGCGGCGCGGACCCGGCGATCGTGCTCGTGCCCGGCGTGGGCATGTTCTCGTTCGGCAAGACCAAGCAGACCGCGCGCGTCGCGGGGGAGTTCTACGTCAACGCGATCAACGTCATGCGCGGCGCCGAGGCGATCAGCACCTACGCGCCCATCGAGGAGTCGGAGAAGTTCCGCATCGAGTACTGGGCGCTCGAGGAGGCCAAGCTCCAGCGTCTGCCGCAGCCGAAGACCCTCGCGACGCGCGTCGCGCTCGTGACCGGCGGCGGGTCGGGCATCGGCAAGGCCATCGCCGAGCGGCTCGCGGCCGAGGGCGCGTGCGTCGTCGTCGCGGACCGCAACCTCGACGGCGCCCAGGAGGTCGCCGAGACGCTCGGCGGGCCCGACGTCGCCGTCGCGGTCGGCGGGGACGTCACCTCCGCGCGCGACGTCGCCGCGATGGTCGACGCCGCGGCGCTCGCGTTCGGCGGCGTGGACCTCGTCGTCAACAACGCCGGGCTGTCGATCTCCAAGCCGCTGCTCGAGACCACCGAGGCGGACTGGGACCTGCAGCACGACGTCATGGCCAAGGGCTCGTTCCTCGTGTCCCGCGAGTCGGCGCGCGCGATGATCGCGCAGGGCATGGGCGGCGACATCGTCTACATCGCGTCGAAGAACGCGGTGTTCGCCGGGCCCAACAACGTCGCCTATTCCGCGACCAAGGCCGACCAGGCGCACCAGGTCCGCCTGCTCGCGGCCGAGCTCGGCGAGCACCAGATCCGCGTCAACGGCATCAACCCCGACGGCGTCGTCCGCGGCTCGGGCATCTTCGCCGCGGGCTGGGGCGCGCAGCGCGCCGCGGTCTACGGGGTCGACGAGAAGGACCTCGGCGCGTTCTACGCGCAGCGCACGCTGCTCAAGCGCGAGGTGCTCCCGGAGCACGTCGCCGCCGCGGTCCTCGCGCTCACCGGCCCGGACCTCGCGCAGACGACCGGCCTGCACGTGCCCGTCGACTCGGGCGTCGCCGCGGCGTTCCTGCGATGACCGGCGCCCCGCACGACGGCCCGGTCGCCGCGCCGTCGGACCCCGCTCCTCGCGCGGCCCTCGCCGCGGTGGACCTCGGCGCGTCGAGCGGTCGCGTCGTCGTGGGCGTCGTGCGGGGTGCGCCGGGGGAGGAGCGCGTCGACCTCACCGAGGTCGCACGGTTCGCCAACGGCCCGGTCGAGGTGCCCCACGCCGCGGGGTCGGGCCTGTACTGGGACCTCCTGCACCTGTGGCGCGGCACGCTCGACGGGCTCCGCGCCGCGGGCGCGCACGCGCGCTCGCTCGGGCTCGAGCTCGCCGGCATCGGCATCGACTCGTGGGCGGTCGACGTCGGGCTCGTCGCCGACGACGGCACGCTCCTCGGCAACCCGCGGCACCACCGCGACCCGCGCCTCGCGGGCGTGGCCGGCGACGTGCTCGCCCGCCTGGGCGCGGCCGAGCAGTACGCGGTCGACGGCCTCCAGGTGCTCCCGTTCACCACGTCGTTCCAGCTCGTGGCCGGCCGGCACGACGCCGCGTGGCCGCTCGCCGCGTCCGTGCGCCTCGTCCCGGACCTCCTCGCGTCGTGGCTCACGGGCGTCGTCGCGAGCGAGGTCACCAACGCGTCGACGACCGGCCTCCTCGACGCGACGACGCGCGACTGGTCCGACCGGACGATCGCCGCGCTCGAGGGTGCGTACCCCGAGCTCGGCGGGCTGCGGGGGCGCCTCGCGGACGTCGTCGAACCGGGGACGGTGCTCGGGCCGTTGACCCCCGCGGTGCAGGAGCAGACGGGGCTCGGGGCGGTCCCGGTCGTCGCGGTCGGTTCGCACGACACCGCCTCGGCGGTCGTCGGCGTGCCCGCGACCGACGAGCGCTTCGCCTACGTCTCGTCGGGCACGTGGTCGCTCGTGGGGGTCGAGCTCGACGCCCCGGTGCTCACCGCGGAAAGTCGCGCGGCGAACGTCACCAACGAGCTCGGCGTCGACGGCACGGTGCGCTACCTCAAGAACGTCATGGGGCTGTGGGTGCTGTCCGAGACGCTGCGGACGTGGCGGGAGGCGGGCGACCCGGTGGACCTGGACGACGCCCTCGCCGCGGCCGGGGCGGCCGAGCCCGGTCGCACGGTCGTCGACCTCGACGACGACGCGTTCCTGCCGCCCGGGGACATGCCGGCGCGCCTCGCCGAGGCCGCGCGCGCCGTCGGGCAGCCCGTCCCGACGACGGTCGGCGAGGTCGTGCGGTGCGTCCTGGACTCGCTCGCCGACGCCTACCGGCGCGCGCTCGAACGGGTGACGTCCCTGTCCGGCCGTGCGGTCGACGTCGTCCACGTCGTGGGCGGCGGGTCGCAGAACGCGCTGCTGTGCCGGCTGACCGCCGAGGCGACCGGCCTGCCGGTCGTCGCGGGACCGGTCGAGGGCGCCGCGCTGGGCAACCTGCTCGTCCAGGCCCGCGCCGTCGGGGTGCTCGACGGCGAGCTCGCCACGCTGCGCGCCGTCGTGCGCCGGTCCGTCGGACTCCACCGCTACGAGCCGGTGCCCGGCACGCGGCACGCTGCTACGGTCCGGCGGTGACCTCGACGAGCCGCGCCCTCGTCCTCGCCGGCCGTGGGCGGTACGAGGACCCGTGGCACGACCACGCCGCGACGTCGCACGTCGTGGCGGGGCTGCTCGGCGAGCAGGGCATCGACGCGCACGTGCGCTCCACGTTCCCGGACGCGTTCGGCGACCTCGGGTCGTTCGACCTCGTGGTCGTCAACGCGGGTCGCGGCCGCCGCGACCCGGACTTCGACGGCGACGACGCCGCGTGGGCGCCCGCGCACGAGGCCGTCCGTGCGTTCGCGGCGGCGGGCGGGGCCCTGCTCGGCCTGCACCAGGCGGCGAACGCCTTCGCGGACAGCCCGCACTGGGCGGGACTCCTCGGCGGGCGCTGGGTGCCCGGGACGTCCTGGCACCCGCCGCAGGACGTCGCGACGTTCACCCCGGCGGGCGACCACCCCGTCGTCGACGGCCTCGATCCGGTCGTGGCCGACGACGAGCGCTACCGCGACCTCGTCGTCGAGCCGTCGTCGCGAGTCCTGCTCACGGCGCGGCACGACGGGACGGACCAGCCCGTCGTCTGGGTGAGCGCCGGTGCCCGGGCCGTCTACGACGGGCTCGGTCACGGCGTGGAGTCGTACGCGTCGCCGTCGCGCCGCGAGCTCCTGCGACGCGAGGTGGACTGGCTCCTGGGTCGCTGAGACCGCTCAGCGACCGGGGCCCTCGACCGTCGAGACCGCTCAGCGCGCCCAGGGGACGCCGAGCTCCGAGAACGTCCGAGCGCTCCGGGCCGCGTCCTCGCACCAGCGCGCGACGTCGGCGACCACGGGGTGGCGGTCGTCGCCCTCGCCGAGCCAGGTCACGCCGTCGTCGGGGATCGCGCGCGGCGCGGGCGCCGTGCGCACGGCCTCGAGCACCCGCATGAACGCGCCGGTGTCGCGGACGTCGCACGCGAGGCGCCGGTCCGGTTCCTCGCGCGCGGCGAGCAGGTCCTCGAGGAGGTTCGTGCGTCCGTACGTCTTCTCGACCTGCAGCTGCGGCGTGCGCAGCGTGACGCGGTCGTGCTCGTACTCGAACGAGATCTCACCGTCTGTGCCGAGCACGAGGACGCGCCCAGGCGTCCGCTCCGGCGCGCACAGCGTGAGCCCGGCACCGAAACGCCTCCCGTCCGCCGTCACGACCCGCAGCGACGACGTGTCGTCGGACTCGATCGGGTTGGCGCGGTACAGGTCGACGACGACGTGCGCCACGTCCGCGGACGTCCTCGCCCCGCCGACGCGCAGCATGGTCGCGACCGCGTGGGCGAGCGGGTTCGTCACGACGCCGTCGACGACGTCGCGCCCGTCGAGGCGACGGCGGCCCGCCCAGGCCGCCCGACCCCAGTAGCCCGCCGTGCGGACCCAGGTCCCGACCGCGCCGTACCCGACGACGTCGCCGATCTCGCCGTCCGCGACGATCTCGGTCACGGCGTCGATGGCGTGCGACCCGAACGACTGGAACCCGACCTGGCACAGGCGTCCGGTGCGCTCGGCGGTCTCGGCGATCGCCGCGTGCTCCGCGAGCGACGCCGCGGTGGGCTTCTCGAGCAGGACGTCGAGCCCGGCCTCCATCGCGACCCGAGCGAGGGGGAGGTGCGTGTGGATCGGCGTGCACAGGATCACGACCTCGGGCCGGACCTCGAGCTCGGGCGCCGAGAGCAGGTCGCCGAGCGTCGGGAACCAGGGCGCGGGGGCGTCGTCGGGCCGGCGCGGGTCGACGACCGCGCTGAGGCGCACGAGGCCGCGCTCGGCCAGGGCCGCGACGGCGCGCAGGTGGGAGCCGCCGTGGCCGTGGATGCCGACGACCGCGACCGGCGTCGCGTCGCTCATCGGACGCGTCCCGCGAACGAGGCCGCCTCGTCGAGGTCGAGCGCCCGGTCCACGAGGACGGCACGCAACCCGGTCTCGAACGTCCCGCCGGCGGGGACGGTCCGCGGCGTCTCCCACGCGAGGGCCGGGCCCGTGCCCGGGTACTCCGACGCGCGGACGAACCACGGCAGCGGCTCGCCGGGCTGGACGAGGACGAGCGTCGTCCGGCGCTCTCCGTGTTCCTGGACGTACGCCACCCAGGGCGAGGTGCTCCCGTGCGCGAGCACTTCGCCGACGCCTGCGGCGCTGAGCACCTCGGTGCTGCCGGCGATCGGCAGGCGCCAGAACAGACCGCCGTAGCCGGCGCCCGGCCGTCCGTTCGTGGCGGGCGACCCGATGACGAGCGCCCCCCGCTCCGCGCGCAGCGTCGAGCTCCAGTCGAGCACCCAGGCGTCCGTGTCGAGCAGCCAGGCGTCGAGCCGGCGGTCCTCCTCGAGCTGGGGCACGCCGTGCTCGTCGTTCCAGCGGACCCGGTCGTGCAGGAGGTGCGGCTCGACCGGGTCGACGATCAGGGCGCGGCTCAGCTGGCGGCCGTGGTTCGGCAGGAGCGTCGGGCCGACGTCGGTGACGAACGTGCGCCCGCCCCAGTAGGAGGTGCCGTTGACGTCGGGGACGGCGACCGAGACGCCGTAGTGGTGGCGGTGGTCGACGGGGCCGGAGTCGGTGAGCGGCACGCCGGCGAGCGTGTGGACCGGGTGCAGGAAGCTGCGGGGCGCGTGCACCTGCGGCAGCCGGTCGCCCTGCTGGTAGCGCGCGAGGCGCAGGTCGCCGTAGCGCAGCCCGACGGCGTCGCCGTCCGTCTCCCAGTGCACGACGTCCCCGGGCGCGGGCACGGGGACGCCGCTCGTCTCGGGTGCCCTGGACTCGGTCCGGGTGGCCTGCGACCGGACGACGCCGCGGGGCGCGGGGCCGGTGCTCGCCCGGATCTCGAGAGAGGGGTCGAAGCGCGTCGCGTGCGAGGCGCCCTGGTTCGCGTCGATCAAGGCCGACAGCTCCTTCCACGCGTGCCGGCCGAGCTCGGCCTGGGGAACCGCGACGGTGGTCAGTGACGGTGTGGCGTACCGCGCGAGGTCGATGTCGTCGAACCCTGCGACGGAGAGGTCGGCCGGGATCGCGACCCCGGCCTCGTTGAGGCCCGCGAGCAGGCCGAAGGCGACGAGGTCGTTGAACGCGATGACCGCCGTCGGGCGGGCGGCGAGCACCTCGTCGACGGCGGCGTGGCCCGCGGCGATGTCGGAGCCGCCGAGGAGCTCGACGACCTCGACGTCGGGGCGGCGGTCGAGCACGCGGCGCAGCCCTTCGCGGCGCTGTCCGTCGGACGTGCTGCCCGGAGGGCCCGCGAGGTAGACGACGCGGCGGTGGTCGAGGCTCACGAGGTGCTCGAGCACCTGCTCGGCGGCGTGGGCGTAGTCGACGACGAGCGCGGGGACGTCTGCGCCGGCGAGCGAGCGGTTGACGAGGACGACGGGCGC
The DNA here is from genome assembly GCF_059159985.1 of Cellulosimicrobium sp. BMG9.23. Taxonomy (NCBI): domain Bacteria; kingdom Bacillati; phylum Actinomycetota; class Actinomycetes; order Micrococcales; family Promicromonosporaceae; genus Cellulosimicrobium; species Cellulosimicrobium sp. BMG9.23. Next base: position 32,453 of record NZ_JBZGBZ010000001.1, read on the forward strand.
GACCTGGGGGACGAGGTCGGCGAGCAGGGCGTCGGGCATGCGGGGCGAGACGAGGACGAGCGCGTCGCACCGCAGCCGTGCCTCGAGGGCGATCGCGGCCTCCTCGCTCGGGTCCTCCGCGCTGTCCGCGACGAGCACGCGGTAGCCCGACGGCGCGGCGGCCGTGGTCACGCCGCGCAGGATCTGCTGGAAGACCGGGTTGCCGAGGTCGGGCACGACGAGCGCGATCGTGTGGGTGCGCCCGATCGAGAGGCTGCGCGCGACGTTGCTCGGGCGGTAGCTCAGCTCCGTGGCGACGCGGCGCACGCGCTCGGTGATCTCGGGGTCGACGGTCGATCGGCCGTTCATGACCCTCGACACCGTCGCGCGCGAGACACCCGCCGCCGTCGCCACGTCGGCGATGGTGATCTGGTCTCGGCGTGTGCTCACGCTGGCCATCGTTCTCCCTCGGGTCGTCGGGCGCGCGTCCTTGGCGCCCCCCGCGTCGTCGCGGGCACGCACTCCCGGCCTCGGGCCGGTCGCGATGGCATGACGGTACACCATGGGAAACCGGTTGCTCATGTGGTACCGTCCTCGACGTGCAACCGGTTTCCCACTGACGGGGATCCGGCAGGGCCGACGAAGATCCGGAGGTGTCCCAATGGCGGGAACGCATCGGCATCGACGCTGTGGCGTCGAGCTGCGCGAGGAGGTGTGGCATGGCTGTCGTCGATGAGCTGCGACGTGTCCGTACGTCGAGCAAGACGCCGCGGGGGACGGCGAGGCGTAAGTCTGCGGCGCACCGCCACGACGGCAGGGCCGCCGCGGTCTTCCTCGCCCCGTGGTTCGTCGGGCTGATCGTCATCACCGCAGGCCCGATGGTCGCCTCCGGGTACCTGTCCTTCACGGACTACAGCCTCCTCGAGGCTCCGCAGTGGATCGGGCTCGAGAACTACACGCGGATGTTCGAGGACCCTCGCCTGCTCAACTCGCTCGAGGTGACGTTCCGGTACGTCTTCGTGTCGGTCCCGCTCCAGCTCGCCGCGGCCCTCGGGCTCGCGCTGCTGCTGGACAAGGGCCTGCGCGGCCTGGCGTTCTACCGCTCGGTCTTCTACCTGCCGTCGCTGCTCGGCGGCAGCGTCGCCGTCGCCCTGCTGTGGCGCCAGGTGTTCGGTGCCGACGGCCTGGTCAACCAGTTCCTCGCGCTGTTCGGCATCGAGGGGCAGGGCTGGGTCTCGCACCCCGACTACGCGCTCGACACCCTGATCATCCTCAACGTCTGGACGTTCGGGGCGCCGATGGTGATCTTCCTCGCCGGCCTGCGGCAGATCCCCCAGATGTACTACGAGGCCGCGTCGATCGACGGTGCGAGCAAGCTCCGGCAGTTCCGCTCCATCACGGTGCCGCTGCTCACCCCGATCATCTTCTTCAACCTCGTGCTCCAGGTCATCAACGCGTTCCAGACCTTCACGCAGGCCAACATCATCAGCGGCGGCACCGGCGGTCCCGCGGACTCGACGATGGTCTACACGCTGTACCTCTACCAGAAGGGCTTCAGCTCCCTGGACATGGGGTACGCCTCGGCCATGGCGTGGCTCCTGCTCGCCATCGTGGCGGGGATGACCGCCGTGAACTTCTTCGCCTCCAAGTACTGGGTCTTCTACAATGACTGAGGTCTCCGTGCGCGACGACGCGCCCCCCGCCAAGCCCACGCTCACCGAGGTCGCGGCCGACTTCCCGGCCCCTCTTCGCCGGCCCGTCCGCTGGCGCGGACGTGTCCGCACGGTGCTCAAGCACACCGGCCTGATCCTCTTCGGGCTGACGATGCTGTACCCGCTGCTCTGGATGCTCGCGAGCTCGTTCAAGCCGAACGACCTGATCTTCCGCGAGCCCGGGCTGATCCCCAGCGAGCTCACCCTCGAGAACTACACGGCCGGCTGGACGGCGCTGCTGCACCCGTTCAACCACTACCTGTTCAACAGCGCGATGATCGTCCTCGGCTCGCTGCTGGGGAACCTCGTCTCGTGCTCGATGGCGGCCTACGCGTTCGCCCGACTGAAGTTCCGCGGCCGGAACCTGTGGTTCGCGATCATGCTCATGTCGATCATGCTGCCGATCCACGTGATCATCGTCCCGCAGTACATCCTCTTCTCCGAGCTCGAGTGGATCAACACGTTCCTGCCGCTCATCGTGCCGAAGCTCCTCGCGACCGACGCGTTCTTCATCTTCCTCATGGTCCAGTTCTTCCGCGGGATCCCCACGGAGCTGGACGAGGCCGCGCGGATCGACGGGTGCGGCCACGGCCGCATCTACCTGCGGATCATGCTGCCGCTGTCGGTGCCGGCGCTCGCGACGACCGCGATCTTCACGTTCATCTGGACCTGGAACGACTTCTTCAGCCAGCTCGTGTTCCTCACGCGCCCGGAGATGTACACGGTCCCCGTGGCCCTGCGGACCTTCATCGACTCGACCGGCGAGAGCTCCTGGGGCCCGCTGTTCGCGATGTCGATCGTCTCGCTCCTGCCCCTGTTCCTGCTCTTCCTGTTCGGCCAGAAGTATCTCGTGAAGGGCATCGCCACCACTGGCCTCAAGTAGTCCGTCGCAGCCGCGACCGGACCACATCGCAGCACACCCGTAGAACGACGACGTTCGACCGAAGGAGAAAGCACGATGAAGAGCTCGACCCGATCGACCCGCACCTGGCTGCGCGTCGGCGCGCTGCTCGCCGCCGGGACCCTCGCCCTCAGCGCCTGCAGCGGTGACTCCGGCGCTGCACCGGACGACGACCCCGTGGAGACGACCGACTCGGGACCGGTGGAGATTCGGTTCTCGTGGTGGGGCTCGGACACCCGGCACGAGACCACGCAGCAGGTCATCGACCTGTTCGAGGAGAAGAACCCCGACATCACCGTCGTCCCGGACTACACGGACTGGGGCGGGTACTGGGACAAGCTCGCGACGACGGTTGCCGGTGGCGACACCCCCGACGTCATCACCCAGGAGGAGCGCTACCTCGCCGACTACGCCGCTCGCGGCGTCATCGCGGACCTCGACGAGCTCGGCGTCGACACGAGCACGATCGACGAGTCGGTCCTCGAGTCCGGGACGACCGAGGGCGGCCTGTACGGCGTGGCCACGGGCGTGAACGCGTACTCGATCATCGCCGACCCGGCGATCTTCGAGCAGGCGGGCGTCGAGATGCCCGACGACACCACGTGGACCTGGGACGACTTCGTCCAGATCGCCAACGAGATCTCGGCCAAGGCTCCCGAGGGCGTGTACGGCGTCCAGGAGTTTGGCGGCAACGAGGCGGGCTTCAGCATCTTCGCCCGCCAGCACGGCCAGTCGCTCTACGGCGAGGACGGCGGGGTCGGCTACGACGACGAGCTGCTCGCCGAGTGGAACCAGATCACGATGGACCTCGTCGAGGGTGGCGGCCAGCCCGACCCGGCCCGCAGCATCGAGATCGCCGAGGGCGGTCCCGAGCAGTCGCTCCTGGGTACCAACACCGGCGCGATGGGCTTCTGGTGGTCCAACCAGCTGCCCGCGATCTCGAGCGCGGCCGGCCGTGACCTCCAGCTCCTCCGCGTGCCGGGCGAGTCGGAGTTCGACCGCACCGGCATGTACTTCAAGCCGGCGATGTACTACTCGATCTCCAAGACGACCGAGCACCCCGAGGCGGCGGCGAAGTTCGTCAACTTCCTCCTCAACGACCCCGAGGCCGGCGCGCTGATCCTCGCCGACCGCGGCCTGCCGGCCAACACGGACGTCCGTGAGGCCATCCAGGCGGACCTCGAGCCTGCGGACCAGCAGTCCGCCGACTTCCTCGCGAGCCTGGAGACCGAGATCGTGGACGGCCCGCCGGTCCCGCCGGAGGGTGCCGCCGACGTCCCGGAGATCACGACCCGCGTGAACACCGAGCTGATCTTCGGCCGGCTCAGCCCCGCGGACGCGGCGAGCCAGTTCACCTCCGAGGTCGAGGCCGCCATCGGCGGCTGACGCCTCTGACCGACCGGGTGCCGACGGCACCCGGGCACGACTGGCCGGACCGTCCCCGTCGCCCCACGGGGCCGGTCCGGCCGACCGCCCGCCACCGACCGGCGGACGGGACACCACCCACGGAAGGACCGCTGTGCCTCCCCTCGCCGAGTCCCCCCGAGACACCGGAACCCGTCGCCGCTACGCGGTCGTCGGGACCGGGCACCGGGCCCAGATGTACGTCGACGCGATCCTCGGGCCGCACCGCGACGTCGCGCGGCTCGTCGCGTGGTGCGAGCCGAACCCGGTCCGTTCAGCGTTCTACGACGACCTCGTGGCGGCCGCCGGGGAGGCTCCCGTCCCGACGTACGCGCCCGACGACCTCGAGGCGATGATCGCGCGCGAGCGCGTCGACGCGGTCGTCGTGACGTCGCCGGACCGCACCCACGCGGACGTCGTCTCGCGCGTGCTCGCCGCGGGGGCCGACGTCGTGCTGGAGAAGCCGATGACCACGACCGGGCGGGGCTGCCGCCAGATCGCGGACGCCGTCGCCGAGCACGGCCGCGACGTCGTGGTGACGTTCAACTACCGCTACTCGCCCCGCAACACCGCGCTCAAGCAGGTCGTCGCGAGCGGCGAGATCGGCGAGGTCACCGCGGTCCACTTCGAGTGGGTGCTCGACACCGTGCACGGCGCCGACTACTTCCGCCGCTGGCACCGCGAGAAGGAGATCTCCGGCGGGCTGCTCGTCCACAAGTCGAGCCACCACGCGGACCTCGTGAACTGGTGGGTCGACGACGAGCCCGACCTCGTGTTCGCGCGCGGCGGTCTGCGCTTCTACGGCGCCGACGGCGCGGGCGTCGCCCGCGCGGCAGCGGGGAGCCGTCCCGCGCGCGGCACGCGCGGCGCCCCCGACGGCCCCGCGGCCGACGCGCCGCGCGACCTGTTCCTGCTCGACCTCGCCGACGACCAGCGCCTCGCCGACCTGTACCTCGACGCCGAGGCGCACGACGGGTACCGCCGCGACCAGGACCCGTTCGCGCCCGGCGTGACGATCGAGGACACCGCCGCCGTGATCGTCCAGTACGCCCGCGGCGCCCTGCTCACCTACTCGCTGACGGCCTACGGACCCTGGGAGGGGTACCGCGTGAGCGTCACCGGGACGCGCGGCCGCGCGGAGCTCGAGGTCGTTGAGCGCGGCGCCGTGCTCGTCGGCGACGACGGGCGACCGGTCCTCGACCCCTCCGCGCAGGAGGCCCTGGCCACCGGGCCGACGCGCCCGCGCGGCGAGCGGCTCGTCGTGCAGCGGCACTGGGAGGAGGCGCGGGAGGTGCCGATCCCGAGGGGGCAGGGGGCTCACGGGGGCGGTGACGCGATGCTCCTGCAGGACGTCTTCCGCGGTCCGGGCGACGACCCGCTGGGTCGCCCCGCAGGCTGGCGCGACGGTCTGCTCGCGGCCGGTGTCGGGATCGCCGCCAACAGGTCGCTCGAGACCGGCCAGCCGGTCCGGCTGGCCGACGCGGTCGGGGGAGTGCACCGAGACGATGCGGCGCGGGTGCAGGCGGTGCGGGCATGACCGCGTCCACCCACGAGCGCGCCGCGCTCCTCGTGCTGCGCGCCGAGGACGACGTCGCGGTCGCCACGCGCGACCTCGTCCCCGGTGACGTCGTGGCGGCCGAGGGCGGTGAGCCCGTCACGGTCCGCGGCGCCGTCGCGCGCGGGCACAAGATCGCGCTGCGGGCGGTGCCGACGGGCGAGCCCGTGCGCAAGTACGGGCAGGTCATCGGGGTCGCGTCCGCGTCGATCGAGCCGGGCGACCACGTGCACGTGCACAACCTGGGCTTCGAGGAGGGCGAGCGCGAGCACGAGCTCGCCACCGTCCACACCGCGCTCGAGACGCCGGCGGGGCCGCGGCCCACGTTCCGCGGCTACCGCCGCGCCGACGGTCGCGTGGGCACGCGCTCGTACGTCGCGATCCTCACGTCGGTGAACTGCTCGGCGAGCACGGCCAAGATGATCGCCGACCAGTTCCGCGGGTTCGCGATGGACGGGTACGAGCACGTCGACGGCGTCGTCGCGCTCACCCACCAGTCCGGGTGCGGGCTCGTCCCGACGAGCGAGGGCGCCCAGGTGCTGCTGCGGACCCTGCGCGGGTACGCGGGGCACCCGAACGTCACGGGCGTGCTCGTGCTCGGCCTCGGCTGCGAGATGATCGCCGTCGACACCGTCCTGGCCGGCGCGCAGGTCTCCCCGGACACCGTCGTGCGGACGCTGACCATCCAGGACTCGGGAGGCGTGCGCGCGACCGTCAAGGCCGGGGCGCAGGCCGTCCGGGAGATGGTCGAGGAGATCGACGGCCGCTTCGAGCGCACCGAGTGCGACGTGTCCGAGCTCGTCCTCGGCCTCAACTGCGGGGGCTCCGACGGCTACTCCGGCATCACCGCGAACCCCGCGCTCGGCCTCGCGTCCGACCGGCTCGTCGCCTACGGCGGGACGTCCGCTCTCGCCGAGACCCCGGAGGTCTTCGGCGCGGAGCACCTGCTGACACGCCGGGCCGTCACGCCCGAGGTCGGTCAGCGGCTGCTCGACCGCCTTGCCTGGTGGCAGGACTACGCCGCCGCGGGCGGAGGGAGCCTCGACAACAACCCGTCGCCCGGCAACAAGGCGGGGGGCCTGACGACGATCCTCGAGAAGTCCCTCGGCGCCGTCGCGAAGGGCGGCCAGGCCGACCTCGCCGCGGTGCACGAGTACGCCGAGCCCATGACGACGAAGGGCTTCGTGTTCATGGACACCCCGGGCTACGACCCGGTGTCCGTGACGGGGCTCGTCGCCGGCGGCGCGAACGTCGTGTGCTTCACGACCGGACGAGGCTCGGTGTTCGGGTGCAAGCCCACGCCGTCGATCAAGCTGGGGACGAACAGCGAGCTGTACGCGCGCATGGGCGACGACGTCGACATCGACTGCGGCCGGATCGTCGACGGCACAGCCACGCTCGAGGCCGTCGCCGACGAGATCTTCGCGCGCATCCTCGCCGTCGCGTCCGGCGAGCTGACCTCGAGCGAGGACCTCGACATCGGCGGCGAGGAGTTCGTCCCGTGGCAGCTCGGCACCGTCACCTGAGCCCGTGCGAACGGGCTGGCGACCGGGCGGCTTGGACGATCCGCCGGGCACGGTGAATGATCGACGCATGCTCACACCTGCCACCGGCGCGGCCGGATCGCGCATCGTCGGCCTCGGACACCACCAGCCCGAGAAGACGCTCACCAACGACGACGTCGCGCAGCTCGTCGAGACGAACGACGAGTGGATCCGGTCGCGCACGGGCATCGTCACCCGGCACGTCGCCGACGACGACACGACCGTCGCCGACATGGCCGTCGGGGCAGCCCGCCACGCGCTCGACGACGCGGGCGTGGGGGCCGCCGACGTCGACCTCGTGATCGTCGCGACCGCGACCGCCGTCGACCGCTCGCCCAACACCGCGGGACGCGTCGCCTACCACCTGCGCACCGGCGTCATGCCCGGGCAGTCCACCCCCGAGGAGGCGTCCGAGCTCGACCTGCGCGGCGTCGTCGGCCCTGCGGTGCTCGACGTCAACGTCGCGTGCTCCGGCTTCGCGCACTCCGTCGCGCTCGCGGACCAGGCGATCCGCGCCGGGTCCGCGCGCACCGCCGTCGTGATCGGCGCCGAGAAGCTCACCGCGTTCACCGACTGGACCGACCGCAGCACGTGCATCCTCACCGCCGACGGCGCGGGCGCCGCCGTGCTCCAGGCGTCCGACACCCCGGGCGTCGGCCCGGTGACGTGGGGCTCCGAGCCGGACCTCACGCCCGCCGTGCTCATCGAGGCGCCGGCCGACAAGTTCGCCCAGGACGGCCGAGCGGTCTTCAAGTGGGCCATCACGCGCGCGGCAGAGCGCGCGAAGCTCGTCGTCGAGCGGTCCGGCGTGGCGCTCGACGACATCGAGGTGCTGGTCGCCCACCAGGCCAACCTGCGCATCATCGAGCCGCTCGCCAAGGCGCTCGGCATGGAGGACAAGGTCGTCGTCACGGACATCGTCGAGTCCGGCAACACGTCGGCCGCGTCGATCCCGCTCGGGCTGTCGAAGTGGTGGCACGCCGGCAAGATCCCCGCCGGGGCGCCCGCGCTGCTGTTCGGCTTCGGTGGCGGGTTCGCGTGGGCGGGCCAGGTCGTGGAGACGCCGTCGCGCTGAGCGTTCGTGGGTCGGTCCGCCGGGGGCTGCGCGAGGGGCGGGGCGAGTCCGGCCGGGGGCTGCGCGAGGGGCGGGGCGGGTCTACCATCCGCCGCTCGTTCCTCGCGGCTCCCGCCAGACCCACCACGACCCGCCCCACCCGTCGCTCCGCCCCCGGCCTCGTTGGCCGCCTCGCCTCGACCGCCCGCCCCACGGCCTCGTAGACCGCCCCGCCTCGCGGAGGCTGTCGCGCGAGAGCGTCGCCGCACGAACGACGAGATGCGAGTCGTTGCCGGTCCTTCCGCTTCCGGAAGGGCAACGACTCGCATCTCGCGTTCTGTCGGTGGGGAGGGGCGAGCGACGCGTCGCCTTCGATCCGGCCCCTGCACCGGGTCGAAGGTGACGGTCGTGATCTTCCTGACGCCGTACGGACACTCCCCGGACCACCACCTGAGGTGGGGGGCCAGGACGAGGTCCGGCGCCGGAACGGAGGGCGGGGCGGGTCGTGGTGGGTCTGGCGGGAGCCGCGAGGAACGAGCGGCGGATGGTAGACCCGCCCCGCCCTCCGTGGAGGTGTCGGGCCGGAGGTGACCGGACGGCGCCCCGTGGAGGCGTCGGACCGGACCTGACCACACGACCCGACGACCGTCACCAGGGGATCACGGGTAGCTCACCACCTTCGCGGGGATCGTCGCGGTGCCGCTCGCGCTCGGGCCGACGCCGTTGATGACGTGCTCGTACGTGCCGACGCCGCCGAGGGAGACGGTGAGGAGCGAGTGCATCTTCACGCCCGGGGTGACCGGGACCTCGAAGCCGTTGTCGGAGACGATCGAGGCGTCCGAGGTGAACACGCAGTAGGAGCCCAGGCCCCAGGCCTCGTGGAACTTCACGTCGTCGGCGACCTTGTAGGCGGCCCACCCGCGGATGCCGTCGTGGTTCCAGGCGGCCTGGTTCGGCGGGTCGTAGGGCAGCTCGTTCTGGTAGAAGATCGTGCGCCCGCGCTCGCCGTTCCACAGGGTGTTGTACTTCTGGTAGTGCTCGACGAAGAGGCCGTAGCCGCTCACGTCGTCACCGTTGACGATCAGGCCGTAGTCGGCGGTGTTGACGGTCCAGCCGATGCCCTCGCCGTGGTCGCCGCGCCAGGACCAGATGTGGTCGACGATCGTGTCGTCCGCGTTGACGACGATGGCGGCCTCGACCTTGCCGGCGTGCGCACCGCCCACGCGGACGAACACGTCGTGGAGAGAGATCGGGTCGTCGGCGTGGTCGGCGGTCGAGCCCTCGGTGCCGACGGTGAGCATGCTCGGGGACTCGTTCGCACCGGCGTCGAACAGGACGCTCGCGACCTTCACGCCGTCGACGTCGCCGACGCGCATCGCGGTCTGCCCGGCGTCCGGGACGATCGTCGCGTAGCCGAGCCCGAGCACGACGGTGTCGGGGTTGTTCACCTCGATCGTCTCGTCGAGGTGGTAGATGCCCGGGGTGAGGAGCAGGTTCAGACCCTGGTCGAGCGCGGCGTTGATGCGGTCCGCGCTGTCGCCGGGCTGCGCGACGTAGAACTCGTCGATCGGGATCGAGGAGCCCGGGGTGGAGCCGTTCTTCCACGTGGCGCCGCGTGTGCCGTCGCGCAGCTCGGGCACGAACACCGCGTAGTCGTCGCCGTCGAGGTACAGGTACGGCTTCTCGCGGATGACGCCGGAGGTATCGAGCGTGGTCACGGCGGGCTCGGGGAACGTCGTCGGCGGGGCGTTCTCGGTGCCGGAGAACACCATGTTCCACAGGGTGCCGTCCCAGCCGCCGGTGAGGGTCGAGTCGCGGGTGTACCACTGCTGCTGGGTGTAGCCGCGGACCTGGCCGTCGACGACGGAGTCGGCGGTGTACCCGCCGGACGCCCAGCCGTAGCGCGACGAGTGCAGCATGAGGTTGCCCTTGACGTGGATGCGTCGCATCGGGGCGGCCTGCGAGACGGCCCAGCGCATGTCGCCGCCGGTCGGGGTGACGGAGAGGTTCTCGATGGAGCGCCAGAAGTTCTGCGTCGCGTTGCCCTCGAACCACTCCGCGTCGGCCCAGATGCCGCCGGTGATGTTCACGTCGTCGGGGTTCCGGCCGAGGCCGTTGACCGACGTGTTGAAGCCGACGTTCACGTGCACGGGATACGTGCCGGGCTCGAAGAGGAACTGGTCTCGGCGCTCGCCGAACTGGCTGGTCTCCTGGGCCGCGTACGCCTCGTCCACGGCGGACTGGATCTGGTCGACGGGCGTGTCCGGACCGAACACGTGCACGTTCGGTCCCAGGTCGCCGCCGCCCTCGATCGGTCCGCCCGGGCCGGGGTTCTCCGTCGGGTCGCCGGAGGTCAGCACGCGCAGCTCCCAGATCGAGTAGCCGAAGCCGGTCCCGCGCTCGGTCCCGACCAGACGGAGGTGGCGTCCCGACCCCGTGACGTCGAGGACCTGCTTCCCCCCGGTCCCGTCGGTGACCGTGCGCAGCGTGCGCCACGTCGAGCCGTCGTCGGACGCCTCGACGCGGAAGCCCTTCCCGTACGCGCCCTCCCAGTCGATCTCGATCCCGCAGACGTCCTGCACGGAACCGAGGTCCACCTGGAGCCACTGCGCGTCCGAGAACTGGCTGCCCCAGCGCGTGTCGGCCTTGCCGTCCACCGCGAGCCCGGCGGCGTACGCGCCCTCCGTGGACGACGCCGTCGCCGCCTTCCCGAGCGCGGCGTTCGTCGTGCAGTCCTCGCCACCGGGGTCGCCCGGGTCGCCCGTCCCGCCGCCGGTCCCCGGCGTGCCGAACACCTGGAGCTCCCACAGGGAGTAGCCGTAGCCCGTGCCGCGCTCGGTGCCGAGGACGCGTACGTAGCGTCCCGTCCCGGACACGGGCAGCGTCTGCTGCCCGCCCGTGCCGTCGGTCACGGTGCGGACCGTGCGCCAGGTCGCGCCGTCGTCGGACGCCTCGATGCGGAAGCCCTTGCCGTACGCGCCCTCCCAGGTCAGCGCCACGGACGTGAGCGTCGAGACCTGGCCGAGGTCCACCTGGAGCCACTGGCCCTCGGTGAATGCGCTGCTCCAGCGGGTGTTCAGGTCGCCGTCGACTGCCCGTGCGGCGACGTAGTCGCCCTGCACGCTCGACGCGCTCGCGGGCTTGCCCTGCGAGAGGTTGACCGGGGCGGCCGCCGTGCTGAGGGGCGCCGCGGTCGCGACCAGCGGGGCCGCGACGCACGCCGCGGTCACCGCGGCGGCGAAGGTTGCCAGGGAGGTCCTGGACCGTTCTCGGATGTGCATGTTCCTGCCTTCTTCGGGTCGGTGGAGCGGCGGCCGCGATCGGACCGCGGCCGCTTCGGGCACACGGGTGCCTGCGGTGCGGCGCCGCCAGGGTCTGAAAGGGCGGCGCCGCACCGTCTGGGTGGGTCAGGAGAGGGTCAGCCGACGAGTTCGTAGTCCTCGTCGAGGACCGTGCCGCGATGCGGCTTGTAGAGGTCGTACCCGCGCGGGTTGCACTGGAGCCCGCCGTTGATGCAGTGCTCGACGAGGCGCTCGAGCACCTCGGGCTCCCAGCCGTTGATGAAGTCGTAGTGCCACGACTGGTCGGAACCGCTCACGAGCCTCACGTCCGACATGTCCCCGCTCACCGGCCACGCGATCTTGAACTCGATCATCGGCACCGCGACGGGATGGCTCATCGGGCACTGCCCGTTGACGGGGTACGCCATGTGCGTGCCGTGCCCCATGTGCGACGCCGCGTCGGGGGACAGGTGCATACCGTCCCAGCAGCTCGGCGCCTGGTAGCGGATGTTGAGCTGCGAGCCTTCCGGGCAGTGCGCAGGGATGTCCCAGCTCTTCGAGATCTCACCGCACTCCCAGCCCTCGACCGCGCCGGGCGCGGTCCGGAACTCGTCGTACGTCGCCATCATGTTGCCGGCGACGAAGCGCAGGCCGGCCGGGAAGGGCACGACCTTCGTGTAGTCGTCGATCCCGGACTTGTAGTAGACGGTCATCGGGATGTCCGGCTCGATCGGGACGCCGTTCTTCTCGATCGCGGGGAACCAGTACGACGAGTGGTCCTGCGGCACGGTGCACGTCGAGTCGGTGTTCTCGAACAGGTCCTCAGGCGTGGTGAATGCGTCCGTGACGCGGTTCCCGATAAAGGTGTGCAGGTGCGACCTCCCGGGCTGGCCCGGGAACACGATCGGGTCGTCCGGCGCGAAGTGCGAGAACGAGCAGTTCGCCTGGAACTCGTGGTGCGTCACCTCGTCGCCCCAGTCCGTCGGGTCGTCCGGGTCGGGAGCCTCGCCGTCGCCGAACACTTGTAGCTCGAACAGCGAGTACCCGTACTGCGTGCCGCGCTCGGTGGCGACCAGCTGGACGTAGCGACCCGTGGTGTCGAGGTCGAGCGTCTGGACGCCGCCCGGACCGTCGGTCACCGTCGCGACCGTCGACCAGGTCTGGGCGTCGTGGGACACCTGGATGCTGAAGTCCTTGCCGTACGCCGCCTCCCAGTCGAGGACGACGCGTTCGAGTTGCTGGGCCGTGCCCAGGTCCACGCGGAACCACTGGTCGTCGCTCGGGGAGCTCGCCCAGCGGGTGGCGCGGTCGCCGTCGACGGCGAACCGCGGCCCGAGGCCGCCCGACTCGGAGCTGGACGCCGCGGTGAGCGCGCCCTGCGAGAGCAAGGTCCCGGGTGCCGCCGCGGCGCCGCCGGCCACCACGAGCGACGACGCGACGAGGCCGAGGGCGAGGGCGCCCGTGAGGCCGCGCGAACGGCGTCGGACACCAGGGGTGGATGTGCGGTCCGGGGGATCGCTGAGGGATCGTGGCGTGCTGGTTCTCGTGTGCATGCTTCCTCCGTGGACGTCGTCGTCTGGTGGTGCGTGCGCCCGTCCGTCGGTGGCCGGGCACGAGGAGGACGGGGACGGCGACGCCGCCCCCGTCCGTCCGGTCAGCGCCGGTAGATGCCGAGCTCGAACAGCGAGTAGCCCCAGTCGGTGCCTCGCTCGGTGAGGTTCAGGCGCACATAGCGCCCCGTGCCGGCGACGTCGATGCTGTCGACCCCGCCGTTGCCCCCGGTGACGGTGCGGACCGTGGTCCACGCGTTGCCGTCGTTCGAGGTCTGGATCTCGTAGGACTTCCCGAACGCGGCCTCCCACACGAGCTGGAGGTGGTCGAACGACTGCACCGAGCCGAGGTCGACCTGGTACCAGGCCGTCGCGCCCCACTGGCTCGCCCAGCGGGTCGACTGGTCGCCGTCGATCGCGCGCGCCGGGGTCCAGTCCCCGTTCCACGGGTCGAACGTCGACGCCGTCGCGGTCTTGCCGAGCGCGATGTTCGTGCCCTGGACAGCGGGTGCGACGACGCGGAACGAGCGCGTCTCGACGCCGACGTTGCCCTGGCCGTCCTCCGCCCAGACGTAGACCTTCCAGACGCCGAGCCGCTCGGGAGCCTTGACCGTGAACGTCCCGTCGCCGGTCCGCGTGAGCTCGGTCCAGGCGAGGCCGCCCGCGCCGTCGATGTACTTGCTGTTGAGGAACGCGACGTACTCGATCGGGTCGCCGTCGGGGTCCGTGGCGGTCAGCTCGATGTCCACGGTGCCGCCGGAGACCACGCTCGTGCTGCCGGGGACGTCCATGCGCGTGATGCGCGGCGGGGTGTTCAGGGCGCTCGTGTCGACGCCCCAGGCCTTCGCGATCGCGTAGTAGCCGAGGCGCTTGTTGTCGCCCGGGATGACGTTGAACCACACGCCGCCGAAGTCGCCCTCGGTGCCGTAGTGGAAGAAGGTCGCGCCGAGCGCCTTGCCCTCGTGCTCCATGAGGCACTTCCAGGAGCTGACGAGCGCTGCGCCCTTCTCGATGTCGGTGGGCTCGTCCGGGACGCCGTTCGCGTCGTCGGGCACCTCCCACTCGCCGGCCGCGCCGCCCTCGGTGAGGACGTACGGCTTGCCGTAGTCTCCGGCCTCCCAGTTCTCCGCGATGTTGCACACGTCGCCGTAGGCGTTGATCGACAGCAGGTCGAGGTCGGGGGCGTTCGCCTTGAGGTACGGCCAGGCGCCGGCCCAGGCGTCGGTGTTGGTGGTCGGGTGGTTCGGGTCGATCTGGTGGATCGCGACGCTCACCTCGTTGACGAACGCGGCGTAGGCGTGGCGGATCTCCTCGAGGTCCGTGCCGGAGTAGCAGTTCTGCAGGCCCAGGATCGCCTCGTTGCCGATGTTCCACATGAGCACGGCCGGGTGGTTCTTGTAGGTCTCGACCCAGCTGAGGATGTCGGCTTTGGTCGTGGACTTGTACTGCGTGTCGGTGCGGTAGTCGATGCAGCCGCCCGAGCCGGGCCCGCCGCCGGGCAGGAGCCAGAAGCCCATGATCACGCGGACATCGTGGTCGGCTGCCGAGTCGAGGAGCTGGACCGTGTCCGGGCCCGTGCCCCAGGTGCGGGTCGTGTTGCCGTTCATGCCCGTCAGGCCCGGCATGTAGTGGTCGGCCTCCGCGAACGACGGTCCCCACGTGAACCCGCGCACGGTGTAGGGCTCGCCGTCGACCTGGAGGTCCCAGTCGCCGTTGCCGCCGGTGACGTCCACGACGCTCGGGCCCGAGTCCTTGACGGGGACGTCCGGGTGTCCGGGGAAGACGTAGTCCGGGTCCGTCGGGTCCGGCGGGTCGGTGGGATCCGTCGGACCCGAGCCGTCGACCTCGCCGAACACGCGGAGCTCCCAGAGCGAGTTGCCGTAGCCGCCGTTGCGCGCCGTCGACAGGAGGCGCACGTAGCGGCCCTCCCCGTCGACGTCGAGCACGTCGGTACCGCCGTCGCCGGAGCCCGTCGAGTGGACCGTCGTCCACGTGGAGGCGTCGTCGGAGACCTGGACCTGGTACGACGTCGAGTAGGCGCCTTCCCAGACGAGCTCGACGCGGTCGATGCTCGCGTCCTGCTCGAGGTCGACCTGGAGCCACTGCGGGTCCGAGTACGCGCTGGACCAGCGGGTCCCGAGGTCGCCGTCGACGGCCTTCGCCGCGGCGTATCCCGCCCAGTCGTCCTGCACGGACGACGCCGTGGCGGGCTTGCCCTGCGAGAGGAGGACCGGCTCGGCGCTGGCCGTCGCGGCCGGCACGACGAGCGCGGCGCCCGCGAGCGCCGTGGTGGTCAGGGCGGCGAGGCCAACGCGCACGGCGCGGGCTCTTCCTCGTGGTGTGCGGTGCCGCCCGGTGGCGGTGGGGGGTGTGGTGCGCATCGTCGTCGTTACCTCTCCGTCCGCCCGAGGTCGTCGTCGACCCGGGCCCAGTTCGTCGTCGAGCCGTGCTCCCGGTCGCGGCGCCGCGACCGGGAGCTGTTTGGGAGAGCGCTCTTACCCGAGGCCGAGTTTTCACCCGCTCTACAGGAGTGTCAAGGGGAAGCGGCGCCTCCCTTGGCGCAAAAAACGGGACAGAGGGTAATAAAACGGCTCCTTACGCTGACCTACTAGTCAGTAACTTTTCCGCCCCGGAGGCCGTTCTCTCGCCTCGGGTGGAGGGCTCGGCAATCGCTCTCACCCCTGCTATCGTCGGCTCGTGAGCGAGGTCCGGCGCGGTGCGCCCACCCTGGAGGACGTGGCCAAGGTGGCCGGCGTCTCGCGTGCCACGGTCTCTCGCGTCGTCAACGGCAAGCGGAAGGTCGCGCCCGCCGTCCAGGAGGTGGTCCTCCAGGCCGTCGCTGCCACCGGTTACGTCCCGAACCGCGCGGCGCGCTCGCTCGTCACGCGCCGCACCGGCACCGTGGCGGTGGTCGTCTCAGGTGCCGAGCCGGGACCCGACGACGATCTCTACCTCTCCCGGATCCTCGCCGACCCCTTCTTCGGTCGCGCCGTCGGGTCCTTCGTCCGGTCGCTCCGACCCCACGACGTGCACCCCGTGCTGATGGTCGCCGACAGCGACGAGGCGCGGCAGCAGGTGGTCTCGTACCTGCGCTTCGGCAACGCCGACGGCGCGCTCCTCGTCACGACCCATGCCGACGACCCGCTGCCGGAACAGCTCCTCGCGACCGGCAGGCCCGCCGTCCTGTTCGCCCGCCCGCCCCGACCGCTGCCCGTGAGCTACGTCGACCTCGCCAACGGCGACGGCGCACGCCTCGCCGCGGAGCACCTGCTGGGTACGGGGCGCCGGAGGCTCGGGGTGATCTCGGGGCCCCTCGGCGTGCTCGCGGCCCGCGACCGCCTCGACGGATTTCGGGACGCGATGGCGCGCCACGGCGTCGCCTACGTCCCCAGCGCGGAGGGCAACTTCACCGCCGAGAGCGGCGAGGCCGCGATGCGCGAGCTGCTCGAGCGCGCCCCCGGTCTGGACGGCGTCTTCGCCTCGAACGACATGATGGCTCGCGGTGCGATTCACGCCCTGCAGCGCCTCGGCCGCCGCGTCCCGGAGGACGTCGCCGTCGTCGGGTTCGACGACAGCCCCGTCGGCACGCAGTCGCACCCGACGCTCACGACCGTCCGGCAGCCCGTCGAGCAGATGGCCGCGGAGATGGCGCGCATGCTGCTCGAGCAGGTCGAGGAGGGGGAGCCGCGGGTGACCTCGGTGATCTTCGAGCCGACGCTCGTCGTGCGCGAGTCCGCGTAGCAAGAGGGGCCGTGCCACTCGCGCCGCACCGTGTCCCGCGCCGTGAGCTCGTCGCCGACGCGCCTGCGACCACGCGGGCTTGACCCTCACGCGACGTGAGGCTCCAGCCTGGCTCGCATGCCTGATTACTTCAACGCCTTCGAGATGAGTCCTGTCCCAGACGGCCCTGACGCGGTGGCGCCGGAACCGTACCGCGGCATCTACGCGATGCCGATGTTCGTGAAGATCACGACGCGGGACCTGGCGGCGTCGACAGATTTCTGGGTGCGCGGGCTCGGCTTCGTCGACCTGTTCAGCATTCCCGGCCAGGTGGTCCATCTGCGGCGGTGGGCGTTCCAGGACGTCCTGCTCGTCCCGGCGGAGAGCGCCGAGCCTTCGGAGACGTCGCCATCGCCGACGCCGTCGCCATCGCCATCGCCGGTGCAGGTGTTCGTCTCGTGCGTGCTCAGCCAGCTCGAGGCGGTGGCCGACGCGTGCCGCGCGTTGTCCCCGGACTCGGTGACCGGCCCCTACGAGACGCCGTGGAGGACCCGTGACATCGACGTGCGCACCCCGGAGGGCGCGCACGTCACGTTCACGGCCGCGACGCCGTACGAGCCCGACAGCGACGCGGGACGCGATCTCGCATCGGTCGGCATCTTCGCGCCGGACGCTCACGGAGGAGCACAATGACGACGATGACCGAGAGCGAGACGGATGAGGACGCGACGGTCGGGGTCGCCGCCGACCTTCTCGGTCTGACCGTGCGCACGCTCCACCACTGGGACGAGATCGGTCTCGCGTCGCCGTCCCGCCGCACACCCGCCGGCTACCGGCTCTACACCTGGGACGACCTCGAACGTCTCAGCCGTGTGGTGGCGTACCGTGAGGCCGGCCTCTCGCTCGACGCGATCCGTGCAGCGCTCGACGACGCCACGGCGGAGATCGTCGACACCCTGCGGGCGCAACGGGCGCAGCTGGCTGAACGGATCCGCGATCTGCAGCGGCTCGACCGACAGCTCGAGCGTCTGACCGACGCGCACGAGCGCGGCATCCTGATGAGCGACGACGAGCAGCGCGACGTCCTCGGTGAGGACTGGGATCCCCAGCACGCGGCCTCGGCCCGCTCCAGGTGGGGCGGGTCGACGCAGTGGGCGCAGTTCGCGGAGCGCTCCGCGTCCCGTTCGCCGGGTCAGTGGCGAGCCCTCTCCGAGGCGATGTCCGCTCTCCAGCGCGACCTCGCCGAGGCGATGGGCCGGGGCGTCGAGCCGGGCAGCGAGGAGGCGGACGGACTCGCCGAGCGCCACCGTGAGCTGTTCTCGAACTTCTTCCCTCTGACGCGACCGATGCAGGTGTGCCTGGGTCGGATGTTCGAGGCCGATACTGGGTTCTCGTCGTACTACGACGGGATCGGCGACGGGCTCTCCGTCTGGTTCCGTCGGATCATCGACGAGTCCGCGCGCCACCACGGCATCGATCCGGACGCCGCGACGTGGGAGTAGTCCGCGGCGGGTGGGTGACGCGACGGCGTCCGCGCTCGACCTACGTGTCGTAGCGGGTGACGAGGGCGGCTGCGCGGTCGCGCAGGGCGGCGCGCAGCGGGTCGGGGGAGAGGACCTCCGCGCCGGTGTCGAGCTGCCAGATCGCCCAGACGGCGTGCCGCAGGTCCTCGAAGGTGATCTCCAACCGTACCCAGCCGTCGACGTCCGACTCCTCGGCACGCACGGCCCGCGCGGTGTCCAGCAGCTCTTCCCGTCGCCCGGGGTCGACCCTGACCGTGACGGGGAGATGGTTCTCGGACAGGAACTGTGCGCTGCGCTCGGCCCAGATCCGGTCGAGGTCGAGCTGCCCGGGACGCTGCGCGGGTTCCGGCAGCTCCTCGGCGGCGAGCATCCGCGAGAGCCGGTAGGTGCGGTCCTCACCCGCCGAGAGGGCCAGGAGATAGCTGCGGCCGCGGACGGTGACCAGGCCGACCGGGTCGACGGTGCGCCAACGAGGCGTCGTGTCAGGAGCGGCGTAGTGGATGCGCAGCCTGCGGCCTCTGAGCACCGCGCGGCGTACCTCGCTCATCACAGCACCCGCCACGTCCTCGGTGGCGCGTCGGCGCGAGAGCAGGTCCGACTCGGGCTCGACGAGGAACCGCCGGGCGGCGTCGTCCACGCTGACCCGGTGGCCTTCCGGCAGGGCGTCGACCACCTTGCGCATCGCGGAGGCGAGCGCGGAGCCGAGCCCGAAGACCTGTTCGCCGCGCCCTGAGCCCGCCGTCAGCAGCGCGAGAGCCTCGTCGTGGTTCAGACCGGTGAGCTCGGTGCGGAAGCCGGGCAGCAGCGAGAACCCGCCGTGCCGGCCGCGTTCGGCGTACACCGGGACCCCGGCGGTGGAGAGCGCCTCCATGTCGCGCAGGACGGTGCGCGTGGACACCTCCAGCTCGGTCGCCAGCTCGTCCGCGCTCATGCGGCCCCGCTGGCGCAGCAGCAGCACCAGCGAGACCAGCCGATCCGCACGCACGAGCCCATCGTCCCAGAAAACGTGACACCAGGTGTCGTGATTGCTGCGGAGACTCGTCCTGCGGCGTCGAGGACGTGGCTACCGAGCCGCGGGACGCGCGCAGTCGCAACGAGGGAGTGTCGATGGAACGCACAGCAGTCAACCCGGTGACGTGGTCGCTGGCGATGGGCTTCAACCAGGGTGAGCTCGTGTCCGGGCAGAGCCGGACCCTGTACGTCTCGGGACAGACCGCGACGAGCAGCGACGGCAGGCCGGAGCACGACGGGAACATCGCCGGGCAGCTCGCGCTCGCCGTGGACAACCTCGAGGCCGTGCTCGCCGAGGCGGGCATGACGTTGGCGAACCTCGTCCGCCTCACCGTCTACACCACCGACGTCGACGCGCTGCTCCCGCACTACGGCGCGCTCGCCGGACGGCTCGGCGCGGCCAGGGTGGCTCCCACCACCACGATGCTCGGGGTGACCCGCCTGGCGATCCCCGGGCAGATGGTCGAGCTCGAAGGGACCGCGGTCGCGTAGGGCGCGACGTCTGCTGCTCGTCCCGTGTGCCGGGGCGAGCAGCAGGCGGTGACGCACGGGCAGAATGGGCACATGCCTCTCACCCCGCGCTACGTCGCTGCCGACGACCGCTACGACTCGATGACCTACCGGCGGACGGGGCGCAGCGGCCTCGACCTGCCCGCGATCTCGCTCGGTCTGTGGCACAACTTCGGGGACGTGAACCCCTTCGAGACCCAGCGCGCCGTCCTGCGGCGCGCGTTCGACCTCGGGATCACGCACCTCGACCTCGCCAACAACTACGGCCCGCCCTACGGCTCGGCCGAGGAGAACTTCGGGCGGCACCTCGCGCAGGACCTCGGGGCGTACCGCGACGAGCTCGTCATCTCGTCGAAGGCCGGGTACGACATGTGGCCCGGCCCGTACGGCGACGGCGGGTCCCGCAAGTACCTGCTCTCCTCGCTCGACCAGTCGCTCCAGCGCACGGGTCTCGACTACGTCGACGTCTTCTATCACCACCGCCCGGACCCGAGCACGCCGCTCGAGGAGTCCATGCGGGCCCTGCACGACGCCGTCCAGGCGGGCAAGGCGCTGTACGTCGGCGTCTCGAACTACTCGCCGGCGCGCACGCGCGAGGCCGCACGCATCCTCGCCGACCTCGGCACGCCGCTGCTCATCCACCAGCCGAGCTACTCGATGCTCAACCGCCACGTCGAGGATCCGTCGCACGAGGACCGCTACGACGGCGTGCAGTCGGAGTCGCTGCTCGACGTCGCGGGCGACCTCGGCATCGGGACGATCGTCTTCTCCCCGCTCCAGCAGGGACTCCTCACCGACCGGTACCTCTCGGGCTCCGCGCCCGAGGGCTCGCGGGCCGCGCGCCCCGACTCGCCGTTCCTGTCCGCCGACAACCTCGACGAGGACTACCTCGCGACGGCCCGGGCGCTGAACGAGATCGCGCAGGGGCGCGGCCAGTCCCTCGCGCAGCTCGCGCTGGCGTGGGTGCTGCGCGACGAGCGCGTCACGTCCGCCCTCGTCGGGGCGAGCAGCGTCCGCCAGCTCGAGAACAGCGTCGCCGCTCTCTCTGCGCCCGCGCTGACCGACGACGAGCAGGCCGCGATCGAGACCGTCCTCACGAGATAGAGCCGAGGTCGCCGAGATAGAGCCTGGTCGATGACCAGGGCTCTATCTCGTGGGCCCAGGGTCTATCTCGTGGGTGGGGGCTCGGCGTCGGCACGGGAGGACGCCGCGGCGGCGCGGCCGAGGAGGAGGCGGCGCTCGCGCGCCGTCGGGGCCAGCCCGGACGCGCGTTCGAGCGTCTCGGCCGCCTCGGCGTGCCGTCCGAGGCGGGACAGGACGTCGCCGCGCACCGCCCCGTGCAGGTGGTGGCGGGCCAGCCGCGGGTCGTCCGCGACGCCGTCGAGCACCTCGAGCGCGCGCTCCGGACCGTCGGCCATGAGCACGGCGACCGCCCGGTTGAGCTCGACCACGGGCGACGGCGCGACGGCGGCGAGGGCGTCGTACAGCGACACGATCGCCTCCCAGTCCGTCTCGGCGAACGTCGCCGCGCGCGCGTGGCACGCGGCGATCGCCGCCTGGAGCGTGTACGTCCCGAGGACCTTCCCGCCCCGCGTGCCGAGCGCGAAGGCCCGGTCGAGCGCGGCGAGACCGTGCCGGATCAGCAGCCGGTCCCACCGCGAACGGTCCTGGTCCTCGAGGAGGACGGGCTCGCCACCCGGCCCCGTGCGCGCCGCGAAGCGCGACGCCTGGAGCTCCATGAGGGCGACGAGCCCGTGCACCTCCGGCTCCGCCGGCAGCAGGCCGGCGAGCACGCGGCCGAGGCGCATCGCGTCCTCGGCGAGGTCGCGGCGCACCCACGCGTCGCCCGACGTCGCGGCGTACCCCTCGGTGAAGACGACGTACACGACCTCGAGCACCGCGGGCACCCGGGCGGGCAGCTCGTCCGCCTGCGGCACCTCGAACGCGACCCGGGCCTCGGCGAGCGTGCGCTTGGCGCGCGAGACCCGCTGCCCGACCGTCGACGACGGGACGAGGAACGCGCGCGCGATCTCCTCCGTCGTGAGCCCGCCGACGAGCCGGAGCGTCAGTGCGACGCGTGCCTCGCGCGGCAGCACGGGGTGGCACGCGACGAGCACGAGCGCGAGGAGGTCGTCATCCACGGGTGCGTCGACCACGGCGTCCGGGGCGGGCACGCTGCCCACGAGCACCGCGCCGCCGTCGGTCGCGCGCGCCGTCGTGCCGCCGTGCGTGCTCGCGCCGGGCGCGACGAGGTCCGCCGCGAGGTGCGCGTACTTCGCGTCGCGCGTGCGCTCGCGGCGGACCAGGTCGACGGCGCGGCGGCGCACGACCGTCGTGAGCCACGCGCCGGGGTTGTCGGGGACGCCCTGCTCGGGCCACTGCTCGAGCGCGGCGACGAACGCCTCCTGCGCGACGTCCTCGGCGAGCCCGACGTCGCGCAGCGTGCGCGCGAGCCCGGCGATCAGCCGCGGAGACTCGATGCGCCAGACCGCCTCGACGGTCCGGCGCACCTCGTCCCGGTGACGCGCGGGCGCGACCCGCCCACGCGTCGTCGGTGCGTCGGGCACCGGCTCAGGCCCCGCCGTGCTGGGCCTTGATCTCCTCGGCCAGGCGCTCGTCCTGCTCGCGGAGCTCCGGCGTGTACTCCGCGCCGAAGTCCTCGGGCTCGAAGATCGGCCGGATCTCGAGCACCTGCGTGACCCCGTACTGCGGGTCGGACGGGCACCGCTTCGCCCACTCGACGGCCTCCTCGAGCGAGGAGACCTGCCAGATCCAGTACCCCGCGAGGAGCTCCTTCGACTCGGTGAACGGGCCGTCCACGACGGACGTCCCGGTCGTGTCGAACACGACCCGCGCGCCCTTCGCGCTGGGGTGCAGGCCCTGCCCGTCGAGCATGATGCCCGCCTTGACGAGCTGCTCGTTGTACTCGCCCATCTGGGCGAGCATCTCCTGCGTGGGGGCGATCTTGTCCTCGTCGGCTCCGGTGCCGTTGATCAGGACCATGACGCGCATGATGTTCCTCCTCGGTGAGTGCCCCTCGACCGTAGTGCCGTGGGGGCGGGTTCACCAGGACGTCGAACGGGAGGTACCCGTCTTCGACACCGCGCGCGAACTTCTTCCGGGCGAGTTCTCCCGACGGCGATCAGCGGAAGCGCTGGACCGCGAGCGGGGCGGCCTCGGCGAGCCCGCGGACCGCGGGGTGGTCCGAACCCGGCGCCGTCCCGGCGAACACGTCCCGCAGCGCGCCCGACGCGACGAAGGTGCCGTCAGCGAGCACGTGCACCGTGGGGCACAGGCGCTCGACGAGCTCGAGGTCGTGCGACACGAGGAGGACCGCGGTCCCGAGCTGCTGCGTCGCCTCGCCGAGCCGGCGCACGACGTCACCGCGCATCGCCGGGTCGACGGCTGTCAGCGGCTCGTCGAGCAGGAGCGCCCGGGGCCGCGTGGCGAGCGCGACGGCGAGCGCGAGGCGCTGCTTCTCGCCCCCCGAGAGCGAGTGGATCGTGCGCGGCGCGTAGCGCGGCTCGAGCGAGACGTCGGCGAGGAGGTCGGCGACCGGTCGCCCGTTCGCCCGCCCCGCCTTGCGCGCCTCGGTGAGCGCCGCCGACAGGGTCCGGTCGACGGTCCAGCGCGGGTCGATCCCCACGCCCGCGAGCCCGTCCTGGGAGACGCGGCGCACCTCCGCCTTGAACGTCTTCTTGTCGCGTCGCGAGAGCTTCGAGACGGCGCGTCCCTGGTAGGTCGCGTGCCCGCGGGTGGGCCGCACGAGCCCGACGAGGGCGCGCACGACGGTCGACTTGCCCGCGCCGGACTCGCCGACGATCCCGACAGGCGCGGTGCCCGGGACGACCTCGAGGTCGATGCCGTGGACGACGTCCGGCCCTGCGTATCCCGCGGAGAGGTCCGCCGCGCGCAGGATCGGTTCGGGCAGGTCGACTGTCGTGCTCATGGCCACCTTCAGGCTCGGTTCGTGGGCGGACGGCGCTCCGTTCCTCCCGCCCGTCCGACGTACGACGCTACCGCGTGGTTCCGTGGCACCGGTCACGCCGGGGCGCACCGTCGCGCGGGGGGACGGCGCAGCGCCGCGGCGTCGGGACCGGCGGTCTCCTGCGTGAGACGACCGGCATCCGTGGCAGAAATTCGTTCCCGCAGGCGGTAGCCTGAGCCGTTCGAACCGGATCGTCGAGCCCAGGTGATCCGTCGATCTTTCCGCGCCGTACCCGCGAGGGCCACGGCGGCGGCGGCGGATGGAGGTAGGCGTGACCAGCACGGTCGACCCTGAGGGGTTGCTCGCACCAGGGGAGCCCGTCGATCTCGACAACTGCGCGCGGGAGCCGATCCACGTACCGGGGCTGATCCAGCCGCGGGGTGCGCTGCTCGTGGTGCGCGAGTCGGACCACACGGTGCTCCAGGTCTCGCAGAACAGCGAGCGGTTCCTGGGCGCGGCGCCGCACGACCTGCTCGGCGGGCCGCTCGCGGCGGCGCTGGGACCCGAGGCGGCGGCGAGGATCCTCACGCACGCGTCGGCGTCGGGCGACCTGGCCGACCGCAACCCGCTCAGCCTGCAGCTCGAGGCCACCGGTCGCGTCGTCGACGCGGTGCTGCACCGGCCGCCGCTGCCCGACGACGGTCCCGGCGCCGAGCCGGTGCTCGTCGTCGAGCTCGAGCCGGCCGCCGGCGCGCGGCCCCTGACGTTCCCCAACACGTACCTCGCGGTGCGCCGCTCCCTGCGCGACCTCGAGCGGGCCGCGACCCTCGGCGAGCTGTACGAGGACGCCGCCCGCCACGTCCGCGAGCTCACGCGGTTCGACCGAGTGATGATCTACCGCTTCGACGCCGAGCACAACGGCGAGGTCGTCGCGGAGGCGCGCCGCGCGGACCTCAACTCCTTCCTGGGGCTGCACTACCCGGCGTCGGACATCCCGCCCCAGGCGCGGGCGCTGTACGAGAAGAACTGGATCCGGCTCATCGCCGACGTCGACTACGAGCCGACGCCGATCCTCCCCACGGTGCTGCCCACGACGGGCGCCCCCCTCGACCTCACGTACTCGACGCTGCGCAGCGTCTCGCCGATCCACCTCGAGTACCTGCGGAACATGGGCGTGCGGGCGTCGATGTCGATCTCGCTGCTGCGCGAGGGGCGGCTGTGGGGCCTCATCGCGTGCCACCACTACGCGGGGCCGCACGAGCCGCCGTACGAGGTGCGCACGGCGGCGGAGTTCCTCGGCTCGGCGCTGTCGGTCCGGCTCGTGGCGCAGGCCGAGACGGAGCGTGACGCCGAGGTGCGGCGTGCGGAGAGCGTGCTCGCGCACCTCGCCGCGGACAGCCGCGACGAGGCGGCCCCGCTCGGCACGGCGATCACCCGGTCCGGATGGCTGCGCCGCCTCGTGCGCGCCGACGGCGCGGTGGTCGTCGCGGAGGGCCGGATCACGTCGGTCGGGAACGTCCCGGGGGACGACGGCTGCCGGGCGCTCGTCTCGTGGGTGCTCGCGCAGGACGAGGAGCTGGTGGTGACCGACAGGCTCGCGCGGGACGCGCCGGAGGTCGCCGCCCTCATGCCCGACGTGGCGGGGGTCCTGGGCATCGTGCTGCCGGAGGGCCAGGTCGTGCTGTGGGTCCGGGACGAGGTGCTCCGGCACGTCGACTGGGGCGGGGACCCGCACAACAAGGCCATCGCCCGCCGCGAGGGCGGCGACGTGCGGCTGAGCCCTCGCAAGTCGTTCGAACGGTGGCGTGAGGTCGTGCGCGGGCACAGCCGCCCGTGGACGTCGGACCAGACGGACTTCGCCGCGGCGCTGCGCGGGCACCTCGTCGAGGCGCTCTACGCGCGCGGGCGCAAGGCGCTGCGCGCGACCGAGGAGCTGCAGCGCAGCCTGCTGCCCGCGCTGCTGCCACGGGTCGAGGGCTGGACCCTGGAGTCGCGCTACGAGTCGGCGGGCACCGGACTGGTCGGCGGCGACTGGTACGACGCGCTCGACCTGCCGTCGGGCCGGGTGGCACTCGTCGTCGGCGACGTCACCGGGCACGGGCTCCAGGCGGCCGCGACGATGGGTCAGCTGAGCACGACCCTCCGGGCCGCGCTCGTGGGGACGTCCTCGGCGGCCGAGGCGGTCGAGCGGCTGGAGGAGTTCGCCCGCTGGACGCTTCCCGGCGAGGTGGCGACCGTCGCCGTCGCGCTGCTGGACCCGGAGAGCGGCGTCGTCGAGCACGTGTCGGTCGGGCACCCGCCCCTGCTGGTCGTGGAGGCGGACGGGACGCCGCGCTGGGCCGAGGGGGCGAGCGTGCCGCCGCTGGGCCTCGTCGACCGCGCGCCGACGACCCACGTCCTCGAGGTGCCGCGCGGCGGTGCGCTCGTGCTCTACAGCGACGGGCTCGTGGAGCGACGGGAGGAGTCGATCCGGCAAGGGCTCGAGCGGCTAGCCGCGGTGTTCGCCGGGGGTGCGGGGGCGGGTGCCGACGAGATCCTCGCCGCGGCCCGTGACCCGCGCTCGGCGGACGACGCGACCCTCCTCGTGCTCCGCCGCGAGCCCTGACGCGTCGGCGCCCCCAGTGCTCGGGCGCTGCACGGGCAGGGTTGCGGTCGGGCGGGGGAGCCCGGCCGTGGTCAGGCGAGGAGCGCGAGGGCGCTCCGCGCGCCGGTACCGGCACGGAACACCGGCACCTCGAACCGGGCCCAGACGTGCTTCTCGCCCGTGGGCGTCGTGAACCAGCCGACCTCGCGGGCCGCGCGGCGTGCGAGCTGCAGGCCGAAGCCGCCGGCGCCGGGCGGGCGGTGCGGGTCGATGACGGGCGGGCGCTCGGGGGAGTGGTCGACGACGTCGACGACGAACTCGCGCCCGTCGCTCAGCAGCCGGACGTGCGCCGGTGGCCGTCCGTGGCGGAGCGCGTTCGTGGCGAGCTCGCTCGCGACGAGCACGATGCGCTCCGGGGCGGCGTCGAGGTGACGGTCGGGCGGCAGGGGCGCGCCCGTCAGGGTGCGGTGCACCTGCCCGCGCAGGTCCCCGAGGTCGGCCAGCGTGGCGAGGCGCCACGAGCCGATCTCGACGAAACGGACCGGGACGTCCGCGGCGGTGATGGTCACGCGGGGTCCTCGACCTGGAACAGCGAGTCGACGCCGCTCAGCTCGAGCAGGTCGCGGACGCGGCGCGGCGTGCCGAGGAGGGCCGGCGGGGTCCCGCCCGCAGTCGCCGCGTGGTACAGCAGCCGCAGGCCGCCCGAGTCCATGAACGTCACGTCGGTCAGGTCGATGCGGATCTGAGCGGTCGCCGCCTGTGCCTGCCGCTGCAGGTCGTCCTCGTGCCGCGCCTGAACTGAGGCGTCGATCTCGCCGTACATGACCCACAGGGTCCCGTCGTCCTGCACCCGCACACCGCTCTCGGCCACCGACGCGCCTCCTTCAGCGCACCCCGGACGATCCAGGGCGCAGGTGCCTACGCTACGCAATGTCCGCCTCCTCCGCTCGTGGGTCCCGCGGAAGCGTTCCCATCGTGTCCCGATCGTGTCTCGACCGGGCCTCGGGACCGTCACCCCAGCACGGGCGGCGGCCCGCCGAGGAGTTCCTCCCCGGCGGGCCGCCGTCATGGTGGTGCGGGTCGTCAGCAGGTGCGCGCCGCGTAGGCGACGTCGACCGGCGGGAAGCCGTCGACGACGACCTGGGCCGTCCCGGCGGGGGCGGACGCGGAGCGCGCCGCGAACGACTGGTACGCGTTCGCGCCCGGGGAGACGTCGGTGAACGACCGCGACCCGTACGGCGTCGTCGGTCCACGTGATCGCGTACGACGGCCCGGAGCCGTCGCGCGAGGTAGTTCCGGGGCCTCGCGAGGTAGTGCCCCGGTGGATGACCGGGGTACTACCTCGGCGGACCGGGGTACTACCTCGGCGGGTTCGCGGGGCGGCGGACGACCGCCACGCCGCGCGGGTCGAGCAGGAGCGCACCGGTCGCGTCGCTCGTGGCCACGGCGTCCGTGCCCGCAGGGCCCGCAGTGCCCGCAGTGCCCGCAGTGCCCGCAGTGCCCGCAGTGCCCGCAGTGCCAGCCATGCCTGCCGTGCCCGACGGCGCGAGGCGACGGCCCGCGAGGACGTCGCCCGCGACGTCGGGCACCTCGACCGGCAGGGCCGTGCGGTTGACGAGGAACCAGAAGTCGTCGGTGCCGTTCGTGCGGACGGCGAGCTCGACCTGGCCGCGCACCGCGGCGGGCAGCTCGCTGCGTACACCCGCGTCGTCGAGCAAGCGCGCGAGCACGGGCACGAGGCCCTCGCGGCCGAAGCGCGTCGAGACGTACGCCGCGGACCCGGCGCGCTCGCCGGCCGACACGACCCGGCGCGTCACGGCGGCGCGTCCCGCCTGCTCGCCGGTCTTGTACCAGCCGAGCACCTCGACGTCGGGGTCGACGACGTCGACCGGCTCGGTCCACAGCGTCGCCTCGAGCTGCTCGCCGCCGAGCTCGACCGTCGCGGACTCGTGGTCGAGCAGCGGCGAGAACTCCTCGACGCGGACGCCGAGCAGGTCGCGCAGCGCGCCGGGGTACCCGCCGAGCCAGGCGTGGTCGTCCTGGTCGACGACACCCGAGAAGTACGTGGTGACGAGATGGCCACCGCCCTCGACGAACGTCGTGAGGCGGTCCCGCAGCGCTGCCGGGACCACGTGCAGCACAGGGGCCACGACGACGTCGTACCCCGTGAGGTCCGCGGCGACCGGCACGACGTCCGCGGGCACGCCGAGCGCGAGGAACGCGGAGTACCAGTCGAGCGCCTCCTGGCGGTAGCGCAGGCGGTCGGTCGGGTGCGAGTCGAGCTCGGACGTCCACCACGAGTCCCAGTCGAAGACGATCGCGGCGCGCGACGGCTTCTGCTCGCTGCCCGCGACGGGCGCGAGATCGCGCAGGGTCGCGCCGAGCGCGACGACATCGCGGAACAGGCGCGAGTGCTCGCCCGCGTGCGGGACCATCCCGGAGTGGTACTTCTCCGCGCCCGCGGCGGACTGGCGCCACTGGAAGTAGCAGACGGCGTCCGCGCCGTGCGCGACGTGCGTCAGGGAGTCGCGCGCGAGCTCGCCCGGCTTCTTCGCGACGTTCACGGGCTGCCAGTTCAGGGCGCTCGTGGAGTGCTCCATGAGGAACCACGGGCGGTGCCGGGCGATGCCACCCGTGAGGTTCGCGGAGAACGACAGCTCGTCGAGCGCCTGCGGGCCGGGGAGCACGTAGTGGTCGTTGGAGACGAAGTCGAGCTCGTCGGCCCACGCCGCGTAGTCCATGCCCTTCGTCTCGCCCATGACCATGAAGTTGGTCGTCACGGGGACGTCGGGGGTCGCGCGGCGCAGGATCGCGGCCTCGGCGCGCAGGTAGTCCTGCAGCGCGTCGGACGAGAAGCGCTTGAAGTCGAGCTGCTGCGTGGGGTTGGGGTGCGACGCGGCGAGGCGCGGCGGCAGGATCTGCTCCCAGGCGCTGTAGCGCTGCGACCAGAACGCGGTGCCCCACGCGGCGTTGAGCGCGTCGAGGGTCGCGTAGCGCTCGCGCAGCCAGGTCCGGAACGCGGCGGCGGCGTCGTCGCTGTAGTCGTCGACGTTGTGGCAGCCGAGCTCGTTCGACACGTGCCACGCGACGAGCGCCGGGTGGTCCCCGTAGCGCTCGGCCATGCGCTCCACGAGGCGCAGCGCGTGCTCGCGGAAGACCGGGGACGTCGGGCGCCACTGCTGGCGCGCGCCCGGCCACAGGGTCTCGCCCGTGCGGGTCTGCGGCAGGATCTCGGGGTGCTTCGTGGTGAGCCACGGCGGCGGCGACGCGGTCGCCGTCGCGAGGTCGACGGTGATGCCGTTCTCGTGCAGCAGGTCCATGATCTCGTCGAGCCACGCGAAGTCCCACGTGTCCTCGGTCGGCTGGATCCGCGCCCACGAGAAGATCGCGAGCGACACGACGGTCACGCCGGCCTCGCGCATGAGGCGCACGTCGTCGTCCCACACCTCGCGCGGCCACTGGTCCGGGTTGTAGTCCGCCCCGTAGGACAGGCCCGACGGCGCGTGCTCGGCAGGTGCGCCGGGCGCGTCGTCGGCAGCGGTCGCGGCGGGCGTGCCCGACGGCGCGTGCGGCCCGGGGCGGCGCAGCCAGCGGTGGGGGACGGGTCGGTCGGTCGTGGTCGACACGGGGGTGCTCCTCGGATGGTGCTCGGGTGGCGCGAGACGCGCTGTGCTCGTGCAGGCCGGGCTCGTGCGGGCCGGGCAGGGACCGGTGGCCGGGCCTGGAGGCCCGGCCACCGGCGTGCCTCACTCGTTGACGGTGAAGCCCTGCTCTGCGCCGTACTTCACGGACGCGTCCTGCCAGGCCTGCAGGCCCTCGGTCAGCGTCGTCGACGAGACGTACGCCTGGCCGACCGTGTCGTTGAAGATCGAGTTCGCGTAGACCTGGAAGGGCAGGTACGACCAGCCCTCGACGACGTCGGCCGCCGACTGCGCGAGGATCTCGTTGATCTTCTGGCCACCGAAGTACTCGGACTCGTAGCCCTGGAACTCGTCGGACTCGAGCTCGGCCGTCGTGGCCGGGAACGCGCCGCCGTCGACGCGGGCCTGCACGCCGTCGCCGGCGTTCGCGTACTCGAGGAAGCCGTAGGCGAGCGCCTGGTTCTCGCTCGCGGCCGGCACGGACAGCGCGGAGCCGCCGTTCTCGGCGCTCGCGGACGCGCCCTCCTCCCACTGCGGGAGCGGGGCGACGCGCCACTTGCCGGCGCCGTCGGGCACGCCCGACTCGAGGTTGGCGGGCATCCACGCGCCGATCGCGAGCGTCGCGATGGTCCCGTTGCCGAGGCCCTGGTACCACTCGTCGCTCCACGAGCTCACGGGGGCGAGGAGGTCCTCGTCGATGAGCGTCTGCCACGTCTCGGCGAACTGCGTGCTGCCCTCGTCCGCGAGGTCGACCGTCACGTCGGTGCCGTCGACCTGGAACGGCTGGCCGCCGGCCTGCCAGATGAGCGACGTCGTGAAGCCCGCGTCGCCCGTGTCGTTGGTGATGTAGACGTTCGGGTCGGCGGCGTGCAGCGCACGGGCCGCCTCGACGAAGCCGTCCCACGTCGTCGGCACCTCGATGCCGTGCTGCGTGAAGACCTCCTCGTTGTAGAAGAGGGCCATGGGGCCCGAGTCCATCGGCAGGCCGTAGACGCCCTCGCCCTGCTGGACGGCGTTCCACGGTCCGGGCGTGAAGGTCCCGTCCAGGTCGGCGGCGCCGAACGCGGAGAGGTCGGCGACGGCGTCGGACAGCGCGAACTGGGGGAGCGCGTAGTACTCGACCTGCGCGACGTCGGGCACGCCCGAGCCGGCGGCGATCGCGTTCTGGAGCGCCGTGTACTGGTCGTTGCCGGTGCCGGCGTTGACGAGCTCGACGTCGACGTTCGGGTACTCGGCCTCGAAGTCGGTGACGACCTGCTCGAGCGTGGGCTCCCACGCCCACACGGTGAGCGAGCCGCCCTCCTCGAGGGCCGCGGCGACGTCGTCGGCGGAACCGCCGTCGGCACCGGAGCCGGCGTCGTCGCCGCTGCCGGAGCTGCACGCGGCCAGGCCGAGGGCGAGCACGCCGGTGGCGGCGACGGCCCGCAGGGTGCGGGTGGTGCGGATGGACATGAGGGTTCCTCTCACTGCGTCGTCAGACGGATGGTGGTGCGGGGGTGCGTGCAGGTGGGCGATCGCGGTGCGGTGCGGTGCGGTGCGGTGCGGACGCGCGACCGTGCGTCGCGCGACCGGGGGCTCACTCCTTGACGGACCCGGCCGCGAGGCCGGACTGCCAGTAGCGCTGGAGGAGCAGGAACGCGGCGATCAGCGGCAGGATCGTGAGCAGCGACCCGGTGATGACGAGGTCGAAGATCGCCTCGCCGCCCGCCGTCGCGGCCTGGGCGTTCCACGCGTTGAGGCCGAGCGTCAGGGGGTACCAGGTGGGGTCCTTGAGCATGATGAGCGGCAGGAAGTAGTTGTTCCACGTCGCGACCATCGTGAAGAGCAGGACGGTGACGATCCCGGGCGCGAGCAGGGGCAGCGAGACCTGGAAGAACGTGCGGAACTCGTTCGACCCGTCGACGCGCGCGGCCTCGAGCAGTTCGGTGGGGATCGCCTCGGCCGCGAAGACCCACATGAGGTAGAGCCCGAACGGCGAGATGAGCGACGGGATGATCACGGCCCACGGTGTGTTCGTCAGGCCCATCTGGCTGAACATGAGGAACGTCGGGACGGCGAGCGCGGTGCCCGGCACGGCGACCGCACCGATCACGGTCGCGAACACGCCGCGCTTGCCGGGGAAGTCGAACTTCGCGAGCGCGTAGCCGCCGAGCACGGCGAGGAACGTCGCGCCGCCCGCGCCCACCACGACGTACAGGACCGTGTTGGCGAACCAGCGGCCGAAGATGCCGCCGTTGTAGGTCAGGGTCCGGGCGATGTTGTCGAACAGCGCGAAGTCGCCGCTGAACCACAGCCCGAACGACGAGAACAGGCTCGACTGCGTCTTCGTCGCGTTGACGAAGAGCCAGAACAGCGGGACGAGCGCGTAGAGGAGCACGACGCCGCTGAGGACCGTGAGCAGCGTGCTGCGGCGGGGCTTCGAGACGCTGTGCGGGGCGCGCGAGCGCAGTCGGACGGGCTTGCGCGCGGCGGTGCGGACTGTGGGCGCAGCGGGCGCAGCGGGCGCGGCGGACGAGGCGGACGGGGTGGTGGGGGTCGTCGCGGTCACGGTCAGGCCTCCTTGCGCATGCCGCGCAGCTGGACGACGTAGGCCACGATCATCGTGAGGACGCCCATGATGATGGCGACGGTCGCCGAGTAGTTGTACTGCTGGCCGGAGAACGACAGCGAGTACGCGTACAGGTTCGGGGTGAAGTACGTCGTGATGGCGTTCGGCGCGAGGCTCTGCAGGATGCTGGGCTCGTTGAAGAGCTGGAACGAGCCGATGATCGAGAAGATCGTCGCGATGACGAGCGAGCCGCGGATCGCGGGGATCTTGATCGACCGGACGACCTGCCACTGGCTCGCGCCGTCGAGCTCGGCGGCCTCGTAGAGCGACGTCGGGATGACGCGCAGCGCCGAGTAGAAGATGAGCATGTTGTAGCCCACGAACTCCCAGGTCACGATGTTGCCGATCGCGAGGAGCACCCACTCGGGCGACAGCGGGTTGGGGATCGACGTCCCCAGCGCGTCGTTGAGGTTGCCGACGAGACCGAAGCGCGTGCCGTACATGAAGCCCCACATGAGCGTCGCGACAACGGCGGGGACGGCGTACGGCAGGAAGATCGAGATGCGGAAGAAGTTCTTGCCGTACAGGCGGCCGCTGTCGATCGCCAGCGCGACGAGCAGGGCGATGCCGAGCATGATCGGCACCTGCACGAGGAGGAAGAGCCCGACGCGCGTGACGCCCGACCAGAACTGCGGGTCGGAGAAGGCGCGTGCGTAGTTCTCGAACCCGACGAACTGCGTCCCGCCGACCATCTGCGTGCGGAACAGGCTCAGGTAGATCGAGTACGCGATCGGGGCGAGGAAGACGAGCGCGAAGACCGCCATGAACGGGCCCACGAACCCCCACCCGATCCACGAGCGACGTCGGCGTCGCGTCGGTCGGGAGGAGGTGCCGTCGACCGGTGGCAGGTGCGGCACCGCCACGGGTGGGGACGTCGTCGTCATGCTGCTTCCTCGTCGTCGGGGTGGGAGACGTCGATCGTCGCCCGGGGTGTTTACGCAAACATCAGCATGCACGAGGGTGCGGTGTTTACGCAAACATCGCCTACGCTGATCTCGGACGGCCACGCCGGGACCGCGGCACGACCGTCACCTGGCACGATCGCCACCGGGCACGACCGCCGCACCATCACCTGCAGGACCGGACCACGAGGACGAGGACCATGAACGACGGGCTCGACGAGGACGCCCCCGCCACCACGGGCACCACCGCCGTCACGACGGCGGTCTCCACGTCGGTCGCCGGGGCGGCCTCCACGGTGGTTCCCACCGCGGTCGCGACGGCCGTCGTGACAGAGCCGGCGGGCGGGCCGTCGCCCGTGCGCCGGGTGTCGATGGCCGACGTCGCACGCGTCGCCCGGGTCTCCGCGCAGACCGTCTCCCGCGTGTCCAACGGCCACTCCGGCGTCGTCGAGTCCACGCGGACCCGGGTGCTCGCCGCGATGACCGAGCTCGGCTACCGGCCGAACAGCGCAGCCCGCGCGCTCAAGAGCGGCTCGTTCCGCACGATCGGCGTCATCCTCTTCTCGCTCGCGACCACCGGCAACGTCCGCACGCTCGAGGCGATCGCGACGTCCGCCGCCGCCGAGGGCTACGCCATCACCATCATCCCCGTCGCCGCACCCACGCAGGACGGCGTCCGCGGCGCGTTCACACGGCTCGGTGAGCTC
Source organism: Cellulosimicrobium sp. BMG9.23 (assembly GCF_059159985.1). Classification (NCBI taxonomy): domain Bacteria; kingdom Bacillati; phylum Actinomycetota; class Actinomycetes; order Micrococcales; family Promicromonosporaceae; genus Cellulosimicrobium; species Cellulosimicrobium sp. BMG9.23. Next base: position 66,567 of record NZ_JBZGBZ010000001.1, read on the forward strand.
GCGGTGGACGCGATCATCCTGCTCATGGAGGTGCACCTGCTCGACGTCGCGCAGGTGAGCCTGCCGCCCGGGGTCCAGGTCGTCGTCGCGGACTCCGACGCGGGCGAGAGCTACGCCGTCGTCGACACCGACCAGGCCGACGGGACGCGGCAGGCCGTGCGGCACCTGCTCGACCTCGGGCACGAGACCGTGCACCACCTCGCCGGGCCTGCGCACTCGTTCGCCGCCGAGCGACGCACCGCGGCGTGGCGCTCGACGCTCGAGGAAGCCGGGCGCGAGGTGCCTCCCGTCGAGCGCGGCGACTGGTCACCGACCTCCGGGTACGACGCCGGTCGTCGCCTCGCCGCGCGCGACGACGTCACCGCCGTGTTCGTCGCCAACGACCAGATGGCGCTCGGGCTCGTGCGCGCGCTGCACGACGCGGGCCGGCGCGTGCCGGAGGAGGTGAGCGTCGTCGGGTTCGACGACCTGCCCGAGTCGAGCGAGTTCCTGCCGCCGCTCACGACGGTCCACCAGGACTTCGCGGAGGTCGGCCGCCGGTGCGTCGAGCAGGTGCTCCGGCAGGTGCGGGAAGGGGTGCACGAGGCGGGCACGCGCCTCGTCCCCACGCGCCTCGTCGCCCGCGCGAGCACGGCGCCGCCCCCGAGGTAGTACCCCGGTCGCGCGAGCTAGTACCGCGGTCGTGCCCGACGGCGCGTGGTCGCCCCACCCACCCCTCCCGGCGTCGTCTCGCCCCGGTCCTCGCTCGCTACGGGCGAGACGCACCGTGAGGTAGAACTTCCGGTCGCGAGGTAGAGCCCGCCGAGCTCTACCTCGCGACTTGACGTTCTACCTCGGCAGGCCAGTGGGTGCTCTCCAGCTGGACCGGGGTACTACCTCGCGCGGGGTCAGTCGGCGTCGACCCAGGCGCTCGGGTTCTCGACGACGCCGCGCAGGACCTCGCGTGCACCGCCCGTGAGGGCGGCGTGGTCGCCCACCGGTGCGGCGGCGACGTGCAGGTCGACCGACGGTGCGGCGAGGACCCGCGTCTGCAGCTCCGCCTCGACGGGCGCGCGCAGGTGCGGCAGCAGTGCCGGGTAGATCCCGCCCAGCAGCACCGTGTCGATGTCGACGAGGTTCACGTAGTCCGCGAGCGCGCTGCCCAGCGCCGTCCCGGCGCGTGCGACCGACTCCCGCGCGGCGGGCGCGCCGGCATCGAGGAGGGCGACGAGCTCGGCGGTGTCGGCCCCGACGTCGAGGCCGGCGCCGCGCAGTAGCGCGTCCTTGCCCGCGTACTGCTCGAGGCAGCCCGTCGCGCCGCACCGGCAGCGCGGGCCGCTCGGGTCGACGACGACGTGCCCGATCTCTCCCGCCCAGCCGTGCCGGCCGTGGAACAGTCGGCGGTCGACGACGATCGCGGAGCCGATCCCGACGTCGCCCGAGACGTACAGGTAGGTGGACGGGACCGACCGGGGCGTGCCGTCCAGCGCGAGGCGCTCCGCGCCGTCGGGCACGACGCCGCGGCTCGACTGGGCGAGGGCGGCGAGCTTGGCCTCGTTGCCGATCTCGACGGGCAGGTCCGGGTCGAGGGCGAGGAGCGGCGTGGGAGCGAGGCGGGACCAGCCGAGGTTGGGCGCGACCTCGAGGCGTCCGGCGCGGGAGTCGACGAGGCCGGGCAGGGCGAGCCGTGCCCCGGCGACCGTCATGCCGTCGGCCCGCACGCGCTCGACCAGGTCGCGCGCGATGCGGCCCAGGCGTGCGAGCACCTCGGCGGGGTCGCTGTCATGGAGGTCGTCGGGGTCGATGTGCTCCGCGACGACGGTGCCCGTGAGGTCCAGCACCCGACCACCCAGGTAGTCGACGTTGACCTCGAGGCCCAGGCCGACGATCGTGCGCGCCGCGGGCGCGAGGGGGACGGCGGGTCGGCCGGCGCGCTGCGGCGTCGCGGGCGGGAGCTCCGCGACGATGCGCGCGGCGACCAGGCGGTCGACGAGCGTCGAGACGGTCGCCCGGGTGAGCCCGCTGGCCGCCGCGATGTCGGCGCGCGAGCACGGGACCGGCGCCTCGAAGACGGCGCGGGCGACGAGGGCCAGGTTGTGCTCGCGCAGCGTGGCCTGCCGGGCTGCTGGGGGACCCGTCCGGGTCGCGACGCTGCGGTTCACGGTCTTGACCTTACCGACTCGGGCGCATAAGTTCAGCCATACGACAAAAATGCGTCGTCGGCGTGCCGAGCACGCCGCGACTCTCTCGACGAGGAGACCATCGTGGCCGACGAGCCCACTCAGGACATCAACTTCTCCTTCGGTCTGTGGACCGTGGGCTGGACCGCGCAGGACCAGTTCGGGAGCGCGAGCCGCCCCGCGCTCGACCCCGCCGACTCGGTCCGCAAGCTGGCCGAGCTCGGCGCGTGGGGCTTCACGTTCCACGACGACGACGTCGTGCCGTTCGGCTCCGACGACGCCGAGCGGACCCGCCGTCTCGACTCCGTGCGGAAGGCGGCCGACGAGACCGGCCTCGTCATCGAGATGGTGACGACCAACCTCTTCAGCCACCCCGTCTTCAAGGACGGTGGCGTGACGTCGAACGACCGCGGCGTGCGCCGCTACGCGCTGCGCAAGGTGCTGCGCAACGTCGACCTGACCGCCGAGCTCGGCGCGAAGACGTTCGTCATGTGGGGCGGGCGCGAGGGCACCGAGTACGACGCCGCCAAGGACCTGCACTCGGCCCACGAGCGCTACGCCGAGGGCATCGACACCGTCGCCGGCTACATGAAGGACCAGGGCTACGACCTCAAGATCGCCCTCGAGCCCAAGCCCAACGAGCCCCGCGGCGACATCTTCCTCCCGACGATCGGCCACGCGCTCGCGCTCATCGCGAAGCTCGAGCACGGCGACATCGTGGGTCTCAACCCCGAGACGGGCCACGAGCAGATGGCGGGCCTCAACTACACGCACGGGATCGCGCAGGCCCTGTGGGCGGGCAAGCTCTTCCACATCGACCTCAACGGTCAGCGGTCCATCAAGTTCGACCAGGACCTCGTGTTCGGCCACGGCGACCTGCTCTCCGCGTTCTTCACGGTCGACCTGCTCGAGAACGGCTTCCCGAACGGCGGCCCGACGTACACCGGCCCGCGCCACTTCGACTACAAGCCCTCGCGCACCGAGAACGAGGTCGGCGTGTGGGACTCCGCACGCGCCAACATGGACACGTACCGCCTGCTCGCGCGCAAGGCCGCGGCCTACCGCGCCGACAGCCGCGTCCAGGAGGCGTTCGCACACTCCGGCGTCTTCGAGCTGGGCGAGCCCACCCTCGCCGTGGGCGAGACCGTGGCCGACATCCTCGCGGACCGCAGCGCGTACGAGGACTTCGACGTCGATGCCGCGGCGAACCGCGACTTCGGCTTCGTGCGCCTCAACCAGCTCGCGCTCGAGCACCTCATCGGCTGACGTGTCGACGCACGAAGACGCCGTGGAAGGGGCGGCGGGCGGACCCGCCGCTCGGACCCTGGTCGCCGGGATCGACACGTCGACGCAGTCCTGCAAGGTCGTCGTGCGCGACGCCGAGACCGGGGCGCTCCGGCGCTTCGGCGCGGCGAAGCACCCCGACGGCACCGAGGTCGACCCCGCCGCGTGGTGGGACGCCCTCGGTGCCGCGGTGGCGGCGGCCGGTGGGCTGGACGACGTCGCGGCGCTCGCCGTCGGCGGCCAGCAGCACGGGATGGTCGCGCTCGACGCCGAGGGCCGGGTGATCCGCCCGGCGCTGCTGTGGAACGACACGCGGTCCGCGCCCGCGGCCCGGGACCTCGTCCGCGAGCTCGGCGAGGCACGCCTCGCCGAACGGGTCCCGGACGCGCGCGTGCGGGTCGAGTCGGCCGAGGAGGCCGGGGCGCAGGCGTGGGCCGACGCGATCGGGTCGGTCCCGGTCGCGTCGCTCACCGTGACGAAGCTGCGCTGGCTGCGCGACGCGGAGCCGGAGAACGCGGCGCGCGTCGCGGCCGTCGCGCTGCCGCACGACTGGCTCACGTGGCGCATCGCCGGGTACGGGCCGGCGGGCGACCCGACGGCGCCGCTCGGCCCCGACCTCGACGCGCTCGTGACCGACGCGTCCGACGCCTCGGGCACGGGGTACTGGGACGCGACGCGTGCGGCGTCCGGCGCCGACGGTCGGTCCGGGTCCGGGTCCGGGTCCGGGTCGGCGGACGACGGTCGCGGCGGCTACCGCCTCGACCTGCTCGAGCTCGCGCTCGGCCGGACCGACGTCGTGCTGCCGCGCGTGCTCGCGCCGTCGGCGGTCGCCGGCGTCGCGCACCCGACCGTGGCCGGAGCGGGCGTCGAGGGCGGTGCGCTGCTCGGCCCGGGCGCCGGCGACAACGCCGGTGCGGCGCTCGGCCTGGGCATGACGGCGGGCGACGTCGCGGTGTCGATCGGGACGTCGGGCGTCGTGTCCGCCGTCGCGGACGCCCGCACGGCCGACGGCTCGGGGCTCGTCAACGGGTTCTCGGACGCGACGGGCCGGTACCTCCTGCTCGCCGTGACGCTCAACGCGAGCCGCGTGCTCGACGCCGCGCGCGAGGTGCTCGGGGTCGACCACCGGGAGCTGTCGCGGCTCGCGCTCGAGGCGCCGCCGGGCGCCGACGGGCTCGTCCTCGTGCCCTATCTCGAGGGCGAGCGGATGCCGAACCGGCCCGACGCGTCGGGCACGCTCCACGGGATCCGGCTCGGCACCGCGACGCGGCCGCACCTGGCCCGGGCGTTCGTCGAGGGCATGCTGTGCGGCCTCGCGGACGGGCTCGACGCGCTGCGCGCGCTCGGCGTCCCGGTCGAGCGCGTGCAGCTCATCGGCGGCGGCGCGCAGTCGGACGCCGTGCGGCGCATCGCGCCCCAGGTCCTCGGGCTGCCGGTCTCGGTCCCGGAGCCGGGCGAGTACGTGGCCGACGGCGCGGCGCGCCAGGCCGCATGGGTCCTCGCCGCGCACCGGGCCGCCGAGGGTGCTGCGGAGGGCTCCACCGGACCGGGCGACGTCGACCCGCCGACCTGGGCGGCGTCGTCGGGCACGGTCATCGAGGCGGAACCCGTGCCCGCGATCCGTGAGCGCTACGCCGAGGTCCGCGACCTCACCTGACCCACCCCCGCTGTGGGCATGAATTGGGCCCGGTCCTGACCCCAGGACCGGGCCCTTTTCATGCCCACAGCGGGAGGCGGTCAGGCGGCGCCCGTGAAGCCCGTCTGGCGCCACGCCTCGTAGACCGCGATCGACGCCGCGTTCGTGAGGTTGAGCGACCGTCGCCCGGGCTGCATGGGGATCTTCAGCTGGTCGGTGATCCGCGGGAGCGCGAGCACGCCGTCTGGCAGGCCGGTGGGCTCCGGGCCGAACAGCAGCACGTCGTCGGGCCGGTAGGTCACGTCCGTGAACGACGTCGTCGCGCGTGTCGTGAAGGCGAAGACCCGGCCCGGGAGCGTGGCGAGGGCGGCGTCGAGATCCGCGTGCACCTCGACCGCCGCGAGATCGTGGTAGTCGAGCCCGGCACGGCGCAGCTTCGGCTCGTCGAGGTCGAAGCCCAGCGGCTCGACGAGGTGCAGGCGTGCGCCCGTGACCGCGGCGAGCCGGATCGCGTTCCCCGTGTTCCCGGGGATGCGCGGCTCGAAGAACACGACGTGCGGAAGGGTCGACGGCGGTCGCGCCGCCGGGTCGGCGACGTGCGGACGCCAGTCTGTGCCGGGGTCGGGGGAGAGGCTCACACGGTCGATTCTCTCCCACCGCCCGGGCCGTCCGTCGCGGACGACGGCCGGGCACGGACACGAGGTTCGACGACGCCGGGCGCCCGGTCCGCAAGCCCGTCATGGCGACGAAGGACGTGCGGTTCGAACGGCTCGACGTGGTGCTGCGCGACGAGCGCTGACGAGCGCTGACGGACGTGACGGCGCTCGCGGCCGTCGTGTGGCACGCGGACGTGGGCGGTCACGCGCGGAGCTCGGCCGCCTTGCGCTCGAGCAGGGCGCGCTCGCGCACGTTCGGGCACAGCCGCACCGCGAGGGCGTACTCAGCGCGGGCCTCGTCGGCGCGGCCCAGGCGCCCGAGCAGCTCGGCGCGCACGCTCGGCACGAGGTGGAACCGGGGCAGCCGGTCCGTCGCGACGAGCTCGTCGACGATCCGCAGCCCCGCCGCCGGGCCGTGCGCCATCGCGACGGCCACGGCCCGGTTGAGCTCCACGACCGGCGACGGCGCCACCCGGCCCAGCGCCTCGTACAGCAGCACGATGCGGTCCCAGTCGGTCTCCTCGACCGACGGCGCGACGGCGTGGCACTCCGCGACCGCGGCCTGGAGCCCGTACGGACCGCGGCCATGACCCGACGGCCCCACGGCGTCGGCGCGCGCGAGCGCGGCCCGGCCGCGACGGATCGCGGACCGGTCCCACCGCCGCCGGTCCTGGTCCGCGAGGAGGACGGGGTCGCCGTCGGGCGTGGTCCGAGCCGGGAAGCGTGCCGCGGTGAGCTCGAGCAGGGCGAGGAGCGCGTGGACCTCGTGCTCGTCGGGCACCAGCCCGGCGAGCACGCGCGCGAGCCGGACCGCCTCGTGCGCGAGGTCCGGGCGGAGCCACTCGTCGCCCGACGTTGCGGTGGAGCCCTCCGTGAAGATCACGTACAGCACGCCCAGGACGGAGCCGAGGCGCTCGCGGCGCTCGTCGGCCGGTGGCACCCCGAACGGCACGGCTGCTGCCGCGAGGGTCTTCTTCGCGCGCGTGATACGGGCCTGGACCGTTGCCGTGGGCACGAGGAACGCGCGCGCGACCTCGTCGCTCGACAGGCCGCCGACGACCCGCAGCGTGAGCGCGACGGCTGCCTCCCGTGAGAGCACGGGATGGCACGCGACGAACATGAGGGCGAGCACGTCGTCGTCCACGCGGTCGGGGTCCCATTGCATGTTGTCGTCGTCGCCGCCGATGGCGCTCGTGCCTGGTGCCCGCCCGCCCGACGGCGGCCCTCCGGAGGTCGCGCCGCCCTCGCCCAGGTCGTGGGCGAGGGCGGCGTACCGCTCGTCGAGGGCGGAGCGACGCCGGAACGTGTCGATCGCGCGACGTCTCCCGACCGTGAGCAGCCAGCCCGACGGGTTGCGCGGCACGCCGTCGCGCGGCCAGGAGGCGAGCGCCTCGGCGAGCGCCTCCTGCGCGAGGTCCTCGGCGAGCGAGAAGTCCCCGGTGTACCGGGCGAGGGCGCCCACGATCCGCGCCGACTCGATGCGCCACACGGCCTCGACGGCGCGCCGGCCGTCGGGCTGCGTCTCCGCGGTGGCTGCCGTCACACCTGGCCGGTCGCCTCGCGCCACGCGCGCTCCCGGCGGATCCACTCGTTGTCCTGCGGGAACTCGTCGATCGACGGGACGCGGCGGATCTCGACCTTCGTCCCGGGGCCCGAGTACGGCAGCCGCTTGGCCCACTCGACCGCCTCCTCCTGGGAGGCGACGTCGAGGATGTAGTAGCCGCCGAACAGCTCCTTGGTCTCCCCGTACGGGCCGTCCGTCACGACGGGCACGTCGGACGACAGGTCGACCACGACGCCCTGCGCCGGGTCGTCGAGCCCCTCGGCCGCGAGCAGGACGCCTGCGCGGATGAGCTCGTCGTTGAACCGGCCCATGGTCTCGAGCATCTCGTCGAAGGAGACGCTCTCGAACGCGGCCTTGGCCTCGTCGCTGCTGCGCATGATGAGCATGTACTTCATCGCTGACTCCCGGTGTCGGTGGGCCGGTCCTTCCGACCCTCTCATCCACAGGTCGAACGGGACAGTGCGAGATCGACACTGCGCTCGCTGTCGAGATCGACCCTCGTCGGCGGGCGGGGCTGCGCCTGCTCGGGCAGGGTGGTCGGGACCGCGGCCGCTAGAGGCCGCCGAGGCCTGCGAGCGAGGTGGGGCGTATGGACCGCGACGCGGTGATGACGTGGGTGGACGGGTACGAGCGCGCGTGGCGGGCGAGCGACCCGGGCGCCGTGGAGCGGCTGTTCACCGAGGACGCGACGTACCTGCGGTCGCCCTACGACGACGAGCCGCTCCACGGCCACGACGCGATCCGCGGCTTCTGGACCGCCGACGAGGGCGCGACGTTCACCGTCACCGCCGAGCCGGTCGCCGTGGAGGGGGACTCCGCCGTCGTGCGGCTCGAGGTGCGGTACACGGGGTCGGAGGAGCAGGAGTACCGCGACCTGTGGCTCCTGCGCTTCGCCGCCGACGGGCGCGTCGCGCACTTCGAGGAGTGGGCGTACTGGCCGGGGAAGCCCTACACGGCGGCGGAGTAGGCGCGCGACGGCGCGTGCTCGGCCGACGCGTGGCCGGCCGGTGCGCGGTCGGTCGGCGCGGTCGCCGCCCGGCGCAGCTCGTCGAGCACGGTCCAGGCCGGTGGGGTGAGGGCGACGGCGTCGCGCAGCACGGCGTGGATCGACCGGACCGGTGTGGGCCGGACGATGGGGACGGCAGTCAGCCCGTCGGGCAGGTGCGCTGCTCCCAGGGCGGGCAGGACGGTCACGCCGATGCCCGCCGCGACGAACGCGAGCGCCGTCGGGTAGTCGTGCGCCTCGACGTGGAAGGGCGGGGCGAACCCCGCGGCGGTGCAGGCGTCGAGGACGGTGCGCCGGCACCAGCCGCGGGCGAAGTCGTTGTCGACCCAGCGCTCGCCCGCGAGCTCCGCGAGGTCGACGTGCGGCTCGTCGGCGAGCCGGTGGCCGGGCGGCACGACGACGACGTAGGGGTCGTCGAGGAGATGGTGCGCGCGGAAGCCAGGGCCCGGGTCGAAGCCGCGCGGCGCGACGACCATCTGCACGTCGGCGCGCCGGTCGGGGTCGTCGGGGATGGTCTCGGCGAGCGACAGGTCGAGCCGGACGCCGGGGTTCTCCTCAGTGAGCCGGCGGACGACGGCGGGCAGCCACGCCGCGCCGACGGACGCGAAGTAGGCGATCGAGAGCGAGCCGGTGCGGCCGGCGCGCAGGTCGGACACCACCGCCTCGACCTCGCCGAGGCGGACGAGCACGCTGTCCGCCTGGGCGGCGAGCGTGAGCCCGGCCGCGGTCGGCCGCACGCCGCGGCCCGCGCGCTCGAGGAGCACGAGGCCCGTCTCGCGCTGGAGCGCGGCGACGTGCTGGCTCACCGCGGACGGCGTGTAGCCGAGGTTCGCGGCGGCGGCCTGGACGGAGCCGCTCGCGACGACGGAGCGGAAGATGCGGAGACGGTGCACGTCGAGCATCCTCCGACCGTACAGCGAGACTGCATCGAGCGGTAGTAACCCGTACTGGTGCTTCATCGTCAGAGCGACGACGATCGTCGCATGGCTGTCACGGAGAAGATGTCGGTGGAGGCGACGCGGCGCACGGCGGGACTCGTCCTGCTCGCGGCCGCTGTGACCGTCGTGCTGTGGGCGTCGGCGTTCGTCGGTGTCCGCGCGGCGGGTCACGACTACTCGCCCGGCGCTCTCGCGCTGGGCCGCCAGCTCGCGGGGTCGGGCGGGCTCACGGCGATCGTGCTCGTCCGGGCGGCCCGCGTCGCGAGCCGGGCGCCGGCGGGGGGACCCGGTGGCGTCGCGCAGCTCGTGACAGCCCTCCCCGCCCTGCCGCGGGGACGCACGCTCGTCGCCGTCGCGGCGTGGGGCGTGGCATGGTTCGCGCTCTACAACGTCGCGCTCAACGCGGCCGAGCAGCATCTCGACGCCGGGACGACGGCGCTGCTCGTCAACGTCGCTCCCGTGCTCGTCGCCGTCCTGGCCGGTCTGCTCCTCGGCGAGGGGTTCCCGCGCCGGCTGCTCGCGGGGATGGCCGTGGCGTTCGCGGGCGTCGCCGTCATCGCGGTGACCACGTCGACCGGCGACGCCGACGTGCTCGGCGTCGTGCTCGGTCTCGCCGCCGCGGCGCTCTACGCCGGGTCTGCCACGGCGCAGAAGCGGATCCTGGCTGACGTCGACGCCCTCACCATGACGTGGGTCGGGTGCCTCGCCGGCACGGTCGCGTGCCTGCCGTTCACCCCCGCGCTCGTCCGCGAGGCGTCGGCCGCAGCGGGGTCGTCCACGCTCGCCGTCGTCTACCTCGGGCTCTTCCCGACGGCCGTCGCGTTCACCACGTGGGGCTACGCGCTCTCGCGGACGAGCGCCGGTCGGCTCGCGGCGTCGACCTACCTCGTGCCGCCCCTCGTGGTGGTCCTGTCGTGGGCGATGCTCGCCGAGGTCCCCGCGGGTCTCACTCTCGCGGGCGGCGTCCTGAGCCTAGCGGGCGTCGCGCTGGCGACGCTCCCGCGGCGGAGGGCTCGCGACGGCGGCGGCCCGCGGCGCCGGCGCGCGACGGGCAGCACAGCGGGGCGCTAGCCCGCGAACGGCAGCACCGGCAGCCCGCGCACGCCCACGTCGACGCGGAACACGGACCCGGCCTCGCGCTCGTGGGGGTCGTCGGCGTCGAGGTCCTGGCGTGACGTCGTGACGAACAGCGCGTCCAGGTCGTCGCCGCCGAACGTGCATGCGCTCACCTGGCTCGCGGGGAACCGGACCTCCGCGTCGAGCACTCCGGCGGGGGAGTAGCGGCGCACCGTCGACCCGCCCCAGAGCGCGACCCACACGCCGCCGTCGGCGTCGACGGTGAGCCCGTCCGGCGTCCCGTCGTCGGGGTCGACCGCGACGAACGGCCGACGCCGCACCAGCCCGCGCGGGTCCTCGTCGGCCGGGACGACGTCGAGCACGTCGACGCGCTTCGTCGCCGAGTCGACGTAGTACGCGAGCGAGCCGTCGGGAGAGAAGCCGAGCCCGTTCGACGTCCCGATCCCGTCGAGCACCACGCGCGAGCTGCCGTCGGGCTCCACCCGGTACAGCGCGCCGGGCCGCTCGCCCTGCGCCATGCCGCCCGCGTAGAACGCGCCGTCGGGTGCGGCCGACCCCTCGTTGAGCCGGACCGTCGGGTCGTCCCACAGCGTCGTCAGCACGCGCACCGGGGCGTCGTCGGCGTCCGCGACCGCCATCGACCGCGCGAGCCCGACGACGAACCCTCCGCCCGCACGCGGCCGCACCACGGCCGCGTGGTCGCCGACGTGCAGGCGGTCGACGCCGCCGTCGGGCCGCAGCGTCAGGAGGTCACCGGCGAGCATGTCCACGTACCGCAGCCCGCCCCAGCCCGGCCACCACACCGGCCCCTCCGCGTGGTACGCGACGGGACCGGTGACGTTCTGCGCTCTCAGCTCGGGCATGTGCTCGATCTTGCCCGAGGCGCTCACGCCCCGCTCGTCTCCCAGTAGTCGAGCGTCACGGTCCACGGCTCGGGCAGGGCGTCGCGCAGCGCGAGCAGCAGACGGTCGGCCTCGACCCGGTGGTCGCGCGCGACGCGCGGGTCGTCCCAGCCGGTGAACGGGTCGTAGTGGGCGTCGAACGTCGCGGCCCAGGCGCGGAGCCGTGCGACGAGCGCCTCGTCGAGCAGGTCCCGTACCTGGGAGCCGACGTCCGGCACCTTCGGCCAGAGCGGCCAGCGCGCGCCGTAGTCGTTCATGAGCCGCACGGCATGCGGGTCGGGGCGAGTCGGTCGCCCGGTCGGCTCGGGCGCGCCGTGTGGTCGTGTGCGGGGGACCAACACGCTGCCGGACAGGGGCGCGTACGCGAACCAGCCCGTCTCCGGTAACGGATCGCCCGCGGGCTCCACGCGCCCGTCCGCGTCGCCCGCTCGCCCGCTCTCGTCGTCGTCCGGCACGCGCCCACTCTCGCACGGAGGCGTAGCCTGGAGCCATGTTCACGCGCGACTGGTGGTGGCTGCCCCCGCAGCCGTGACCTGTCGTGCCCACGTCCCGAGCTGCGCTCCGCAGCCGGGACGTCGTCATGTGCGGCGCCGCCCGGGCGCCCGACCGGTCCCCCGACGGACCACCGGGCCCGCGGCGCGCGGCTCCCCTCACCGAAGGAGAGCCACCATGTCCCAGATCCTGACCGCGCCGTCGTCCACCGCTTCCGTCGCCGCGGCGCGCGACCGCAGCGCCGAGCTCGAGGCGCAGATCGCCGCCGACCCCGCACGCTTCCGCGTCCTCACCGGAGAACGACCGACCGGGGCGCTGCACCTCGGCCACTACGTCGCGACGGTCGCCAACCGCGTCCGGCTGCAGCGCGCCGGGGTCGAGGTGTTCCTCGTCGTCGCGGACTACCAGGTCATCACCGACCGCGACGAGGCGGGCGACCTGCGCGGCACCGTGCGCGAGATCGTGCTGGACTACCTGGCGGCGGGCATCGACCCGGAGCGCACGACGATCTTCACGCACTCGTCGGTCCCCGCGCTGAACCAGCTCCTCCTACCGTTCCTCAGCCTCGTCACGACGGCCGAGATCGAGCGCAACCCGACCGTCAAGGCCGAGGCGCTCGCGGCGGCGCGGCGGCAGGGACGGCCGATGAGCGGGCTGCTGTTCACCTACCCGGTCCATCAGGCCGCGGACATCCTCTTCTGCCACGGCAACCTCGTCCCGGGCGGTCAGGACCAGCTCCCGCACGTCGAGATCACGCGCACGGTCGCGCGGCGCTTCAACCAGCGCTACGCCCCGACGAGCCCGTACTTCCCGGAGCCCGAGGTGCTCCTCGCGCCCGCGCCGACGATCCTCGGGACCGACGGGCGCAAGATGAGCAAGTCCGCGGGCAACGCGCTCGAGCTACGCGACGACGAGGACGCCACCGCGCGCTTCGTCCGCCGCCACCGCACCGACTCGGAGCGCCACATCACCTTCGAGCCCGACCGTCGTCCGGAGGTCGCGAACCTGCTCACGCTCGGCGCGTTCGCGTCCGGGACGACACCCGAAGCGCTCGCGGACGAGGTCGGCGCCGGGGGAGCGGGTCGCCTCAAGCAGGTGGTGACGGACGCGCTCGTCGAGCACCTGCGCCCGCTCCGTGCCCGACGGCGCGCGCTCGCCGAGGGCGACGGACCAGACCCCCTCGACGTGCTCGCCCGCGGCAACGCCCGCGCGAACGAGATCGCGGACCGCACTCTCGCCGACGTCTGCGAGCTCATGGGCATGCGGTACTGAGCGGGCGCCTCCGGCGTCGCGTCGCCTGCGTCCTCCGCGCCGTCGGCGCAGTCAGTGCCGGCCGTGCCGTCAACGCCCGCTCGTCGCGACGCTGACGGCGACGGCCGCGCTGGAGGCGGCGATCGCCGCCGCCGTGCGCGTGACGGCGGTGGCCACGGCCTCCGGCCCCCACTGTCCCCGTTCGAGCTCCTTGGCCCGCGTCGCCGTCCGTGTGGTCCACGGCAGCGGAGGCCGCAGGGTCGGCAGAGAGCCGCTGGCCGAGAGGAGCCCGATGATCGCGGCGGTGCGCGCGTCGGGCGCCTCGCGGTCCTCGAGCACCGCGCGGATCCGCTCGCGCAGCCGTGCCTCGTGCTCCTGGTCGGCGGCCGGCCACCGCGTCGTGCGGAACAGCCCGAGCACGCGCGACTCCTGCCGCTCGACCAGACCGCGTCGTGCGAGCCGGTCGATCACCTCGCGCCAGAGGTCTGCCCCGAGCGCGACGAGCAGCGGCTGGACGCGCTGCGTCTTCTCCGCGACGGTGTCGTAGGCCCGCTGCAGCAGGGGGTCGGGCAGCGGCCCGGCCCCCGCCGGGGTGACGCGCGGGCCGTTGAGCACCCCGGTGTCGTCGGTCTCCACCCGCCCGAGCAGCGCGAGCTCGGTGAGCACCGCGCCCCCGAGCGTGTAGTACAGGGTCCCGGCGCCCTGGATGGAGGCGCCGTCGTCGTCCAGCAGGAGGAGCATGAGGTCGTCGACGACGAGCATGTCGCCGGGATCCGCGCGGCTGCCGGCGGGCTCAGGGGTGGGTGTCGGGTCGCTCATCGTCGGTCCTCTCGGAGGTGGTGCGTGCTGGTCGGTGCGGCGGTCATCGTCGAGGCTCCCAGCGGAACATCCTCGCCGCGAACGCGACGGCCGCGACGACCCACGCCAGCGTCGGGGCGAGCAGGAGGAGCGAGTCGGTGACGGCGACGCCGCCCTCCCACGCGGTCACGACGAGCTCGGTGGCCGCGCCTCCGGGCAGGAGCCGCTTGAGCAGCGGCAGGCTCTCGGTCCCGGTGATCCCGACCCAGCTGGCGATCGCCACGACGCCCAGGCTCAGGGGCAGGCCGGTGACCTGGGCGTGCTCGGGGGAGGTGGTGACCCCGGCCGTCGCGATCCCGAGGGCGAGCATCATGACGAACGTGGCGACGACCGCGACGACGAGCAGCACCGGGTCGGCCGGACCGCCACCGACCGCGCCGAACACGCCGAGCATCACGCCGACCTGCACCAGGGCGATCAGGGAGACGGGCAGCACGAGGCCCGTGAGGATGCTCGCGTCCCCTGCGGCGGTCGAGCGCAGCCGCTTGAGGAACAGGTCCTGACGGCGTGCGGCGAGCGTGGTCACGGTCGTCGCGTAGAGGCTGAACGCCGCGATGGTGAACACGAGCACGGCCGCGACGTAACCGACGCTGCCGATCCGGGCGAAGACGTCGCGGAAGCTGATGAAGAACACGGCCGCGGCGACGGGCATGACGAGACTGGTGATGAGCACCGCCCGGTTCCGGAAGAGCTGGACCAGCTCGCTGTGCGCGATGGGAAGCATGGACGGGTTCCTGTTCGGGGAGTCGGGTGTCACGGGAGCGCGGTCGGGACGGGCGCGTCGTCGGTGCCGATGGCGCGGAAGACGTCGTCCAGGCGGGTCGGGGCGGCGGACAGCCCGTGGAGGCCGACGGCGTGGTCGTCGGCCCAGTCGAGGAGCTGCTTGAGGTCGCGCTGGAGCTCGAACGTCTCGATCGCCCAGGACCGGTCGTCCTGCGGGACGGCCTGCACGGGTGGCACGGGTGCGTCCGGCGGGAGCGAGAAGCGGATCGAGGCCGGCAGGGTCCGCGTCAGCTCGTCCACCGTGCCCTCGTGGCGGAACGTGCCGCGGTGCATCAGGCCGATACGGTCGGCACGCTGCTGCGCCTCTTCCAGGTAGTGGGTGGTGAGGACGACGGTCGTCCCGTCCTCGCGCAGGTCCTGCACGGTCGCCCACAACGCGTCGCGGGACGCGATGTCGAGACCGGTCGTCGGCTCGTCGAGGAAGACGAGCTCGGGCCTGCCGAACACCGCGGTCGCGAAGTCGAGCCTCCGCTTCTCCCCGCCCGAGAGCTGGGCGACCCGCGTCTCCGTCTTGTGCGTGAGGTCGACGAGACCCAGCACGCGGTCGACCGAGTCCGAGCGCCCGGAGAGGCGGCCGAGGAGCCGGACCGTCTCCGCGACGGTGAGGTCGGGGGAGAAGCCGCTCTCCTGGAGCATGATCCCGGTCCGGGCGCGCACGGCGGCGCGGTCCTGCGGGCTCTCGCCGAAGACGCGCACGGTGCCGGAGGCCGCCGCGCGGTGGCCCTCGACGACCTCCAGCACCGACGTCTTGCCGGCACCGTTGGTGCCGAGGAGGGCGTACAGCTCACCGCGTCCCACCTGGAACGACAGGTTCTTCACGGCGCGGAAGTCGCCGTACGTGACGTCGAGGTCGTCGACGTCGATCACGGGGTTCGAGGTCATGCCCCCATCACAGCCCGGACCGTCGCGCGCTCCCAGTGCCGCGGCGTCAGGAACCGGGCGTGACGTCCGCGGGTGCTCCCGTGTGACGTGGCGTCACTGGTCGGGCGTCGCCCGGCACCGGATACTGGCCCGGAACCGTCCCCCACCCAGCGAGCTGCCCATGGACCCACGCCCCTCCGCGCCGGAGGTCCCGACGGCGTCCCGCGAGGGCACCACGGCGTACCGGTCGCGCTACCGGTCTCCGTGGGGCTCGGGTACGTCCGGGACGTCCGTGGCGTCGCGACGGCGGTTCCGGCGGCTCAACCTCCTCACCCTCCTGCCGCTGCTCGCGCTCGTGGGCGTGTACCTCGTCGCGGTGCAGGCGCAGGACGCGGCGCAGGCCGTCGTGCTGGGTCTCGGGACGGTGGCGGCCCTGCTCGCCTTCGAACGGTGGACGGCGGGCGACCTCGCGCGCGTCCAGGTGCCCTGCCTCGTCGTCGCCGCAGCCGTCTGGCCGTACGGCGTCCTCGTGGTGGACGGCGGCCCTGAGGCCTCGTACTACGGTCTGGCCCTCGTAGGGAGCCTCACGATCCCCGAGCTTCGCCGCCACCGCGCGGCGGCGGCCGTCGGCCTCGCGGGGTACGTCGCCGCGGTGGGCGTCTGGGGCCTGGTGGTCACCGTACCGGTCGACGCCGCGGCAGTCGTCGCCTACGTCCTCGTCCCCACCGGGATCACGGTGGTCCTCATCGGCCTGCGCTACCCCCACAAGGGCTTCTACGACGTCATGGCGGAGCTCGAGGAGGCGCGGGAGCGCGAGGCCGAGCTCGCCGTCGTGCGCGAGCGCATGCGGTTCGCGAGCGACCTGCACGACATCCAGGGCCACACGCTGCACGTGGTCAAGCTGAAGATCGCGCTCGCGCAGAAGCTGCTGCGGACCGACACGGAGGGTGCGGAGCGGGAGCTGCGCGAGACGTACGCCCTGGTCGGCGACACCATCGCGCAGGCGAAGGAGCTCGCGTACGGGCAGCGCCGGCCGAACCTGTCCGCGGAGCTGGAGAACGCGCGCCACCTCCTCGAGGCCGCGGGCATCCACGTGCACGTCGACCGCCCGGCGGACCTGGGCGTGCACTCCGGGGACCTCCTCGCGCAGGTGCTGCGCGAGACGACGACCAACGTCTTGCGCCACTCGCGCGCCACGCTCGTCCACGTCGCGCTCGCGGACGACCGCATCACGGTCGTCAACGACGGCGTCACGGCCCAGGGGCCTCCGGCGTTGCACGGACTGGCCGTCCTCGCGCAGCGGGTGTCGGACGCCGGCGGGGTGCTCACCGCGGAGGTCGCGGACGGTCGCTTCCGGACCGCGGCCACGTTCCCGGGCCCGCGGTCCGAGGCGGGCACGACGGGCGACGACGCAGACCAGGCGCGCGAGAGCGAGGGGGAGGGGTCATGACCACGGTCGTGCTGGCCGACGACGAGGTCCTCCTGCGCAGCGCCCTCGCCGCCCTGCTCCCGCTCGAGGGGGACGTCACGGTCCTGGCGGAGGCGGCCGACGGGGCGCAGGCGGTCGAGGCGACGCTCGCGCACCGGCCGGACGTGCTCGTCATCGACCTCGAGATGCCCGGCGTCGACGGGCTCGAGGCCGTCGAGCGGATCCGGCGGGTCCTGCCCGACCAGGTGGTCCTCATGCTCACGCGGCACGCCCGGCCCGGCGTCCTGCGTCACGCGCTGCGGCTCGGCGTGCAGGGCTTCGTGAGCAAGTCCGCCGAGCCGAGCCACATCACCGCGGTCATCGCGGCGCTGCACGAGGGTCGGCGTTGGATCGACCAGGACGTGTCCGCCGCCGCGCTCATCGATGACGTCCCGCTGACGGACCGCGAGCTCGACGTGCTCCGCGTGACGCGCGACGGCTTCTCGGTCGCCGAGATCGCGGCCCGGCTGCACCTCGCGCAGGGCACGGTCCGCAACTACCTGTCGAGCGCCATGCAGAAGACCCAGACGCGCACGCGGCACGAGGCCGCGCGGTACGCGCGGGAGCACGACTGGCTCTGAGGAGCCTCCCTCGTCAGCCGCGACCCGCCCTCGTCAGCCGCGACCCGCCCTCGTCAGCCGCGACCCGCCCTCGTCAGCCGCGACCCGCCCTCGTCAGCCGCGACCCGCCCTCGTCAGCCGCGACCCGCCCTCGTCAGCTGCCGAGACCTGCCCGGTCGACCTTGCGGTGGAACCGCATGCCGGCGAGGCCACCGAGGACGGCGCCGGCGAGGCTCACCACCGCGGCTGCGACGAGCGCGATGACGCCTCCGGTCGTGAGGTCGCTCGTGCTCACCGGGATCTGCGGGAACGCGTTGAGCTCCGACAGCACGTTGTACTGGCTGCCCGCGACAAGACCGACGAGCGCCAGCACGATCGCGATCACCACGGCCCACAGCCAGACCGCGAGGCCCTGCTTCGCGCCGTCGAACCGCGCCATGCGGCCGGCGACGTACCCGCCGCAGTAGTAGGCGACGAACAGGACGACGAGCAGGACGATGCCGCCGACGATGCCGATCGTCTCGGCGTTCTCGGTCGCCTGGTCGGCCGCGTCCTGGATGTCGGTCGTGGTGTTGAGACCGAAGACGGCACCGGCGGCCGCGGCCAGCGCGGTGAGCAGGACGACCGTCCCGGTGGCGGTCAGCCACCCGAAGAAGGCCGAGCCGATCTTGATGCCCCCGTGCTCCTCCTTCTCGCGCGCCACGACGGTCTCGCGGTCGCGCGCGACGGGATCGGCGTCGTGCCCGACCGGACGGCGGGTGTCGCCCGCGTCGCGGGCGGTCGGGTCGTTCTCCGGCGGGGTCGCCCCGTAGCTGGTGCTCATGACCGGTTCTCCTCTCCGTCGGCCGCGACGATCTCCTCGCGGACACGTTCCGTGACCTTCCGCTCCTCGCGGGCGGACTGGCCCCCCGGACCTGCCTGGTCGCCCGGCACCGTCTCCGTCACGTACTCCGTGACGACGTATCGGCGCAGCTGGACCGTGCCTCCGGCGTCGGCGTCCTGGCTCGTCGCCACGTCGTCGTCCGAGCGGGCCGACGTGTCGTCGGCGGCCGGACCGGCGGCGTGCCTCCCGACGGCGCCCGCCTCGGCCGCACGGTCGTCCCGCGTGCCGCGATCGCCCTGGTCGTCGTGGTCGTCCTCGCCACGGTGGGCGTCCTGGCCGGGGGTGCCGGACGGGCCGGGACCGGCGGCGGCCTGCGCCCGTCCGTAGTAGCGGAAGAGCTCGCCCTCCTCCTCCCGGGAGAGGTGACCCTCCGAGTCGTCCACGCGCGGCGCCTCCTTGACCTGGTCCTTGCCGAAGGGGACACGGATCTCGTCGCCCTCGACGTCGGCGTCGGCGAGCGGGACGAAGGACTCCGCGGTGCCGAACAGGCCGGTCTTGACGGTCACCCACTCGGGGTCCCCGGTGCGGTCGTCCAGGAAGACCTGGCCGACCTTGCCGATCTTCTCCCCGGTGCTCGAGACGACCGTTCCCCCGTGGAGAAGCCTCTCGATCTGGTCCGTGCTGATCATGGTGGGTCCTTCGGTCCCGCGCTGCCGCAGCGGCTCGCGCTCGAGAGGCCCGTCTGCTGGAGCCGACGTCTCCAGGGTGCGCAGGGTCGAGTCCGCACGCACGTGGGCGGGCAGCGCCGTCCGTGCCGTCTGCCCACGTCCGCACCGCGACGGGTGCGCTGCTCAGGTCCCGAGCCGGTCCCGCAGCCGCGCCAGCTGGACCCACAGCTCGTCCGGCACGCGGTTGCCGAAGGTGTCGAAGAACTCGGCGGTGAGCTCGGCCTCGGCGAGCCACGGCTCGGGCGAGACGTCGAACAGGGCGTCGAGGGCGCCGTCGGGCAGGTCGAGCCCGTCGGTGTCCAGCGCGCCGGGGGCCGGGAGGAGGCCGGCCGGGCTCTTCACGGCGCCACAGTCCGTCCGGACGCCGTGCGCGCGGTCGACCTGCGCGGCGATCCACGCGAGGACGCGCGAGTTCTCGCCGAACCCCGGCCACAGGAAGCTCCCGTCGGCGTCCTTGCGGAACCAGTTGACCTGGAAGATCTTGGGCCGCTTGTCGGCGTCGATCGACGCGCCGACGCGCAGCCAGTGCGCCCAGTGGTCGGCCATGTTGTAGCCGCAGAACGGCAGCATGGCGAAGGGGTCCCGGCGCAGCTCGCCGACGGTCCCCTCGGCGGCCGCGGTCTGCTCGGACGAGATCGTCGCACCCATGAACACGCCGTGCTCCCACCCGTACGCCTGCGCGACGAGCGGGACGTTGCTCGCTCGACGGCCGCCGAAGACGATCGCGTCGATCGGGACGCCCTCGGGGTCCTCCCACGAGTCGGCGATCGTCGGGCACTGCGCCGCCGCGACGGTGAAGCGCGAGTTGGGGTGCGCAGCCGGCCGGTCGCTGTCCGGCGTCCAGTCCTGCCCGGTCCAGTCGACGAGGTGCGCGGGCGCCTCGGGGGTCAGTCCCTCCCACCAGACGTCGCCGTCGTCGGTCAGCGCGACGTTGGTGAAGATCGTGTCCCGGTCGAACGTCTCGACGGCGGCCGGGTTCGTCTCGACCCCCGTGCCCGGCGCGACGCCGAAGAATCCCGCCTCGGGGTTGATGGCGCGCAGGCGCCCGTCGGGGCCGGTGCGCAGCCACGCGATGTCGTCACCGATCGTCTCGACGGTCCAGCCGGGGATCGTCGGGCGCAGCATCGCGAGGTTGGTCTTGCCGCACGCGGACGGGAAGGCGGCGGCGAGGTGGTAGCGGCGGCCCTCGGGCGACGTCGCGCGGATGACGAGCATGTGCTCGGCGAGCCAGCCCTCGTCACGCGCCATGACCGAGGCGATGCGCAGCGCGAAGCACTTCTTGCCGAGCAGCGCGTTGCCGCCGTAGCCCGACCCGTAGGACCAGATCTCGCGGGTCTCGGGGAAGTGCGCGATGTACTTCGTGTCGCTGCAGGGCCACGGGACGTCCTCCGTGGCGGCGCCCGTGTCGTCGACGAGCGGGGCACCGACCGAGTGCACGGCCGGCACGAAGGGCGCGCCGCCGTCGATCAGGTCCATGACGTCCTGGCCGACGCGCGTCATGACGCCCATGCTCACGACGACGTACGGCGAGTCGGTGACCTGCACCCCGACCTGCGAGATCGGCCCGCCGACGGGACCCATCGAGAACGGGACGACGTACATCGTGCGGCCGCGCATCGACCCCTCGAAGACGCCGCGGAGCTCGGCGCGCATTTCCTCGGGCTCGCGCCAGTTGTTCGTCGGGCCGGCGTCGGCCTCGTCGCGCGAGCAGATGAACGTGCGGGACTCGACGCGCGCGACGTCGCTCGGGTCCGACCGCGCGAGGTAGCTGCCCGGGCGGAGCTCGGGGTTCAGGGGCAGGAGGGTGCCGGCGTCGACCATGAGGTCGACCAGGCGCTGCTTCTCCTCGGCGGAGCCGTCGCACCACACGATCGCGTCGGGCTCGGTGAGAGTCGCGATCTCGCGGACCCAGGCGCGGGAGTCGCGGGGGCGGGGGTCGGTGGTGTGCGCGGGAGAGCCGGACGCGGGCGACGTGAGGCCGACGAGCTCGGTCTCGACGTCGTCGAGCAGCGCGGCGAGTCGGGTGCGGCGGGGGTTCGCAGTCGCGGTCATGAAGGGCTCCCGTGGAGTGGGGGGAATTCCTGGCGTCGCCTCCACTCTCACCCCTGCTACTGCGCGCTTTCGCTCTGCAGCGCTGTGAAGTTTCCATGATCTTGACGTACGGTGAAGGAATGCCACGCGCGTACGAGCCGACCCCCGGTGACACCGCCGCCCCGCACGGGGCACCGCAGGCCGACCTCATCACCCTCGGCCGCCGCGTCCGCCACTTCCGGACCGCCCGGGGTCTGACGCTGGACGCGCTCGGCGACGCCGTCGGCACGGCGCCGAGCCTCCTCTCCATGATCGAGAACGGCCGCCGCGAGCCGCGGCTCTCCCTGCTCCAGCAGGTGGCCCAGGCCCTCGACGTGTCGGTGGCCGACCTGCTCACGGACGAGCCGCCGTCGCGCCGGGCCGCCCTGGAGATCGAGCTCGACCGGGCGCAGCGCGGGCCGCTGTTCGCGGCGCTCGGTCTGCCGTCGGTGAAGGCGAGCCAGAAGCTTCCCCTGCCGGTCCTCGAAAACCTCGTGGGGCTGCACGCCGAGCTGCAGCGCCGCGCGACCGAGGCGATCGCGACGCCCGAGGAGGCGCGCCGCGCGAACACCGAGCTCCGGCTCGAGCGCCAGGCGCGCAACAACTACTACCCGGAGATCGAGGCGCTCGCGGAGGACATGACCCGCCGGGCCGGGTACACGGTCGGTGCCCTCACGCACCGGACCGTGGCGCGGATGGCCGAGCAGCTCGGGTTCACGATCTGGCACGTCGACGACCTGCCCCACTCGACCCGCACCGTGACGGACCTGCGCCACGGGCGCATCTACCTCCCGCCGGCGTCGATCCCGGGCGGCCATGGCCTGCGCTCGCTCGCGCTGCAGGCCCTCGCGCACCGCGTGCTCGGGCACGAGCGGCCGCGGTCGTACGCGGAGTTCCTGCGCCAGCGCGTCGAGATCACGTACTTCGCGGCGTGCTGCCTCATCCCGCAGTCGGCCGCCGTCGACTTCCTCGAGCGCCGCAAGCGCGAGAAGGACCTCGCGGTCGAGGACTTCCGCGACGCGTTCGGCGTCACGCACGAGGCCGCGGCGCAGCGGTTCACCAACCTCGCGACCGAGCACCTCGGCATCCCGCTGCACTTCCTGCGCGTCGGTGACGACGGCGCCTTGTTCCGCGGGTACGAGAACGACGGGCTCCCGCTGCCCGCCGACGTCACGGGCGCGATCGAGGGCCAGATGGTGTGCCGGCGCTGGGCCGTGCGCGAGGCGTTCACGCGCCGCGACCGCGCCCAGGAGTCGTACCAGTACACCGACACGCCGGCCGGGACCTTCTGGTGCTCCACCCAGACCGGCACGACGACGAGCGGCCAGTTCTCCCTGGCCGTCGGGGTCCCGTTCGCCTCGGCCAAGTGGTTCCGCGGGCGGGACACGACGGTGCGCCGGCAGTCGGGCTGCCCCGACGAGTCGTGCTGCCGACGCCCCGTCGCCGAGTCCGCGGCGCAGTGGCAGGACGCGTCGTGGCCGAGCGCGCGCATGCACCAGCACGTGCTCTCGGCGCTCCCGACCGGCGCGTTCCCCGGCGTCGACGCGACCGAGGTCTACGCGTTCCTCGACAAGCACGCCCCGTCGTCCGACGGATCCTGACTCGACCGGTCCTGGCTTGCCGAACCCCGGGTTGTACGCCACCCAACGGGCTGATCAACGCGTAACCCGGGGTTCGGCATGCCAACCTCACGCTGCGACAGCCCACCTCCCCGGGTACCTGCCGGACCGAGGTCCGTTGCGCCGCGCGCTTCAGCCGGGCAGCGCACCACCCCGCGCGGCGAGGCGCTCGGCGAGCTGCTGGAAGACGTCGCCGGTGCGGAGCCCGTCGTGCTCGAACTCGTTGGTCACCCACGCCTCGGCGTTCCCGACGTGCGCGGCCGTCTCGAGCGACAGCCCGGCGTCGACGAACATGTCGTCGTGGTACACCGCGGCCTCGACGGGAACCTCGTTGCGGGCGAGCGCGTCGAGGTCGTAGAGGTCGGGCCAGTCCTCCCATGCCGCGAGCGCCTCGGCCGCTGCGCGGAACGGTCGCAGCGCCGCGATGTCGTCGAACATCCAGGGGTAGATCATCTCGCCCGTGAGCAGCAGCGGCCTGGCGTCCACGTCGAACGCGGGGTCCTCGGTGCGCACCGCCTCGGCGGCCCAGGCCGTCGCGCCGGTGTGCGACTGCGCGTAGATCGACTCGTGCAGCACCGCGTAGAGCGGGTTGGTGCGGAACGACGTCGCGGCGGCGACCTCGGCGAGGAACGTGTCGGTGAGCTCGTCCGGGGCGCCCGGGTCGAACGCCTCGTCCACGATCCAGTGGATCCGCTCGGCGCCGGGCTTCATGCCCAGGTCCATTCCGACCGACTGGAACCGGCGCACGGAGAGGGGGCCGCCGTCGGGCAGCCGGACGTCGCCGACGGCGAGGCGGTCCGCGATGCGCGCGAGGCGCGACTCGTCGTCGGGGTACCGCGACCGGTAGCGCGCGTTCTTCCCGACGACGCGTGGCTGGGTCCGGCGGTAGACCTCGCGCGCGTCGGCGCGCAGCCCGGGAAGGCCGCCGGTGACGAGGCACGCGGCGAGGCCCTCGGGCGCGCGAGACAGGTACGTCATCGTGAGGAAGCCGCCGTACGACTGGCCGAGCGACGTCCAGCGGCGCCCGCCGTAGACCGTCCGCCGCACGTGCTCGGCGTCCGCGACGATCGCGTCCGCCCGGAAGTGCGTGAGGTACTCCGCCTGAGCCCCGGCCGCACCGCGCGCGACGAGCGCGGCGCCGCGCACCGCGGACGACCGCCCGGTGCCGCGCTGGTCGAGCAGGACGACGCGGTAGGTCTTCAGCGCCTCGCCGAGCCAGCCGTCGGGGCCGGTGGGCCGCGGCCCTTTCCCGCCCGGCCCGCCCTGGAGGAACACGAGCAGGGGGAGGTCGTCGCGGCGTCGGGCCGGGTCCACGACCTCGCGGACGAACACGGTGAGCCGGCGGGGGTCGCCGTCGTCCCACCAGTCGAGCGGCACCTCGACCTCACGGTCCGTGACGTGCATCCCGGGCACGGCATAGCTGGTCTCGCGCGTGGTGCTCACGCCCGCCACCCTAGCCACCGCACGGTTGCCCACAGCACGCGGCAGGCGTCCGCTCAGAGCTGGACGGTCTCGTTCTCGCCGCCGTCGTAGGGCGTGCCGGTGACCTTGGCCTTGACGAGGCTGAAGAGCGTCGCGACGCGACCGCCGGGGGAGTCCCAGTACTCGGCCGTGTCCGCGTGCAGCCGGATGAGCACGACCTCGGGGGTGTCGGGCCCGTCGGGGAACCACGCGTCGGCGACGGCGTTCCACAGCTCGCGGATCTTCGCGCGGTCCCGGACGACGCTCGCCCGGCCGGACAGGGAGACCCACGAGCTCGACCCGGAGAACGCGGCGTTCGCCGACGAGTCGTGCGCGATCTCCGCGACCTTGTGCGAGTCCTGGGCCGCGAAGAACCACAGGTCGCCGTCGAAGTCGACGGCCTGGACGCCCATCGGCCGGCTGACGAGGCTCCCGTCCTCGGCGACGGTCGTCAGCATCGCGATGTTCTCGTCCTTGATGAGCTCGCGCACCTTCGCGACCTCGTCGGACCCCGCGTGCGGCAGCTCGTGGTGCGTGTCGGTCATGTCGCCTCCCGTGGATGGCGGACCGCCGTCGTGCGGCCCGTACTCGACGCTAGGCAGCCCTCGCCCCGCTCGCTCGCCGAGCCCGAGACCCGAGGCCCGAGGTCGGGTCGGGCGTGCGGTCACACGTCGCGCACGACGACGACCTTGCCCCGGGCCCTACCCGTGCCGTGGACGGTGAGAGCCTCGGGCACCTCCGCGAGGGGGAACGTGCGGTCGACGTGGATCGCGACGTCGCCGGCGGCGCACAGGTCGGCGAGCGGTCCGAAGTGGCGAGGACCCGACCGCACGAGCAGGACGCCGAGCCGGGCGCCGGTCAGCGCTCCCACGACCGGCCCGACGGTGAGCATGCGGAGCAGAGTCCGCAGCGTCCCGCCGACCATGAGGCACCGACCGCGACGGGCGAGCGAGCGCCGGTAGGCGAACACCGACCGGTGTGCGACCAGGTCCACGACGAGGTCGTACGGGCCGGTCCGCGTGAAGTCGGTCCGCCGGTAGTCGATCACCTCGTGCGCGCCCAGCCGGCGGACGAAGTCGAGCTTGTCCTCGGCGTCGACACCGGTGACGTGCATGCCCCGCGCCACCGCCAGCTGGACGAGGAAGCTCCCGGTGCCCCCGCCGGCGCCGTTGACGAGAAGACGTCGACCCGGCGCACCGGACGCGAGGGCCTGCAGGGCGATGGCGCCCGACTGCGGGATCGTGGACGCCTCGGCGAAGGTCAGGGTCGGCGGCTTGTGCGCGAGCACCTTCTCCGGCATAGCCACGAACTCCGCGAACCCGCCGCGGCGCGGGAGGTTGTCGCCGTAGACGTCGTCACCCGGCCGGAAGCGCACGACGCCCTCGCCGACCGCGACGACCCGCCCGGCAACGTCTGACCCGAGGGTCCTCGTGCGCGGGGCGCGGAGCCCGTCGAGGCGCGCGTAGCCCGGACTGCCCCGCAGCGCCTCCCAGTCCGACAGGTTCACCGACGTCGCGACGACCTCGACGAGCACCTCGCCCCGCGCCGGCGCGGGCGTCGGCACCTCCCGGAACCGCAGCTCGTCGACCGACCCGTACCGCTCGTACACCCACGCGCGCACCCGACCACCGTAGGGACTCCGTGACCCCGGAGCGAGCGCACCACACACCCAACCCCCCGCCCACGTCGGCCAGCAGCCCGGCCGCACCCCCGCGAAGGCGACACGAAAGGAGGGGGTGGGATGGGATCGCCGGTCGTGGCGGGTCTGGCGGGAGCGCGCGAGGAACGAGCGCGCGGATGGTAGACCGGCGATCCCATCCCACCCCCTCCGGACGAGAAGGCGAGACCTACGTCGAGTGCGGGCTTACTGCTCCACGTCCTCGTCCACCCACTCGAACGTCTTCGTCACGGCCTTCTTCCAGTTGCGGTACAGCCGCTCGCGCTCGACCTCCTCGACGGCGGGCGTCCAGCGCTTGTCCTCGGCCCAGTTGTCGATGACGTCCTGCTCGCCCTTCCAGTACCCGACGGCGATGCCCGCGGCGTACGCGGCACCGAGCGCCGTCGTCTCGGCGACCTTGGGCCGCACGACGTCGACGCCGAGCTGGTCGGCCTGGAACTGCATGAGCAGCTCGTTGGCGACCATGCCGCCGTCGACGCGGAGCTCGGTGAGGTCGACGCCAGAGTCGGCGTTCATGGCGTCGAGCACCTCGCGCGTCTGGTACGCGGTGGCCTCGAGCGCGGCGCGCGCGATGTGGTTGCGGTTGACGTACCGCGTGAGGCCGACGAGCGCACCGCGCGCGTCGGGCCGCCAGTACGGCGCGAACAGGCCGGAGAACGCGGGCACGAAGTACGCGCCGCCGTTGTCCTCGACCTTGCCGGCGAGCCACTCGACGTCGGGCGAGTCCTCGAACATGCCGAGGTTGTCGCGCAGCCACTGGATGAGGGACCCGGTGACCGCGATCGAGCCCTCGAGCGCGTAGCGCTGCGGCTGGTCGCCGATCTTGTAGCAGACCGTCGTCAGGAGCCCGTTCTCGCTCATGACCTTCTCGGTGCCCGTGTTGAGCAGCATGAAGTTGCCTGTGCCGTACGTGTTCTTGGCCTGTCCGATCTCGAAGCACGCCTGGCCGAACGTCGCGGCCTGCTGGTCGCCGAGGATGCCGGCGATCGGCACGCCGGGCAGGAGGCCCTGCTGGCGACCCTTGCCGTAGACCTCGGACGACGACCGGATCTCGGGGAGCATCGACAGCGGGATGCCCATGTCCGCGGCGATGTCCTCACGCCACGAGAGCGTGTCGAGATCCATGAGCATGGTGCGCGACGCGTTGGTCACGTCGGTGATGTGCACGCCGCCGTCGACGCCGCCCGTGAGGTTCCACAGGGTCCAGGTGTCGGTGTTGCCGAAGACGAGGTCGCCGGCCTCGGCCTTCTCGCGCGCTCCCTCGACATTGTCGAGGATCCACTTGACCTTCGGCCCGGAGAAGTAGGTGGCGAGCGGCAGACCGACGATCGACTTGTACTTCTCGGGGCCGTCCGAACCACCGAGCTCGTCGACGATCTTCTGCGTGCGGGTGTCCTGCCAGACGATGGCGTTGTACACGGGCTTGCCGGTGGTCTTGTCCCAGACGACGGCCGTCTCACGCTGGTTGGTGATGCCGACGGCGGCGATGTCGTTGTGGGTGACGTTCGCCCGGGTCAGCGCCAGGCCCACGGCCTCGCGCACGTTGTTCCAGATCTGCTCCGGGTTGTGCTCCACCCACCCGGCGCGGGGGAAGATCTGGTCGTGCTCGAGCTGGCCCGTGGAGACGATCTCCCCGGAGTGGTTGAAGACGATGGCCCGGGAGCTCGTGGTCCCCTGGTCGATGGCGAGAACGTAGTCGGCCATGGTGAGTTCAGTCCTTCACGTCGGTGTGGTGTACGGGGAAGTTGATGCGGGTCGGGTTGGTCAGGGTCGCGGCGTCGGTCACGGGTGCCCGACGCCGCGTGGCCGCCTGACCGGGGTGGCCCCCGGCACCCCGGTCACGCGACGGGCGACCTAGGCGTAGACGCCGCCGAGGAGGCCGGCGAGGACGCCGCCGACCAGCGGACCGGCGACCGGGACCCACGAGTAGGCCCAGTCGCTCGACCCCTTGCCGCGGATCGGCAGCAGGGCGTGGGCGATGCGCGGGCCGAGGTCGCGGGCAGGGTTGATGGCGTACCCCGTCGGGCCACCGAGGCTCGCGCCGATGCCGACGACGATGAGCGCGACGGCGAGCGGACCGAGCCCGGACGGCGTCCTGCCCGAGACGACGACGAAGAACACCAGCACGAACGTCGCGAGGACCTCGGTGACGAAGTTCCATCCGTAGGAGCGGATCTCCGGGCCGGTCGAGAACACGGCGAGCTTCGTGGCGGCGGGCGCGTCCTCGTCGAAGTGCTTCTTGTAGGCGAGGTACGCGAGGACGGCGCCGATGATCGCGCCGAGCAGCTCCGCGCCGAAGTACATGAACATGTTGCCGACGGTCGGTTCGATCGTCGCCGTCACCGCGCCCTCAGGCCCGGTGAGCGTGGCGAACGGCATGTCCGCGGCGAAGAGCCCGATCGTCACCGCGGGGTTGAGGTGGGCGCCCGACTTGAAGGCGACGAACACACCCGCGAACACGGCGAGGCCCCATCCGAAGTTGATGAGGAGCCAGCCGCCGTTGAAGCCCTTGCTCCTCGGCAGGACGACGTTCGCGACGACGCCCGCGCCGAGGAGGATCAGGGTCGCCGTTCCGAGGACCTCGGACCAGAAGGCGTTCATGAGGAGTTGATCCATGGTGCGCTCTCTTTCGTGGTGGACTGCTCTGTCTCAACCGGCCCGGGTCGCGGTGCGCCCGGGATGTCTCGTTGCCCGCTCAGCTGTCCCGCAGCGGCTGGAGCGGGGCGACGTCGTCGACCGCGAGGCGGGTGCGCTCGGCCGCGTCGTCGTCCGGCTGCTGCTCGGCGGCGGCCTCGGCGTTCGCGCGGTCGGTGTAGCTGCGGACCTCGGCGTCCCGCGTCGCGTCGTCCCAGCCGAGGAGACCAGCCGCGATCTCGGCGATCTCCGGGAGGGCGGCGAGCCCGCGGTCCGCGACCTCGTAGTTGAGCCGCGTCCGGTGCAGCAGCAGGTCCTCGAGGTGCAAGGCGCCCTCGTGGGACACGCCGTACGCGATCTCCGCGCGCAGGTAGGCGGGCGCGTGCTCGAGCGGCGTCGCGAGGTCCGGCTGCTCCTCGCACAGCTCGACGATCTCGCGCAGGTTCGAGCCGTACCGGTGCAGCAGGTGGTCGACCATCGCGGGCGTCCAGCGGTAGCGCGACGCCCAGGGCCGCGCCTGGCGACGCACGGCGTCGAGCCCGACGGCGCCGAGCAGGGGGACCTTGTGGGTGATGGACCCGAGGGCGCTCGCGCGCTGGCCGATCGCGAAGTCGACGGCGTCCTTGGCCATGACCCGGTAGGTCGTGAGCTTGCCGCCGGCGATGACGGTGAGGCCCGGCGTCGGCGAGGCGACGGTGTGCTCGCGCGACACCTTGGCGGAGCTCGTGCCCTCCTTGGTGCCGGGCTGCAGGAGCGGGCGCAGGCCGGCCCACGTGCCGATGATGTCGTCGCGCGTGAGCGGGTGGGCCAGCACGGCGTTGGCGTGCTCGAGCACGTAGTCGATGTCGGCGGACGTCGCGACGGGGTGCTGCAGCTCCTGCTCCCACGGGGTGTCCGTGGTGCCGACGACCCAGTAGCGCGACCACGGGATGACGAACAGGACCGACTTCTCGGTCTGCAGGATCAGCCCGACCTGCCCCTTGATGCGCTCGCGCGGGACGACGATGTGGATGCCCTTGGAGGCGAGCACGCGCAGTCCGCCCTCGGAACCGGCGAGCGCCTCGGTGTCCTCGGTCCAGACGCCGGTCGCGTTGATGACCGAGCGTGCGCGGACGGTGAGCTCGTGGCCGGTCTCGAGGTCGACGAGCACCGCGCCGTTGACCGCGCCGGTCGCGCCCTTGGTGAGGGAGACCACCTGCGTGCGCGACGCCGCGTGCGCGCCGTACGAGGCGGCGGTGCGCACGAGCGTGCTCACGAGGCGGGCGTCGTCGACGGACGCGTCCCAGTACTGCACCGCGCCGACCGCCGCGTCGTGCGCGAGATCGGGGAACTTCTTCTCCATGCGGCTCCGGCTCAGGTGCCGGTGGAACGGGAGGGCGCGTTTGCCAGGGGCGACGCTCGCGAGCGTGTCGTACAGGGCGATGCCGGCGCCGACGTAGGCGCGTTCCCAGACGCGGTGCTCGA
Organism: Cellulosimicrobium sp. BMG9.23; assembly: GCF_059159985.1. Taxonomy (NCBI): domain Bacteria; kingdom Bacillati; phylum Actinomycetota; class Actinomycetes; order Micrococcales; family Promicromonosporaceae; genus Cellulosimicrobium; species Cellulosimicrobium sp. BMG9.23. Next base: position 96,539 of record NZ_JBZGBZ010000001.1, read on the forward strand.
GGGGGTAGAGGAACGGGACGGGGCGGACGAGGTGGGGCGCGATCTCCTTGAGGAGCAGGTCGCGCTCGGTGAGCGCCTCGTGCACGAGGTGGAAGTCGAGCATCTGCAGGTACCGCAGGCCGCCGTGGACGAGCTTGCTCGACCGGCTCGACGTCCCGGCGGCCCAGTCCTGGGCCTCGACGATCGCCGTCGAGAGCCCGCGGGTCACCGCGTCGAGGGCGATGCCGGCCCCGGTCACACCGCCACCGATGACGAGGACGTCCAGCTCGGCGTCGGCGCTCGTGCTCGCCTCGAGCGCTGCGAGCGCCTGGCGACGCGAGTCCGCGGTGAGTCTCGTGGATGCCATCCGTCCAACCTCTTCCCGTCCGTGTCGTCCTGCGTGCGGGACGCCGACGCGACCGCTGCGGCGTCGTACGCCGCTCAGGTACCGCTCAGGTGACGCTCACAGCCGACGTTCCCACGCACGACCGAGGCGCGCGAGCCGGAAACGTCCTGGTCCGGGCGGACCGTCGCGTCCTCGCACGCCCTTCACACCACCACGGCCCGAACGGACGCGCAAGCCCTGTGCACGAACGTGCAGAATGGGGGTTCCCGACGGACGGAGCCGTGATGGTCGACCGAGAGCAGGACGTGCTGCGCGCAGCGTCGATGTACTACCTGCAGGACATGAAGATGGAGGCGATCGCGAAGCACCTGCGCACGTCGCGGTCGACCGTGTCGCGGCTCGTGAAGCGCGCCCGCGAGACCGGCCTGGTCGAGATCTCGCTGCGGCCGACGCAGAGCCGCGCGCCGGGTCTCGGCCAGCACGTCGCGAGCACGTGGGGGATCGACGCCTACGTCGTCCCCGTCCCGGACCAGGCGCCGCAGGTCGACCGGCTCGAGCAGGTGGCGATGACGACGGCGCGCCTGCTCTCGACGTGGTTCGACTCCGACATGGTCCTCGGCATCGCGTGGGGCACGACGCTCTCCGCCGTCTCGCGGCACCTGCCCCGCAAGCCGACGCGCGGCAGTGCCGTCGTGCAGCTCAACGGCGCCGCGAACACGCGCACGTCCGGGGTGCACTACGCGGGTGACCTCATCGCCGGGTTCGGGACCGCGTTCGACGCGCACGTGCACCATTTCCCGGTGCCGGCGTTCTTCGACTACGCCGAGACCAAGCAGGCGATGTGGCGCGAGCGGTCGGTGCGGCGCGTGCTGGATGTCCAGCGCCGGGCGGACATCGCGCTCTTCTCGGTGGGGGCGGTCGCCGGCGGCGTGCCCTCGCACGTCTACTCCGCGGGCTACCTGGAGCGGGAGGACATCGCGGTGCTCGACGGCGAGGGCGTGGTCGGCGACGTGTGCACCGTGTTCCTGCGGCCGGACGGGACCTATCGCGACATCGCGCTCAACGCGCGCGCCACGGGTCCGGCGCCGGACGAGCTGCGCCGCGTCCCGCGACGCGTGTGCGTCGTGGCGGGGGACAACAAGGTCGCGCCGCTGCGGGCGGCGCTGCGCGCCGGCGTGGTGACGGACCTGGTGATCGACGAGATCACCGCGTCGCGGCTCGTCGCGAGCGCATGAGCAGGTATGCACTCGCCTGCGTGAGTATGCAGTAGAGGCCGGATCGTCGTACAGTGACGTCGTGCTGACGCCCCCCGCCGACGACGCGCGCCCCGACCCCACGGGGGTCCGCGTGCGCCCCGCGCTCCCCGCGGACGTCCGGTCGATCCGGGCTCTCGTCCAGCCGTACGCCGAGGCGCGCATCCTCCTCGCGAAGGAGATGGTCGGCTACTACGAGGCCGTGCAGGAGTTCGTCGTGGCCGACGCCGTCCGCCCGGCCGCGCAGCCCGGCGCGGCTCCTGAGGTGGTCGGCTGCGGGGCGCTCCACGTCATGTGGGACGACCTCGCCGAGATCCGCACGCTCGCCGTGGACCCGGCCTGGCGCGGGCACCGCGTGGGACACGCGCTCGTCGTGGAGCTCCTCGCCCGCGCCCGGGCGCTCGGGCTGCGCCGTGTCTTCTGCCTGACGTTCGAGGTCGACTTCTTCGTGCGGCACGGCTTCCGGCCGATCGACGGGACCCCGGTCACGCACGACGTCTACGCCGAGCTGCTGCGCTCGCACGACGACGGCGTCGCGGAGTTCCTCGACCTCGCGCGCGTGAAGCCGAACACGCTCGGCAACACGCGCATGCTCCTCGAGCTCGACTGAGCTCGACTGAGCTCGCCCGCCAGGCTCAGGCGATGGGCGCCGTCGACGCGCGGGTGACGACGCGGCACGGGAGCTCCTCGATGCCCGGCCGCACCGTCCCGTCGATCGCGGCGAAGAGTCGCTGGGCGGCCACGCGGCCGAGCCGCTCGAGGTTCATGTCGACGCTCGTCAGCTGCGGTCGCGCGTTCGCGGAGAGCACCTCCCAGTTGTCGAAGCCGATGACGGACACCTCCCCGGGGACGTCGCGGCCGAGCTCGCGCAGCGCGTCGAGCACGCCGCGCGCGATCTGGTCGCTGCCGCAGAAGAACCCGTCGACGTCGGGGTGCTGCTCGACGACCATGCGGGCCGCGCCCCGGCCCCAGCCCTCGCTCCACGAGCCGAAGTACGTGTGCCCGCCGACGACCTCGAGCCCGGCGGCGGCCAGCGCGGACTGTGCGCCGGCGGCGCGGTCCTGGGCCGCCTGGTAGCCGGGGTCGCCCGACACGTGGGCCACGCGGCGTCGTCCGCACGCGAGGAGGTGCTCGACCGCGAGCCGCCCGGCGCCCACGTTGTCGGCGGTGATCGACACGTCCCCGGGCTCCTCCGAGGGGGCGTAGGCGTAGACCACCGGGACCGGGATCTCGGCGCTCAGGGGCGGTCGCGGGTCGGTGCGCGAGCCCACGACGATGAGGCCGTCGACCCGTCGCGACAGCAGCGCGCGGACGTGGTGCTGCTCGCGGATGGCGTCACCCCGCGCGTCGCACAGGAAGACCGAGACGCGACCGGCACCGAACGCGTCCTCGGCCCCCATGAGCACCGGGATCGAGAAGCGGCCCTCGAGGTCGCTCGTGAGCAGCCCGACGGTGCCCGTGCGGCCCTTGAGGAGCCCGCGCGCGAGCGCGTTCGGCGCGAACGAGAGCCGTTCCGCCGCCTCGAGGACGCGCAGGCGCGTCTCGGCCTTCACCTGGTCGCGCCCGTTGATCGCCTTGGACGCCGTGGCGATCGAGACGCCGGCGAGGCGGGCCACGTCGGTCAGCGTCGCGGCGCGCGGCGTCGCGCTGCCGTTCTGGGTGGTCATGAGGCCGTGCCCCCTCCTGGTCCCACGGCGTGGTCGCCGTCGACCGAGTGCCGTGATCGAACTGTAACCCTGCGCACCGCTTGACGGCTCCGCGCGGCTGTCCTAGATTCAGAAAACCTTTTCGGGTGCTTTCGGTCAAGTGGAGATCGTGCAGAACCGGCCCGGTGGGGCCCTGGAGCATCGAAGACTAGCCGTCAGCGGGGCAGGACGGCCAGGCGACGATCCCGGCGGCGACACCCGGACCGAAAAGGCGTTCGGACGTCCGGCGGACCTGCTGGGCGAGCGCATCGGGCTCGACGACGAGTACAGGAGACGCGAGATGACGAACCACCGCAGGACGACGGCGACGAAGGCCGCGGCCTCGACGCTGGTGATCGGCCTGACCGCTCTCGGCCTCGCCGCGTGCGGCGGCTCCGACGGGGGCGACGACGCCCCCGCGACCGCCGGCGCCGGAGGTGCCGAGGGCGTCGACGACGGCAGCACGCTCACGCTGTGGACGCGAGCACCGCTGGAGAAGCAGGCGAACCTGCTCGTGGACGCCTACAACGAGAGCCACGAGAACCAGGTCGAGCTGACCATCGTCCCCAACGACGACTACGTCGCCAAGGTCGGTGCCGCGGCGGGCAGCGACGGTCTGCCCGACCTCTTCGCGGCCGACATCGTGTACGTGCCGAACTGGGTCGAGCAGGGCCTCTTCCAGGACGTGACGAGCCGCATCGACCAGCTGGACTTCGCGGACGAGATCAACGCTGGCCACCTCGAGGCCGGCACCTCCGAGGACGCGGAGCACGTCCTGCCCTTCGTGCTGGACGTGTCGGTCCTCTTCTACAACAAGGACCTCTACGAGCAGGCCGGCCTCGACCCGGAGGCCGGGCCGACGTCGCTCGAGGAGTTCGCCGAGCAGGCGAAGGCGGTCGACGCTCTCGGCGGCGGCGTCGACGGCACCTTCTTCGGCGGCAACTGCGGCGGGTGCCTGGTGTTCACGTGGTTCCCGTCGATCTGGGCCGCGGACGAGGACGTCATGAACGCGGAGGGCACGGAGTCGCTCCTCGCGAGCGACACCGCGCAGGAGGTCTACGCCGTCTACAAGGACCTCGTCGACTCCGACGCCGTCGGTGCCGGCACGCGCGACGAGACCGGTGCGACGTGGGTCGCACCCTTCCAGGAGGGCAAGATCGGCGTCATGCCGTACCCGGCGACGCTCCTGTCGACGGCGGACGAGACCGTCGACGTGGGTGTCGCGCCGATCCCCGGACCGGGCGGCGGCAGCTCGACCTTCGTCGGCGGCGACGGCATCGGCATCTCCAAGGACAGCGTGAAGGCCGACCAGGCCTGGAACTTCCTGTCCTGGCTGATGTCGGAGGAGGCGCAGGTCGAGGTCCTCGCGCAGAACGGCGACGTCGTCTCGCGCGCCGACCTGGTCGACAACGAGTACTCCTCGGCCGACCCGCGCGTCGTGACGATCAACGAGGTCGCCGCCGCCGGTCGCACGCCCGTCGCGCGCAACTTCCAGCAGGCGTTCAACGCGCCGAACAGCCCGTGGCTCACGCTCGTCCGCAACGCCGTGTTCGAGGACGCGTCGAGCATCGAGGAGGACAACGAGGAGATCACCGCGGTGCTCTCCCAGTAGCAGGACGGCGCCGCCGTCGCCCGGACGCCGGGCGACGGCGGCGCGCCCCGCACGCCTTCCCTCGGCACCTTCCTGGAGACCGTCATGTCCGTGCAGTCCGCACCTCCGCCGTCGTCCCGACGGACCACGCCGGTGCAGCTCCCGCTCTCGAGCGACACCGTGGGGCCCGGGACCCCGCCGCCCCCGGCCACCGGCCGGCGTCGGCGGCCCGGTCGGCATCAGGCCTCGCGCGGCTGGGCCTATGCCGCGCCGACCGCGATCTTCGTCCTCGTCTTCTTCGTGCTCCCCGTGCTCCTCGTCGGCCAGATGTCCGCGTCCGACTGGCCGCTCCTGGCCGGCAACCAGGGGCCGAACTTCCCCGAGAACTTCCAGGACGCCGTCGACAACCGGTTCTTCTGGGACTCGGTCGTCTTCACGCTGAAGTACACGGTCATCGCGACCGTCCTGCTCATCGGGCTGGGGCTCGGCCTCGCGCTCCTCGTGCAGGAGGCCTCGCGCTGGAAGAGCTTCCTGCGCACCGCGGTCCTCGTGCCGAGCGCGCTCGGGCTCGCGTCGGCGTCGCTCCTGTTCTACGCGCTGTACTCGCCGCAGGTCGGGCCCATCTCGCCCGTGCTGGAGGCGCTCGGCGTCGTCGACGAGCCCGTGTCGTTCCTCGGCACGCCCGAGGGCGCGCTGTGGTCGACGGTGTTCCTCGTCGTCTGGCGCTTCGCCGGGTTCTACATGCTCCTGCTCATGGTGGGGCTGCAGGGCATCCCGCACGAGGTGTACGAGGCCGCGCGCATGGACGGCGCGAGCCGCTGGCAGACCTTCTCGCGCGTGACGCTCCCGCTGCTGCGCCCGTCGCTCGCGCTGTGCACGATCCTCTGCGTCACCGGGTCGCTGCTCGCGTTCGACCAGTTCTACATCCTCACGAAGGGCGGCCCGGACAACAGCACGATCACCGTGGTCCAGCTCATCTACAACGTGGCCTTCCAGGGACAGAACGACCTGGGCGTCGCGGCCGCGCTGTCGATCATCGTGCTCGCCGCCCTCGTCCTCATCAACCTCGCGCAGATCCGTGCGATGCGCGCCCCCGAGGAGAAGTGACATGACCGGAACCGCCACCGCACCGGCCCCCGCCCGGCCGACGCCGCGGGCACGGGCCCCGCGCGCCCGCATCGCCGGCGTCGCCACGCGCACCCCGTACTGGGTCCTCACGGGCGGGCTCGCGCTCGTCTTCCTCTTCCCCCTGGTGTGGGCGGGCGTCGCGTCGGTCTCGCCGCAGCCCGGCTCCAACCAGGTCGACGGGTGGGGCTTCGGCAACTACGTGACGCTCGCGGGCTACCAGGCCGGGATCGTCCAGTACCTGTGGAACTCGGTCGTCGTCTCGGGGCTCACCGTGCTCTTCACGCTCGGCGTCTCGCTGCTCGGCGGGTACGCGTTCGCGCGCTTCCGCTTCCCCGGGCGCGACGTGCTGTTCCTCGTGACCCTCGCGATCCTCATGGTCCCGTACGCGACGCTGCTCATCCCGCTGTACGTGCTGCTCAACGAGATCGGCCTGCAGAACTCGCTCGTCGGGCTCGCGCTCGTGCTCGCGATGTTCCAGCTGCCCTTCGCCACGTTCATGATGCGCATCTCCTTCGAGTCCGTGCCGCGCGAGCTCGACGAGGCCGCGCTCGTGGACGGCTGCTCGTCGTTCGGCGCGCTGTGGCGCGTGCTGCTGCCCGCGGTCAAGCCGGGGCTCATCACGGTCGGGCTGTTCGCGTTCCTCGCGGCGTGGAACGACTTCGTCGCACCCCTCATCCTCATCACCGACTCCACGAAGGCGCCCCTGCCGCTCGCCGTCGCGAACATGCGTCAGCAGGTCATGGGCATCGTCGACTACGGCGCGACCCAGGCGGGCGTCGTCGTGCTCGCCGTCCCGTGCATCGTCCTGTTCCTGCTCCTCCAGCGCCACTACGTGCGGGGCTTCATGTCCGGCGCGCTGAAGGGATGACCGACGACCGGGCGTCCACGACGCCGTCCCCGAACCCGCCGCCGCCCCCGGGCGGCCTCCCCGACGACCCGGGCGGACGCGCCGCCCCCGGAGGTTCCCCCATGACCATGACCCCGTCGCGCCCGGCCGCGACCCCGCCCACCGGCGCCGCCCCCGCGGGCGACGGCGGGCGGCCGGTCGTCCCCGCCTCCGGGCGCCTGCAGCCGCTCGGCCTCGCGGAGGTGCGGATCACCGACGGCTTCTGGGCACGGCGCCAGGACGTGAACCGCACCGCGACCCTCGGGCACATCGAGCACTGGCTCGAGCGCGAGGGCTGGCTGCCGAACTTCGACCTCGCGGCGCAGGGCGGGCTCCCCGAGGGACGCCGCGGCCGGGAGTTCAGCGACTCCGAGGTGTACAAGCTGCTCGAGGCGATGGCGTGGGAGCTCGGCCGTCACCCGGACCTCGGGCTCGAGGAGCGCTTCGACGCGATCGTGCGGCGCGTCGCGGCCGCCCAGGACCCCGACGGGTACGTCAGCACGATGTTCGGCCGCCCCGGGCAGGGCGCGCGGTACTCCGACCTCGAGTGGGGCCACGAGCTGTACTGCCAGGGCCACCTCCTGCAGGCGGCGGTCGCCCGCGCCCGCACGGGCCACCCGGGCGACCTGCTCGTCCAGGTCGCCCGCGCGTCGGCGGACCACGTCTGCGAGACGTTCGGGCCGGCGGGAAACCAGGGCGTGTGCGGCCACGCCGAGATCGAGGTCGGCCTCGCCGAGCTGGGCCGCGCGCTCGACGAGCCGCGGTACTTGCGCCAGGCCGCGCTGTTCGTCGAGCGCCGCGGGCACGGGACGCTCGCCGACATCGAGTGGGGGCGCTCCTACTACCAGGACGACGTGCCCGTGCGCGACGCCGAGGTGTTCCGCGGCCACGCGGTGCGCGCGAACTATCTGGCGGCCGGTGCGCTCGACGTCGGGGTGGACTCGCGCGACGACGCGCTCGTCGAGGCCGTCGCCCGGCAGTGGGCACGGACGACAGCGGCGCGCACGTACGTCACCGGCGGGCAGGGCTCGCACCACCAGGACGAGGCGTTCGGCGAGGACTTCGTCCTCCCGCCCGACCGCGCCTACTCCGAGACGTGCGCCGCCGTGGGGTCGGTCATGGTCGCGTGGCGGCTGCTGCTCGCGCGGGGGGACGCGCGGTACGCCGACGCGATCGAGCGCGCGCTGTTCAACGTCGTCGCGACGTCGCCCGCGGACGACGGCCGGGCCTTCTACTACGCGAACACGCTCCACCAGCGCGTCCCGGGGGAGCCCGCCGCGACCGACGTCGCGAGCGCGCGCGCCGAGTCGTCCCTGCGCGCCCCGTGGTTCCACGTCTCGTGCTGCCCGCCGAACGTCGCCCGCACGTTCGCGAGCCTCGCGGCGTACGTCGCGACCGTCGACCACGGCGGCCTGCAGCTCCACCAGTACGCGACGAGCGAGGTGCGCGCGACCCTCCCGTCCGGGGCGGCGGTCGCCGTGGACGTCGAGACGGCCTACCCGGCGGACGGGCGCGTGCGCGTGCGGGTCGTCGAGGCGCCCGCGGGCCGCTGGGCGCTGACGCTGCGCGTCCCCGCGTGGTCGCCGACCGCGACGCTCACCGTGGACGACGGGGCGGAGCGCACGGTGCCCGCGGGCTCGGTGGCCGTGCCGGACCTGCGGGAGGGCAGCGTCGTCGTCCTCGACCTCGACACGTCGCCGCGCTTCCTGCGTCCCGACGACCGGATCGACGCGGTCCGCGGCTGCGTCGCCGTGCAGCGCGGGCCCGAGGTGCTGTGCGTCGAGTCGGTCGACCTGCCCGGCGGCCGCGACGTCGCCGACCTGCGCGTCGACCCCTCGGTGCCGCCCCGTGAGGTCGACGGGCGCGTCGTCGTGCGGGGTGTCGTCGTCGAGCACGGGCGGACCGCCCCGTGGCCGTACGCGCCGGGCGGCGCACGCCCCGGCGCTCGCGACGAGGAGGACGGGGTGGCGGGGATCGACGTGCCGCTCGTCGCCTACCACGACTGGGCGAGCCGCGGACCGTCGACGATGCGGGTCTGGCTCCCGACGACCTGAGCCGGCGGGCACGCTGAGCCGGGCGCGCTCAGGCCGGCAGGCGGTACGCGTCGCCGTCCTGCTCGACCAGGCCGTCTTCCACGAGGCTCGCGACGCACCGGTCGAGCTGCGCGGCGTCGGGCCACGACCCCGTGACGACGTCCCGGGGGACCGGCCCCGGGGCCTCGCGCAGCAGGCCCATCACCCGGCCCCGGACCTGGCGGTCCGTGCCCGCCCAGGCCTGGGTGCGGCGTCGGCCCGCGTGGGCGTCCGCGGGCCGGCCCGCGCGCCGCCACGCGCACAGGTCCGCGACGGGGCACGCGCCGCACCGAGGCGCGCGGGCGGTGCACACGAGCGCGCCGAGCTCCATGGACGCGGCGGCCCACAGCGTCGCTGCGTCGTCGTCCGCGGGCGCGGTGGCGTGGGCGAGGCGCCGCTCCGCCGCCGTGTACGACGGCGCGGGGAGCGCGACGCCGTCGACCGCCCGCGCGAGGACGCGCCGCACGTTCGTGTCGACGACCACGGCGTGACGGCCGTGGGCGAACGCGGTGACGGCCGCGGCGGTGTACTCGCCGATCCCCGGCAGCGCGCGCAGCGCCTCCTCGCCGGTCGGCACCTCGCCGTCGTGGTGGTCGACGACGGCCCGCGCGCAGTCCTGCAGGCGCAGCGCGCGGCGCGGGTAGCCCAGGCGTCCCCACGCGCGCAGGACGTCCGCCGTCGGGGCGTCCGCGAGGTCGGCCGGGGTGGGCCAGCGCTCCATCCACTCGCGCCACACGGGCTCGACCCGGACGACCGGCGTCTGCTGGAGCATGACCTCGCTGACCAGCACGCCCCACGCGGTCCGGTCGTCCGCGCGCCACGGCAGGTCCCGGGCCGTGCGCCGGAACCACCGCCCGACGGCGCCGCGCAGCTCGGCGTGAGCGTCCACGGACGGCCTGCGGTCGAGCGTGTCGGGCACCTGGGCGGCCCTCCTGGTGGCGGTGGCGGTTGGCGGGGCGTCGAGCGGCTGTCGGGACGTCGAGGGCCCCGGCCACGGCCCCATTGTGCCCCGAGGTCGGGGCGCCTCGGCGCGGCTCGGTCGGCATCGGCGCGCGCGGAACTAGCGTGGGCACGAGCGGGGTCGAGCGGTATCGGCCGACCCCTGGACGACCATCGACAGCCCGTGACCTGGAGGCCCTCGTTGAGCACGCCGCGGACGAGCAGCACCCCGAGAGGTGCCGACGCCCGACCCCCACGGGGCGTCCTCTGGCGCCGCCGCGTCGTGGCGCTCGCGCTCCTCGCCGCTCTCGTCGTGGCGCTCGTCCTGCTCGGGCAGGTCGTCGTCCGGGCCGTGCAGCCGATGCTCTCGGGCGACGGCGCGCCGCAGGAGGGGCGCTCGGCACCACCCACGCCCGAGGCGGCAGGGCCCCCCCAGGACTGCGGCGCCGCATCCCTCGAGCTCACCGTCGCCCCCGCGAAGAGCGAGTTCACCGAGAACGAGGCCGTGGAGCTCGCGGTGACGATGCGCCACGTCGGGGCGCGGCCGTGCCTCGTCGACGGCTCCGACGCGGTACGCCAGGTGCTCGTGCGCGCCGGGGACGAGCTCGTGTGGTCGTCGGCGCACTGCGCGTCCGGCGACAACCTCCTGCTCATGAGCCGGGGGGACGAGGTGTCGGCGACCGTGCGGTGGGACATGCGCCGTTCCGCGGAGGGCTGCGCGCCCGACCAGCCCGTCGCAGGGCCCGGCACGTACACGGCGCTCGTGAGCGTCGCCGCTGTCGAGGGGGCGACGAGCGACCCCGCCACGTTCACGATCCTCGGGCCCACGCCGACCGAGACGCCCGCACCGACCGAGAAGCCCGCACCGACCGAGACCCCCGCACCGACCGAGACCCCGGCGCCGGCCGAGACCCCGAAGCCGGCCGAGACCCCGAAGCCGGCCGAGCAGCCGGCCGAGCCGGCGGGCTGAGGGCACCTCGTCGACGGCGGATCCGCGGCACCCGGGTCACCGCGGACCGAAAACCCCTCCGTGATGTTTCGAGCGACACGCGAGACGCTGCGGATCCGTGATGCCTCCCCGCTGATCTCTGGGGCGCGGAATGGCGCCGATCCGGGAGAACTGGCCGATCTGCGGTCGGGCCTCGACGTCGACGCCTGCCGCTCGCTTCACCGAAAACCATTGCGGTCGAGTGGTCGGGCTGGTTGACTGACGAGCGGCTGGCGATCTCGTCGTCGAGACGGCCCAGGTGCTCACGGGGCGGTGGCACGGGGTGGCGCGCTGAAGCGCTCACCCCCGCTGCGCCGTCGTCCCGGGCGGGGACGTCTGGAGGACGGGACGCGAGCAGGGTGCGTGGTCGTCGCGGGTGCGACGGGGCGCGGCACGGGACGTCGTCGTCCCGCGCCGACGCGTCGGCGACGGTGCCCTGTCCCGTTCCGGTTCCCGATGGAGAGGACACAGTGATGTCGGGGAGAACGTTGAGAAGGGTCGTCGCCTCGGCGATGACGGGCGCGCTCGCCGTCACGGGCGTCGCGCTGGTACCGGCGTCCGCGCACGCCGACGTGCTGCCGGGCAACGAGAGCGACGTGGGGGTGTACACGAACGGCGAGACCGACTCGATGGACATCGGTGACCCCACGTACACGGGCCTCGACGCCGCCAGCGCGGCGCTCGCGCCCGGTGTCCCGTGGACCGCGGGGTCCATGCACGGGTCGATCTTCGACAAGGACCTGGCCGCGGGGGGCACCGACTACTACCTGGACCGCGTCCTGGGGGTCAGCGGGACGCAGGGCAACGGGGTGCTCCAGACGCGCGGGCGCTCGCTCTACCTGCGGGGCAACAGCAACTGGAACGTCATGGGCTTCGCCGGGTCCGCCTTCGCGGGCGGGCCGAACAACCTCGGCAACCTCTACACCGTGACGGTCCCGGGGCAGACCGTGACCGAGGTCGGGGCGCAGCGGTTCAACGCACCGAGCCACGCGAAGGCGCGGTATACGGTCGGCACCACAGGTGTCACGGCCGACCTCAGGAAGCTCGTCACGTACGACAACGTGGCGCTCACGACGATCACGTTCACCAACCCGGGCGCGGCCGACGCGTCGTTCACGGTCCGCGCGGCATCGCCGCTCGCGACGACGTCGACCGACGCGGCCGACGAGCTGACCGGCACGCGCACCCTGACGAGCGGTGCGAACAACGGCCTGGTCGACACGCCCTGGTCCACCGTGACGGTCGGCCTGAAGGCCGAGGGCTTCGAGCGGTCGGGCACGAACCTGGACCGTGCCGTGACGGTGCCTGCGGGCGGGTCCGTCGAGCTGTCGGTCGTGGGCGTCCTCGGGTCGGCCGCACTGCCGCAGTCGTTCGAGCAGTTCGACCAGTACGCGGCGATGGCGCCGGCCGAGGCGTTCCGTGACGGTGTCACGGCGTTCAACCGGCAGTGGGCGCAGGACATCCCGTACATCGACGTGCCGAGCGACGCCATCGAGAAGGCGATCGTCTACCGCTGGTGGGGCGAGCGCTACAACAGCCTCGACACCGACGAGCCCGGCTACGTGTACCAGTACCCGACGACGATCGAGGGCGTGAACCTGTACCAGAACTCGGTAGCCCTCACGCAGCCGATGCACCTGCAGGACACGAAGTGGATCCGCAACCCCTACCTCGGGTACGGGCAGATCCTCAACATCGGCGAGCTGTCCGGCTCGTCGGCGTTCCTCGACAGCCCGGGGCACACGAGCTGGAACAACCACTACTCGCAGTACCTCGGCACCGCGGGCCTCGAGGCGTACAACGTGCACGGCGGCGGTCCGGCGGTCGCCGAGCGCTTCGCGACGTACTTCGAGGGCGACGGCAAGGGCCAGCTCGAGCACTACGACGGCAACGACGACCACCTCATCGCGTACGACACGAACTACATGCCCGGCAACGACTCGGACGCCATCTCGTTCGGGTTCCCCAAGGTGAACGCCGGGGCACCGGGCGCGCGCACGATCGAGCGGCCCGAGTCGGCCTACGTCTGGGGCGACTTCGACGCGGCCGCGCAGCTGTACGCCATGTCCGGCGCCGACGACGCCAAGGTCGCCGAGATGCAGACCCAGGCGGACGAGATCCGGACGGCGGTCCTGGACCGGCTCTGGAGCGAGTCGGCACGCATGTTCCTCGCGGGCACGTCGCACGGCGCGCAGTCGGCCCCGACCTCGAACAACGGTGCGGTGAACCCGCTCCCGGAGTCCGAGCGGGACCTCATCCCGGCGCGCGAGTCCAACCTGTACGACGTCTACGCCCAGGACCTCATCCCGGTCGAGGACGCCGAGCAGTACGTCGACGGGTTCCGCTTCCTGCGCTACGGGGACAACTTCCCGATCTTCCCGTTCTACACGGCGAACCAGTACGACAAGACGAAGTACAACATCGGCGGGTCGAACAACTTCTCCAACATCAACTTCACCGTGCAGTACCGGGCCGTGCGCTCCGCGCTGCGGCACTACGACCCCGACCAGAAGTACGTGACGCCCGAGTACGCCGCACGGCTGCTCGACTGGATGGCGTGGAGCGTCTACCCGGGCGGCGACCTGCGCGCGCCGAACCAGGCCGAGTACTACTCGAGCTGGAACCCGGCCACGCAGACGTACAACCGCAACAACCCGAACCACGTGATGCTCGGGAACATGAACTACATCTACGTCGAGGACATGGGCGGCATCCAGCCGCGGTCCGACGACAAGATCGAGCTCTGGCCGATCGACCTCGGGTACGACCACTTCATGGTCAACAACCTGCGGTACCACGGCCACGACGTCACGATCGTGTGGGACGAGGACGGCTCGCACTACGGCCTCGGCGAGGGCTACTCGCTGTTCGTCGACGGCGAGCGCAAGGTGACCGCCGACGCGCTCGGCCGGTTCGTTTACGACCCGGCGACCAACGCGGTCGTCGAGTCCGACGAGGGCCTCACCGTGGAGGTCGTCGACGACACGGGCGCCGACGTGCCCACGGCCGTCGACACCCCGATCGACGACGAGCGCGTCGTGTCGTACCTGAAGACGGCCGGCATCGACCTCACCGAGGACGCGGAGAACCTGGCGCTCGGCGCCGAGCTGTCGTCGTCCGCGACGCAGGAGGGTCCGCGGCCGACGCCGTGGCGCCAGTTCCACACGCCCGGCTGGAGCACGGGGTCGATGAACTACACCCCGGGCGCGATCAGCACGACCGAGCAGCCCGTGTCCCTCGACGCGGTCACCGACGGCACGACCGTCAACGAGCCCTACTGGGGCAACTACGGGACCGAGGGCGACACCGGGTACGTCGAGCTCGACCTCGGCGAGCCGACGTCGTTCGACAACGTCAAGGTGTGGTTCGTCAGCGACCGGCAGGTGGACGGCTATCGCGAGCCGTCGCGGTACTCGATCCAGGTCCCGGACGGCTCCGGCGGCTGGACCACGGTCCCCGACACGTTCAAGGCGCCCAAGGTCCCGGGCCCGAAGTTCAACGAGGCGCTCTTCGAGTCGGTCACGACCGACCGCGTGCGCGTCGCCTTCACGAACACGCCGTCGTTCTGGACGGCGATCTCGGAGATCCAGGTCTTCGACTCCGGTCGGGACGTCCCCGAGGTGGTCAACGATGCGCCGACGGTCTCGGTGAACGTCGACCGCTCGACCGACGGCAACCTGTCCACGAGCCTTGTCGCCACGGTGACCGACGACGGCCTGCCCGACGACGGCGAGCTCACCTCCGGGTGGTCGACCGTCTCCGCGCCCGAGGGAGCGGGCGTGATCTACGGCGACGCCGCAGCGCTCAGGACCACGGTGACCGGCACCGAGCCGGGGACGTACGTCTTCCGGCTCACCGCCACCGACGGCGAGCTCACGACCGAGCGCGACGTCGAGGTCGAGCTCACCGAGAAGGCCACGTCGGCCGAGTTCGGTGCGCTCGCGACGATCACGACGAGCGGGTCGGCGTCGTGGGAGAACCCGCTGCGCGTCAACGAGGCGACCACCCCGGCGAGCTCGAACCCCGGCGCCGGCAACGGCTGGGGAACGTGGGGACAGCCCGCGAACGGGACGAGCCCGCAGAACGCGGCGTGGATCCGGTACGCGTGGGAGTCGCCCGTGCTCGTCGCGTCGACCGACCTCTACTGGTACGACGACAACGGCGGGACGCGCATGCCGCGCGCGGACACGTACGTGGTCGAGCACTCGCAGAACGGCACCGACTGGACGCCCGTCACGCTCACCGGTGGCTCGACGTACGCGGGCGCGCTCCAGCGCGACGCGTACAACCACCTCGAGTTCGAGGCCGTCGAGGCGCAGTACCTGCGGGTCCGGATCACCGGCGTGCAAGGCACGGGTGCCGGCACCGGCGTCCTGCGGTGGCGCGTCAACGGCGACACCGTGGACACCGTGGCCAGCCCGGTCGTGATGCGCACGGTGACCGGCGTGGTCCCGACGCTCCCGGCGGCGCTCGACGTCGTCTACTCGAGCGGTCGCCGGGGCACGGTCGACTTCACGTGGCAGCCGATCACGCCGGCCATGGTGGCGGAGACCAACGTCGAGCCGTTCACGGTCTACGGGACCAACACGACGTACGGCCTGATCGCCGAGGCGCAGGTCTACGTGCGGCCGGAGGACTCGCCGGGCGGCATCTCGATCCAGGGCGCCGAACAGTTCGAGCAGAGCGTCGACGTCGGCGAGCAGCCCTGGCTGCCCACGAAGGTGGCGGTGTCGTACAACGACGGCTCGCGCGACAACCAGGCGATCGGCGTCGAGTGGGGCTACGACGAGTCGGTCGTCGAGCAGCCGGGCGTCTACGTCATCCAGGGCGACCTCGTCCTGCCCGACTACGTGAGCACGGCCGGCACGACGACGACGACGCTCACCCTCACGGTCGGCGACGGCGGGCCGGTCGGGCCCGAGGTCTCGGCGACGGCGCAGGCGAGGTGCCTCGCGGGCAAGGTCTACGTGGCCGTCCGCGCGACCAACGACGACGACGCACCGGTCGACGTCGTGCTGACGACGCCGTACGGCTCGAGGGAGGTCGTGGACGTCCAGCCCGGGAAGAACGCGTACCAGTCGTTCGCGGTGCGCGCGACGTCGGTCGGGGCCGGCGAGGTGACCGTCACGGCGACCGACGGTGACGGCGCCACGACGACCGTCACGGAGGGCTACGACGCCGCGACCTGCGGCTGACGTCCCCGGCGAGCGGCATCTCACGGCCGGGTGGTGCGGGATCCGATCCCGCACCACCCGGCCGCGTGCCGTCCTGAGGCCCGTTCCGGCCGATCGCCACGGGGCCTTTACTTCAGACATCGCGACGACGCAACTGCGAGAATACCTACCGCCTTTGGTATTGGCATCGGCAAAAGTGCCGGGTAGGGTCGATCGCGTGACGCGGGAGATCTCTCTCGTCCGTCGCACGGGAGCTCTCGAGGCAGAGTGCTCCCAGCCTGTCTGGAGGTCCACCGATCCGTGCGGGGCGGCACGACGAACGGTCACGACGCCTTGCACACGATCCGGGCCGCCGGCTCCTCGATCCACGTCAAGGAGGACGTTGTGCACAGACCGACCATGGGCCGCCGCTGGCTGTCCCGAACCATCGCAGCGGCGCTGTCCGCCGCGGTGGTCGTACCACTGACGATCAGCGCGGCGAGCGCGCACCCCGGCCATGAGGAACAACCGTCCGCCGAGGAACCGGCGACGGACTGGAACCAGTACGAGAAGACCCTGATCTCGAAGAACACGGGCGAGCCGATCGACCTCGCCGTGCTGCCCGACTCGCGCATCCTGCACACCGCACGCGACGGCGTCGTGCGGCTCTCCGACCCGGCGACCGGGCGGACCACGCAGATCGCGGACCTCGACGTCTACTCGAACTCCGAGGACGGGCTGCAGGGCATCTCCCTCGACCCGAGCTTCGAGGAGAACAACTTCGTCTACATGGTCTACGCGCCCCGCGTGATGGAGGGCACGTCGCCGACGGGGGTCGAGTACCCCGAGACGACCCCGCAGGGGAGCGCGCCCAACTCGCTGCCCGCGGGCGAGGACGAGAGCTACTGGGACCAGTGGCTCGGCTACAACCAGCTCTCCCGGTTCACGTGGGACCCGGAGACCGCCACGCTCGACCTTTCCACCGAGCGCGAGATCATCAAGGTCGACGCCCAGCGCGGCCAGTGCTGCCACGTGGGTGCGGACATGGCCTGGGACGCCGAGGGCAACCTGTTCCTGTCGACCGGTGACAACACCCCCGCCGGCACCCCGGGTGCCAACGGCTACGCGCCGATCAACAACGCGCCCGGCATGAACCCCGGCTTCGACGCCCGACGTGGCGCCGGCAACACCAACGACCTGCGCGGCAAGATCCTGCGGATCAACCCGATCGAGGACCTCGCGGCCGACACCGAGGTCGGCCCCGACAGCACCTACACGATTCCCGAGGGCAACCTCTTCGACGGCGCCGAGCAGTCCGACCTCGTGCGTGAAGAGATCTACGTGATGGGTGTGCGCAACCCCTTCCGGATCGACTACGACCTCGAGTCCGGCTCGCTCTTCTGGGGCGACTACGGGCCCGACGCCGGCGCTGCGCAGGCCGACCGCGGCCCCATGGGCTACGTGGAGTGGCAGCTCACGACCGAGCCCCTCAACGGCGGCTGGCCGTACTGCCACGGCCCGAACGCCGCGTACAACGAGTGGGACTACGCGACCGGTACGCCGGGGGCGCAGTTATTCGACTGCGAGGCCGGACCCGAGAACAACTCGACGTGGAACACGGGTCTCGACCAGGTCCCGTCGGTCACCGCGCCGCAGGTCTACTACGGCGACAACCCGGGCGACCAGCCCGAGCTGCTCGACCCGCTGGTGGAGCTGGGCGGCGGCGGTCAGGCGCCCATGGGCGGCCCGATCTACCGCTACGACGAGAACCTCGAGTCCGACGTCAAGTTCCCGGAGTACTGGGACGGGCACCCGCTCATGGCGGAGTTCTCGCAGGACTACGTGGTGGCCTTCACGATGGACGAGCTCTCGTCCGCCGGTGAGGTCACCGCGGTCGAGGACTTCCTGCCGAACGACCACCTCGAGACGGTCAACCAGCCGATCTGGGACAACGTCATGGACATGGAGTTCGGCCCTGACGGCGCCCTCTACGTCCTCGAGTACGGCGACGGCTTCTTCCGCCAGAACCCCGACGCGGGCCTGTACAAGATCACGTACGGCTCCGAGAACCGCACTCCGCGCGCGTTCATCTCGGCCGACCCGATCTCGGGCAGCACCGCGCCGCTCGAGGTGACGTTCGACGCGTCGGCGACGACGGACGCCGAGACCCCCAACTCGGAGCTCACGTTCGAGTGGGACTTCGACGCCGACGGTGAGTACGACGCCGAGGGCGAGACGGTGACGAACACGTTCACCGAGCTCGGTCAGTACAACGTGCAGCTGCGCGTCACCGACCCGGGCGGCAACTTCGGCCTCGCGATCCAGCGGATCACGGTCGGCAACACCGCTCCGGAGATCACGCTGGACCAGCCGGACGGCGCCATCTTCACCTGGGGCGACGCCGTCCCGTACACCGTCTCGGTGAACGACGCCGAGGACGGCGACCAGCCGACGTGCCGCAACATCCAGTACACGTTCGGTCTCGGCCACAACACGCACGCGCACCCCGAGGTGAGCGGACGTGCCGCGGCCACCGAGGCGGGCTGCGGCTTCACGATCCAGACGAGCCCGGACGCGGTCGAGCACGGTGAGGGCGAGAAGATCTTCGGCACCCTCGTCGTGACGTACACCGACCAGGCGCAGGGTGAGGTGCCCGCCATCACCGCCGAGGCCACGCACATCCTCAAGCCCGAGGTGCAGCAGGCCGAGTGGTACGACGCGGCCGAGGGCGTCGAGGTCGTGGACGACGCGGCCGCCGGTGCCGGGAGCTACGTGACCTCTCTCGACGAGGGCGACTCGTTCTCCTACGCGCCGATCGCCCTGCACCACGCCCCGACCGGTGAGGCGATCAACGAGATCACCGTCCGCGGCAGCGGCGAGGGCACGGTCTCCCTGGGCTGGTCGGGCGAGGGCGCCGAGGCCACCGAGCCTCTCGCCGAGTTCGAGTTCACAGGCGAGGGCTGGCAGGACGTCGCGCAGACGTTGATGACGGTGCCGGAGGGCTCGGGCACGATCGTCGTGACGAGCACCGGCGGCGTCGACGTCGACCAGCTGACCTTCGCCGTCGGCGACGGCCCGGTCGACCCGATCACGGTCCCGGTGGACCAGGTGTCGATCCAGATGTTCTCGCTGATCCCCTGGGTCAACGAGGTCGGCCTGCCGGCCGTCCTGGAGCGCCTGTCCGAGATCGGGTTCGAGAACATCGAGCCGTTCGGCGGGAACTTCGCGGGCTACACCGCCGAGGAGTTCCGGGCGCTCGTGGACTCGTACGGTCTGAGCGTGAAGTCCTCGCACTACAACGTGAACGAGGGCACGTTCGACGACACGCTGGACTTCGTCACGACGCTGGGCCAGGAGTACGTGGGCTCGGGTGGCTTCCCCCAGCCGGGGATCGGCACCTACGAGAACACGCTGGCCACGGCCGAGGCGATGAACCGGCTCGGTGAGCGGACCGTGGACGCGGGGCTCGAGAAGTTCTTCGGGCACAACCACGACCAGGAGTTCCGCACGACGTACGAGCACGAGGGCGAGACCCTCTCGGCCTGGGAGATCCTGGTCCGCGAGACGAACCCCGAGCACGTGACGTTCCAGCTGGACGTGGCGTGGGCCGCGCACGCTGGAGTCGACGTGCCGGCGCTCATCGAGGAGTACGGCGACCGGATCGAGCTGCTGCACGTCAAGGACGCCACCGGTCTCAACGCCGGCGGTCGCCCGACGTTCACCAACCTCGGTGACGGCGACGTGCCGCTGCAGGAGATCCTGGCCGCCGCGCAGGAGGCCGGCGTCGTGTACTACGTCATGGAGTGGGACCAGGCTCCCGACGGCGAGGACTTCGCCACCACCGGGTTCGAGTACCTCACCGGCCTCCCGGCCGGCGAGAACGAGCGCACGGTCGCGGTGACGGCGCAGGCGAGGTGCCTCGCCGGCAACGCCTACCTCGCGGTCCGTGCGACCAACGACGAGGACGTCCCGCTCACGATCACGATCGAGACGCCCTACGGCAGCCGGACGTTCGAGAACGTGGCTCCGGGCAAGAACGCCTACCAGTCGTTCAACGCCCGGACCGACGCGTTCGACGCCGGGACGACCAGCGTCACGGCGACCGACGCCGAGGGAGGGACGGCGACGGTCGAGACCGAGTACGCCGCGCACAGCTGCGGCTGATCCGCTCCTGAGGGCGGGTGAGGCGGGGTCCGACTCCGCCTCACCCGGCCGGGAGACAGCGTGCCCGCCGCGGTCCGACCGCGGCGGGCACAGCGCTGTCCGGGTCCAGCGGGCGGCTCGGGTCGGTCGTCTCCCGCGCCGGACGGGCCGCCCGCGCCGGACGGGCCGCCCGCGTCAGACGGGCCACCCGCGTCAGACCGGACGGGGCGTCGGCGTCAGACGTAGCGCTCGAGGATGCTCGACTCGGCGAGGCGCGAGAGACCCTCGCGCACGGCCCGCGCGCGCTGCTCACCGACGCCGTCGACGGCCATGAGGTCGTCGATGCTCGCTGCGAGGAGCTTCTGCAGGCCGCCGAAGTGGGCGACGAGCCGGTCGATGATCGTGCCGGGCAGGCGCGGCACCTTGGACAGGAGCCGGAAGCCGTGGGGCGCGACGGCGGCGTCGAGCGCGTCGCCGCCGCCCGGGAGGTCGAGCACGCGGCCGATCTGCCCGAGGTCGAGCAGCTGCGTGGAGTCGAGGCCGCCGAGCGACTTCTGCACGTCGGCGAGGGAGCGGTCCTTGCGACCGAGGTCGACGTAGTCCCGGATGACGAACTCGCGGTCGGAGCCGATGCCGCCCATGAGCTCGTCGAGCTGGAGGGCGAGGAGCCGGCCGTCGGTGCCGAGCTCGATGACGTAGCCGGCGATCTCCTCGGAGATGCGGGCCACCATCTCCAGGCGCTGCACGACGGCGCACACGTCGCGGACCGTGACGAGGTCCTCGATCTCGAGCGCGGAGAGCGTCCCGGAGACCTCGTCGAGGCGAGCGCGGTAGCGCTCGAGCGTCGCGAGGGCCTGGTTGGCGCGCGACAGGATCGTGTCGGAGTCCTCGAGCACGTGCCGCTGGCCGCCGACGTAGAGCGCGACGATCCGCATCGACTGGCTCACGGAGATGACGGGGAAACCCGCCTGCTTCGCGACGCGCTCCGCCGTGCGGTGGCGCGTGCCGGACTCGGTGGTCTCGATCGTGGGGTCCGGGAGGAGCTGGACCGCGGCGCGCAGGATGCGGTTCGCCTCGCGGTCGAGCACGACCGCGCCGTCCATCTTCGACAGCTCGCGCAGGCGCGTCGCGGAGAACCCGACGTCGAGCACGAACCCGCCCGAGCACATCTCCTCGACGACGCGATCGAGCCCGAGGACGATGAGCGCGCCCGTGCGCCCTCGCAGGATGCGTTCGAGGCCGTCGCGCAGCTCCGTGCCGGGTGCCACGGCGGCAAGGGTTTCCCGGAGCAGCTCGTCGGGGTGCGCGGGGGAGGGGGCCACGACGAAATCCTACGCTGCGGCGCCCCGCCGGGCCCCGGAAGGCGCGGCGCAGCGCGGGAAACCGGTCACGATCCGGTCACGGTCGCGCGGGTGCCGGCGCACCCGAGCGGGCGAGCTCGAACGCCTCGCTGACGTGCCGAGCGGCGTGCACGGTCAGCCCGTCGACCGGCCGGGGGAACGACCCGCGCGGTACGACGGCGCGCGTGAAGCCGAGCCGCGCGGCCTCGGCGAGCCGGCGGTCCAGCCCGGACACCGGGCGGATGTCTCCCGCGAGCCCGACCTCGCCGAACGCCACGGTGCCGGGCGGCAGGGCCTCGTCCTCACGCGCCGACAGCACGGAGAGCGCGATCGCGAGGTCGGCCGCCGGCTCCGAGACCTTCGCGCCGCCGACGGTCGAGACGTACACGTCCTGGTCGACGAGCCGCACCCCGGCGTGCCGGTGCATGACGGCGAGGATCATCGCGAGGCGGCTCGAGTCGACCCCGCTCGTGGTGCGCCGGGGGTTGTTGAGCGAGCTCGGCACGGCGAGCGCCTGGATCTCGAGCGCGAGGGGACGGCGCCCCTCGACGGTCACGGAGATGCACGTGCCCGGCACGCCCGCGCCCGTGTGCGAGAGGAACAGCCCGCTCGGGTCGGCCAGCCCGACGATGCCGTCCTCGGTGAGGTCGAAGCACCCGACCTCGTCCGTCGGGCCGTACCGGTTCTTCACCGCCCGCACGAGGCGCAACCGCGAGTGCCGGTCCCCCTCGAACTGGCACACGACGTCGACGAGGTGCTCGAGCGTCCTGGGACCGGCGACCGAACCGTCCTTCGTCACGTGACCGACGAGGATCACGGGGAGGTCCCGGGCCTTCGCGACACCGATGAGGGCCGCCGCGACCTCGCGCACCTGGCTCACGCCGCCGGGCGACCCGTCGACCTCCGCCGACGCGATCGTCTGCACCGAGTCGACGACGAGCAGGTCCGGATCGGTGGCCTCGATGTGCCCGAGCACCGTCGCGAGGTCCGTCTCGGCCGCGAGCAGCAGGCCGGGCGCGAGCGCGCCGACGCGTTCGGCGCGCAGGCGCACCTGCCCGGCCGACTCCTCGCCGGTGACGTACAGGACCCGGCGCGGCGGCGTCGTCGGGCCGGGCGACGCGCCGCGCGTCGCGGTGGGCAGGTCGGAGCCGCCGGACGCGACGTTGCTCGCGACGGAGAGCAGGAGCGTGGACTTGCCGACCCCGGGCTCTCCGGCGAGCAGCACGACCGCGCCCGGGACGATGCCACCGCCCAGCACGCGGTCGAACTCCGCGACGCCGGTCGGCGTCGCGCGCGCGGCCTCGACGTCGATCTCGCCGATCGGCCGGGCGGGCGACCGTGTGGGATTCACCGCCGTCGTGCGCGGGCCCGACGCCGCGGGGGAGTCCTCCGTGACCGTGCCCCACTCCTGGCACTCGCCGCAGCGACCCACCCACTTCGCGGTCGTCCACCCGCACTCCGCGCAGCGGTAGGCGGGGCGGGAGCGCTTGGCGGAGCCGCGCGCGGGAGCGCTCGTGGATGACGTCACGCGCCCAACCTAGCCACGACCGCCGACACGACCGTCGACACGGCCCCCGCACGACCCACGACACGACCGCGTCGCCGCGCGACGGGACGCCGCGGACGCGGGATGCTGAGCGCATGCGCAGGCTCCCGCACGACAGCCCGTGGTGGACGGCGATCCTCACGCTCGCCTCGGTCGCCGCCTGTCTCACGGTCTACTACGGCGCTCCCCTGCCGCGCGACGACGAGTCCCCCGCCGCGCTCCAGGTCGTCGTCTTCGTCGGTGGGCTCGTGCTGCTGTGCGGGGTGCTCGCCGTGCAGGTCCGGCGGCAGCTGCGCGCCGGCGAGGAGGCCAGCGTGCGCGTGCAGTCGGTCGTGGGGCTGCTGCTGCCGGTCATCGTCTTCTTCGCGATCGCCTACTACGAGATGGCCGACCAGTTCGTCGGGATCGAGAACCGCACCGACGCGCTGTACTTCGCCGTCGTCACGCTCGGCACCGTCGGGTACGGCGACGTGCACCCCGTCGGGGAGGGCGCGCGGATCGTGACCATGGTGCAGATCGTGCTCGACCTCGTCGTGGTCGGGCTGCTCGTCTCCGTCGCGACGAGCCGGGCACGAGCCCGCGCAGCGCGTCGCGAGCACACCGCCCGCACCGAAAACCGGCAGGGCTGATTTCGGACGACCCGTATCACCGGCGCGGCGACGCGCGGCGCAGGATCCGCGTCGTCTCAACAGTCCCGGGCATCGCACCGCCTCAACGGTCCCATGTCTCGACGGTCAGCCCCGAACCGGCAACCGAAAACCATTGCGGGCGTGTTTCTGTGTGTGGCATCTTGGCCTGGCAAGCCCATCTCGACGAGGAGAGGTGCACGCCCGTGACGACGCGAGCGCGACGCAGCAGCGCACCCCACGTCCCGCCGAGCACCACGACGGTGCCGCTCCGGCGGCGGTGACGTGTCCGACCCCCGCGCCGCGGCGCGGGGACGCCACCGCCACGAGCCGGTCGAGCACCGGTCAGCGCCCGCCGGCACGGGCGACCCAGACCGTGCGTCCCGGGGGCCGAGGGAACTCCCGGGACGCGCGACCCTCTCCGCGCGAGCAGACGACGACGTCTCGCGCCGACCGTCAGGAGACCAGATGACCATCCATCACCGGGACGGGCGCTCGCGGACGCGAGGACGGGCACGCGGCGTCGCCGCACCCCTCGCCGTTCCTCTCGCACTGACCCTCGCCCTCGGTGCCGTCGCGGTGTCGGCGGGACCGGCGTCGGCGGCGGACCCGTACACGTTCACGAGCACGGAGAACCCGATCCTCGACGGCGGGAGCTACTACTCGGCCGACCCGGCTCCGCTCGTGGTTCCCGCCGGTGCGCCCGGCAACGACACGACCGAGGACCAGCTCTACGTCTACACCGGCCACGACGAGGCCGGGCCCCGCCAGAACGACTTCATCATGAACGAGTGGGGCGCGTTCGTGACGAGCGACCCCGACGCGGGGGAGTGGACCCACCACCCGTCGCTCATGCGTCCCGAGGAGGTCTTCGACTGGGCCACGCCCGGCCGCGCGTACGCGGGCCAGGTCGTGGAGGGTGTCGACGGCCGCTACTACTGGTACGTCCCGGTGCACGAGGCGGCGAGCCCGGCGTCCGACGCCTTCGGCATCGGCGTCGCCGTGTCGGACTCCCCGACGGGTCCCTGGACGGACCACGTCGGCGCGCCGATCATCTCCCAGCGCGTCCCGACCGCGAACACGATCCACAACATCGACCCGACGGTCCTGGTCGACGGGGAGGGGGAGGACGCGCGCGTCTACGTCTGGTGGGGCAGCTTCGGCAACCTCCGCATGCTCGAGCTCGGCCAGGACATGAAGACGCCGGTCGGCAGCGTCCGGACCGTCACCGGCCTCACGGGGTTCTTCGAGGCCGCGTGGGCGTTCGAGCGCAACGGCACGTACTACCTCGCGTACGCGGGCAACAACGCCGGCCCGACGTCGCAGTGCACCCCGGCGAACTACCACGCGTGCATCGCGTACGGCACCGCGTCCTCTCCGGAGGGGCCGTGGACGTACCGCGGGACGATCCTCGCGCCCGTCTCCTCCACGACGAGCCACCCCGGCATCGTCGAGCTCGACGGCGAGTGGTGGATCGCGTACCACACGGCCGACGCCGAGGGCGGGAACCACTTCCGGCGCTCGGTCGCGATCGACCGCGTCGAGTGGGACGACACGCAGACGCCGCCGCGCATGAAGCAGGTCGTGACGACGCCGGCCACGACGCAGGACACGACGCCGCGCGCGAACGTCGCGCAGGAGGCGACGGTCACGGTCTCGAACGAGCCTGTGCCGACGCAGTACTGGAAGAAGGCGCTCAACGACGAGATCGTCCGCCCCAACCCGCTGCCCCCGGACATGTGGGGCACGTGGACGGGCAGCAACCCGCCGCAGCAGTGGGTGCAGTACACGTGGGACCAGCCGATGCGCCTGGCGGGCTCGCAGATCGAGTTCTGGAACGACCAGCCGCAGGGGACCGGCGTCGGCGTCGCGGCGCCCGCGGCGTGGCGCATCCAGTACTGGGACGCGTCCGGCGGCGGCTCCTGGGTGGACGTCGCGAACCCCACCGCGTACGGCACCGGCACGGCCGGCTTCCAGGACACGACGTTCGACCCGGTCACCACGACCCAGGTCCGCGCCGTCTTCGACGCCTCCACCAACGGCAGCACGTACTCGGCCGTCGCGGTCGAGGAGTGGAAGGTCCTCGCGGAGCAGCCCGACGCCGTCGCGCCGCCCGCGATGACCGTCGAGGTCGGCGAGACCGAGCTGCCCGGCACGGTCCCGGTCACCTATCCGGGCGGCGGGACGCTGCAGGTCCCGGCGTCCTGGGACGCGGTCACACCCGACGACGTCGCGGCGCCCGGCACGTTCACCGTGGAGGGGTCCGTGCTCGGGTACGCGGGCGGACGCGTGAGCGCCGAGGTCACCGTGATCCCGGCGGAGGCGGTCGAGGGTGACGAGACGGCACCGGAGGTGGTGCTCACCGCGCTCGGGTCCGCGGGGTCGGACGGCTGGTTCCGGTCCGACGTGCGCGTGCGCGCCGACGGCGCGGACGACTCGGGTGGTCGCGTGGTGCTGTCCACGCAGGTCGACGACGCTGCGCCCGTCGTCACGGAGCCGACCCGCACGACCGAGGTCACGATCACGGGCGACGGCGAGCACCGCGTCGTCGCGACGGCGATCGACCGCGCGGGCAACGTGTCCGCCGAGGAGTCGCTCGACGTCCGGATCGACCGCGTGGCTCCGGTGAGCACCGGGACGCTCGACGCCGACGCCCGCACCGTCGCGGTCACGGCCACCGACGCGACGTCGGGCGTCGTGCGGGTCGAGTACGCGATCGGCACGGGACCGTGGACGGCCTACGAGGGGCCCGTGGCTGCGCCCGACGCGAGCCAGCACCGCGTGTCGTTCCGCGCGGTCGACGCGGCTGGCAACGTCGAGACGCCGAAGAGCGTGACGGTCCCCGCGGACATCTCGGGTCCGCTCACCGGCAACGTCGCACCGATCGCGACGGTGAGCGCGTCGTACACCGCGGGCTGGAACAGCGTCGGCGCGCTCAACGACGGCGCCGACCCGGCGAACCCGAGCCAGGCGCAGATCTGGGGCACCTGGTCCGGCAACCGCCCGGCGACCCTGTGGACCCGCTACGACTGGTCCCGCCCGATCCGGCTCACCGGGGCCGAGCTGAAGTTCTGGCGCGACTCCGCCCCGGGCAGCGGCGACGGCGTCAACGCGCCGGACGCGTGGGTCCTCGAGTACTGGGACGAGGCCGCGCAGGCCTGGGCGCCCGTCACCAACCCGTCGGCGTACGGGACGAGCACGACGGCGTTCAACACCGTCACGTTCGAGGCCGTGACGACGTCCCGGCTGCGCGCGACGTTCCAGGCGAACGGCAACGGCTCGACGTACTCGGCCGTCGCGGTCACCGAGTGGCGTGCGTTCGCGGACGACCCGGGCACGGGCGGCCCCGACCCGGACGTGCCCGTCACCGTCACGGCCGAGGCGCGCTGCCTCGCCGGGAAGGCGTACGTCGCGGTCCGCGCGACGAACGACCACGACGGTCCCGTCGACCTCGTCCTGGAGACGCCGTACGGCACCCGGTCGTTCGACGACGTCGCGCCCGGGAAGAACGCCTACCAGTCGTTCGCCGTGCGCGCGACGCAGGTCGGCGCGGGCTCCGTGGCCGTCCGTGCGACGGGCACCGTCGACGGCGAGACGGTCACGACGGAGGAGGTGGCCGAGGTCGCGGCGACCGACTGCGCCTGACCAGCGGCGGGCGGGGCGTTCACGACGCGCCCCGCCCACCGCGGTGCTCGCCCGCCGCCGGTCCGGCCCGCAACTTCCCGACACCCGGGGACGCCGCGCGGGACAGGGGCTCACGGCGTCCTACGCTGACCCCACCAGTCCCCGGGAGGTCGAGGGCGGACGCAGGAAGAGGTGAGCGTGGTGGGTCAGCCGACGAGCAGCCGACCGGCCGGTGGTCCGCGGGCTCAGGGTGGTGGCACCCGGCCCGGCACCGCCCCCGGCGCCGTGCCGGGTGCGCCCGGCTCAGCGCAGGGCCGCGCGTCCGGTCCCGCTGTCGGCCCGCCCGGCCGCCCGTCCGACGCCGTGGGTGCCACCGACCGCCGGCACCGCAGGCCGGCCTCCCGGCAGGTCTACCGCCGACGGCGGCTCGTCGTCCTGGTCGGTCTCCTGCTCGTCGTGGCGCTGCTGGTCGCGCTCCTCGCGTTCGTGTGGCCGGGCTTCGCGCGCTCGGGCGCGTCGGCCGACCCGGCGCCCACCGTGACCGTGACCGAGGAGTCCCCGACGCCGACGCTCGAGCCCGCCGAGCGCACGTCGACCACCGCGTTCGCCCAGGCGCTCCCCGC
This sequence comes from Cellulosimicrobium sp. BMG9.23, assembly GCF_059159985.1. Taxonomy (NCBI): domain Bacteria; kingdom Bacillati; phylum Actinomycetota; class Actinomycetes; order Micrococcales; family Promicromonosporaceae; genus Cellulosimicrobium; species Cellulosimicrobium sp. BMG9.23. The sequence continues at coordinate 124,461 of NZ_JBZGBZ010000001.1, forward strand.
CACGGTGCTCGGCCTCGCGCTGCGCAGCGACGCGGCCACCGACGCGTGGACGCCCGCGGGGGCGCTCGAGGCGTACGAGCTCGTCTACGCCGACGCCGAGGGCGAGGGCTCGACGACCGTCACGGTCGTCGCGGGCCAGTGGCCCACCGACGCGGAGGCTGAGGTCGCGGCGACGGATCTCGTGGGCGACGCGACCCCGACGGTCGAGGGCGACGTCACCGTGGAGGACGCCGTCGTGGGGCACTACGCCGTGGTCCCCGGTACCGACGGCGCCGCGACCGTCACGTGGCGCAACGGCACCGCCGTCCTCCAGGCGACCGGGCCCGCGGAGCTCGTCGAGGACGTGTACGAGGCCTACTCGATGTGACGGGCGGCAGGTCCTCTCGCGCTGGACCCGGGGCTGGTGCGCGGTGGTTCTGCCGGTGTGCGGGTGCACCACGCATGAGGTGTCAAAACTGTCTCGTTTTCGATACACTTTTGACATGCCCAGCACCCGCGACCGCCTGCTCGACGAGGCCTTCGAGCGCCACGGGTTCATCACGCGCGCTGACGCGCTGCGCGAAGGGCACAGCCCGAACGCGCTGCGCATGCTCGTCGCGCGCGGCGCGTTGGAGAAGGTCGCCCACGGCGTCTACCGCATGCCCGTCGTGCCCTCCACCGAGTACGACAACCTGCACCTGGCCGTGCTGTGGACCGGTGTGGAGAACGCAGCCCTGTCCCACGAGACCGCCCTGTCCCTGTACGAGCTCAGCGACGTCAACCCCGACCGGGTCCACGTCACCGTGCCCAAGCGCCGGCGCATCCGCCGCTCCGGCGCGCAGGGGATCGAGGTCCACCACCAAGACCTCGAGCCACGCCAGATCGGCTGGTTCGAGCAGATCCCGACCGTCAAACCAGCGACCGCGATCGAACAGTGCATCGACACCGGCACCCCGACCTACCTGCTGCGCCAGGCGCTGGATGGTGCGCGCGAGAACGGGCGCATCACCGCCGACGAGGGCGAGCGCCTCAGAAGGAGACTCGACGACCGTGACGCAGCCCGCTGACCTGCCCCGCGCCCTCGCCGAGCTGAAGCCCAAGGCCAAGCCCCCCGCCTCCTCGGCCATGCTGAACAGCTGGGTCAACGAGACCGAGAAGCGCGTCGGCTCTTACGGCGGACGCCTGAGCTGGCTCGTGGCCTCGACCATCGTCGTCGCCGTGCTCCAGCGTGCGCTGGACGTCGACGGTCAGCCGCACTTCCTGCTCAAGGGCGGCACCCTGCTCCAACACCGCCTGCCGGCTGCTCCCACGCGCGCCACCAAGGACGTCGACGGACTCATCCGCGGTGACATCGATCGCTTCCTCGTCACGCTCGACGACGTCCTGGACGAGCCCTGGGGGCCGCTGTCCCTTCGACGCACCGAGGTCGAGGTCATCAACACCCCCACCCGCGTGATCAAGCCGCGGCGCTTCAACGTCGTCCTGGAGATGAAGGGCAAGACGTGGCGCAAGGTCCAGGTCGAGATCGCCCCCGACGAGGGCGCTGCCGGCCGAGCGCCTGAGTCGTTCACCGCGCCGCCTCTCGCTTCCCTCGGCCTACCCGATCCCGACGCCCTCGTCGGGCTGGCCCTGCGGTACCAGGTCGCTCAGAAGATCCACGCATGCTCCGACCCCCACGACCCGCCGACCTTCGAGAACGACCGAGCCCGCGACGTCGTGGACCTGCTGCTGCTGCGTCAGCTCGCCGAGATCGGCGACGACCCCGCGGCCGTGCGCGCCGCCGTCGTCGACAACTTCGATGCGCGCGCACGCGACGCGCAGACCCTGGGGCGAGCCGCGCGCACGTGGCCGTGCGTCGTCGTCGCCCACTCGCACTGGGCGGCCGACTACCGCCGCGCAGCCTCCGACGCCCAGCTGAGCCTGACGCTCGAGCAGGCCGTCGCGGAGCTGAACGCGTGGCTGTCCCTGATCGAGGTTGCCGCGACTGGCGTCGAAGAGGACGACGACGAGCACGAGGTGGAGCGCGCAGAGACCGGCCAGTAGCCAGCGCGGTCAGGTCAGGGTCTGCTGTTGGCACGGGGCCGTGGCGGCAGGGTCTGCTCGTGGCGCCACATGCGCAAGAATGCCCTCACCGACCACGGGAGCTGACCGCACATGACCGACCTGCCTTCTTCGCCCCGCCTTGCCGTCCTCGGGACAGGTGTCATGGGCGAGACCGTCCTGTCCGGAGCGCTCGCGGGCGGGTGGGCGACCGCCGACGTCGTCGCGACGGTCCGTCGGCCCGAGCGCGGCGCCGAGCTCGCCGAGCAGCACGACGTCGAGGTGACGCAGGACAACCTCGCGGCGGTGCGCGGCGCCGGGGTCGTGGTCGTCGCGGTCAAGCCGAAGGACGTCGCGGGCCTCCTCGCCCAGGTGCGCGACGAGGTGGCGCCGGGCGCGGTCGTGGTGAGCGTCGTCGTCGGGCTCCCGACGTCGTTCTACGAGGAGCGGCTGCCCGCGGGCACCGCGGTCGTGCGGGTCATGCCGAACACGCCGTCGGTCGTCGGCGCCGGGGTCAGCGCGGTGAGCGGAGGCAGCGCCGCGACGGATGACGACGTCGCGCTCGTCGAGCGCCTCCTCGCGTCGACCGGTCTCGTGGTGCGCGTCGCGGAGAAGGACCAGGACGCCGTCGGTGCGCTCTCGGGGTCGGGACCGGCCTACGTCTTCTATGTCGTCGACGCGCTCGCGGAGGCGGGCGTGCTGCTCGGGCTGACGCGCGCGACCGCGCTCGAGCTGGCGACCGCGACCGTGCACGGGGCGGCGACGATGCTGCGCGAGACGGGCGAGCACCCCGCGATCCTGCGCGAGCGCGTGTCGTCACCCGGCGGGACGACCGTGGCCGCGCTGCGGCAGCTCGACGCCGGGGGCGTGCGCGCCGCGTTCCTCGACGCGCTGGAGGCCGCACGCGACCGCTCGGCCGAGCTCGCGGCGAGCCTCGGCGGGGAGGGGACGAAGTGACCGACACCGGGCCCTCCGGACCTTCCCCGCGCACCCGCCCGCCCGCGATGGCCGACGTCGCGCGCCTCGCGGGCGTGTCGCACCAGACGGTCTCGCGCGTCCTCAACGAGCACCCCAGCGTGCGGCCCGAGACGCGGGACCGCGTGCTCGACGCCATCGCGACGCTCGGCTACCGGCGCAACAGCGCGGCCCGTGCGCTCGTGACGATGCGGTCCGGCACCGTCGGCGTGGTGACGACGGGCTCGGCGCTGTACGGGCCGACGTCGACGCTCATCGCGGTCGAGGAGGCCGCGCGCGAGCAGGGCTACTTCGTGAGCGTCGCGACGATCCGCCGCTACGACGCGGACACGATGCACCGCGTGCTCGAGCACTTCATGGACCAGGGCGTCGAGGGGATCGTCGTCATCGCGCCGCAGTCCGACGTCGCGGACGCGGTCGACTCCTTCCGCGCGCCGGTCCCCGTGATCATGATCGCGGCGCGCGACCACCCGGGCGTCGAGGACGAGGCCCCGAGCGCCGAGGCCGGGACCGCCGCGGCCCCGGACGCGCGGCGTCGTCCCGGTGCCGCGGGACTCGTCCTGCCCATCGCCGTCGACCAGCGCCTCGGCGCGCGGCTCGCGACCGAGCACCTGCTGGGCCTCGGCCACGAGACCGTCGTGCACCTGTCCGGCCCGCTCGACTGGTTCGACGCGCGCGAGCGCGAGACCGGGTGGCGGCGCGCCCTGGAGGACCGCGGCGCGCCCGTCACCGAGCCGATCCGCGGTGACTGGTCCTCGGACCGCGGGTACGCCGTCGGGCGCGAGCTCGCGGCCGACCTGCGCGCCGGCAAGGGGCCGACGGCCGTCTTCGCCGGCAACGACCAGCTCGCGCTCGGCCTGCTGCGCGCGTTCTGGGAGTCGGGCGTGAGGGTGCCGCGGGACGTGTCGGTCGTGGGGTTCGACGACGTCGCGGGCGCCGGGCACTTCATCCCGCCCCTGACGACGGTGCGCCAGCCTTTCGCGGCGCTGGGGCGCCGCTGCATGGCGCTCATGCTCGACGCGTTCGCGGGCGCGCAGGTGCGCCCCGTCTCCATCCCGCCCGAGCTGGTCGTGCGCGAGAGCACCACGAGCCCTCGCGGCTGAGCAGCGCTGTCACCCGTTTCGCCGAGGAGGTTGGCCTCGCGCCGTGTGAGCGCTAACATTCACGACAACATGCACGACGACCGAGGCGCGCCGCAGCGACGAGGAGCAGCAGCAATGAGGCAGCAGGACGACGTCAGCGACCTTCGGGCCGCCGTCATCGCGGGGGAGACCGCGCTCGGCATCGAGCTCGGCTCGACGCGGATCAAGGCGTGCCTCGTGGCCGCCGACGGCACGCCGCTCGCGAGCGGCAGCCACGCGTGGGAGAACCAGCTCGACGGGCGCACGTGGACGTACTCGCTCGACGCCGTCGAGGCGGGGATGCGCGACTGCTACGCACATCTCGTCGCCGACGTCGAGGAGCGGTACGGCGTGCGGCCCACGGCGTACGGGGCCCTCGGGGTCTCGGCGATGATGCACGGCTACCTCGCGTTCGACGCGGACGACGCGCTCCTCGTCCCGTTCCGCACGTGGCGCAACACCTCGACGGGACCTGCGGCGGCCGAGCTGTCGGAGCTCCTGGGCCACAACATCCCGCTGCGCTGGTCCGTCGCGCACTGGTACCAGGCGGTGCTCGACGACGAGCCGCACGTGCCCCACGTCGCGTCCCTCACGACGCTCGCCGGCTACGTGCACCGGCGCCTCACCGGCCGGCACGTGCTCGGCGTCGGCGACGCGTCGGGCATGTTCCCCGTCGACCCGGAGACGCACGGCTACGACCGCCGTCTGCTCGACCTGTTCGACGCGCGTCTGGCGAGTCGCCGGGAGGCGCCGAAGCTCGAGGAGCTGCTCCCCGAGGTGCTCGTCGCCGGCCAGGAGGCCGGGCGCCTCACCGCCGACGGCGCCGCGTGGCTCGACCCGACCGGTGCGCTCCAGCCCGGGGTGCCGTTCTGCCCGCCCGAGGGCGACGCCGGGACCGGCATGGTGGCGACGAACGCCGTCGTGCCGCGCACCGGCAACGTCAGCGCCGGCACGAGCATCTTCGCGATGGTCGTGCTCGAACGACCGCTCGCGAGCGTGCACCACGAGCTCGACCTCGTGACGACCCCGACAGGTGACCTCGTCGCGATGGTCCACTGCAACAACGGCGCGAGCGAGCTCAGCGCGTGGGCAGGGCTCTTCGGTGAGGTGGCGGCGGCACTCGGGACGCCCGCCGCGGCCGACGACGTGTTCGGCGCGACCCTGCGCGCGGCGCTCGACGGGGACGCCGACGGCGGCGGGCTGCTCGCCTACAACTACCTCTCGGGCGAGCCGATCACGGGGCTCGACGAGGGGCGTCCGCTGTTCGTGCGCACGCCCGACAGCCGCCTCACGCTCGCGAACTTCATGCGGACCCAGGTCTACTCCGCCTTTGGCACGCTCGCGCTCGGCATGCGTGTGCTCGCCGGTGAGGGTGTCGGCATCGACGCGATGTTCGCCCACGGCGGGATCTTCCGGACGGAGGGCGTCGCGCAGCGGCTGCTCGCGGCGGCGATCGACGCACCGGTCACCGTGGGCCGTACCGCCGGGGAGGGTGGCGCGTGGGGCATCGCGGTGCTCGCCGCGTTCCTCCTCGCACGGGGTGGGGGCACGGCCGACCCGGCCGGCAAGGCCGAGCCGGGCGCGCTCGAGCTCGGCGCCTACCTGAGCGACCGCGTGTTCGCGTCCGCCGAGCTGTCGACCGTCGACCCCGACCCCGCGGACGTGACCGGGTTCGCCACCTACCTCGAGCGCTACGACGCCGGCCTCGCCGCCGAGCGTGCCGCCGTGGCGGCGCTCCAGCCCCGACGACAGGAGAACTCATGAGCACGGCACCCGAGACCGCCACCGCCGGGGCCGCCGCCGCCGGGGCCGCCGCCGCACCCGCCGTCGTCCCCGACGCCCTGCGCGCCGCCGTCGACGCGGCGAAGGAGCGCGTCGCCGCGCTGCACGCGGAGCTGCCGCGGTGGGAGCTCGTGGTCTGGACCGCGGGCAACGTCTCCGAGCGCGTCCGTGGCGAGGCCGCCGACGGGAGCGACGACCTCCTCGTCATCAAGCCGTCCGGCGTCGCGTACGACGACATCACGCCTGAGGCGATGGTCGTGTGCGACCTCGACGCGACGCTCGTCGAGGGCGACCGGGCGCCGTCGTCGGACACGGCGGCGCACGCGTACGTGTACCGCCACCTGCCCGAGGTGGGCGGTGTCGTGCACACCCACTCCACGTACGCGACGGCCTGGGCCGCGCGCGGCGAGGCCGTGCCGTGCGTGCTGACGATGATGGCCGACGAGTTCGGCGGCGACATCCCCGTCGGCCCGTTCGCGCTCATCGGCGACGACTCCATCGGCCGCGGCATCGTCGAGACGCTGCAGGGCTCGCGCAGCCCGGCGGTGCTCATGCACAACCACGGGCCGTTCACCATCGGCAAGGACGCGCGCGCCGCCGTCAAGGCGGCCGTCATGTGCGAGGAGGTCGCACGCACGGTGCACATCAGCCGCCAGCTCGGCGAGCCGACGCGCATCGCGCAGTCCGACGTCGACTCGCTCTACGCGCGCTACCAGAACGTCTACGGGCAGCAGCCCTCGCCCGGCCAGCAGCCCTCGTCCGGCCAGCACTGACCAGCACAGACCAGCACTGACGACACGCAGCACCCGGCAGCACCAGCAGCAGGGGGAGGCCGCACCGGTGCGGACCCCGCCCACGACACGAAAGATGTGGACCGACATGAGCAAGCCCTACGCGGATCGCGAGATCTGGTTCCTCACCGGGAGCCAGGACCTGTACGGCGAGGAGACGCTGCGGCAGGTCGCCGAGCAGTCGCAGGAGGTCGCGCGCGCCCTCGACGCGTCGTCCGACGTGCCCGCGAACGTCGTCTGGAAGCCCGTCCTCAAGGACGCCGTCTCGATCCGTCGCGCGATGCTCGACGCGAACGCCGACGACCGAGTGCTCGGCGTCGTGACCTGGATGCACACGTTCAGCCCGGCCAAGATGTGGATCGGCGGGCTCGACCAGCTCCGCAAGCCGCTCCTGCACCTGCACACGCAGGCGAACGTCGAGCTGCCGTGGGACACGATCGACTTCGACTTCATGAACCTCAACCAGGCCGCGCACGGCGACCGCGAGTACGCGTACATCGCGACGCGCCTCGGGGTCGCGCGCACGACCGTCGTCGGGCACGTGTCGAACCCGGCCGTGACAGCGCGCGTCGGGGCCTGGGTCCGCGGCGCAGCGGGCTGGGCCGCGACGCACGAGCTGCGCCTGGCCCGGTTCGGCGACAACATGCGCAACGTCGCGGTGACCGAGGGGGACAAGACCGAGGCCGAGCTGCGCTTCGGTGTGAGCGTGAACACGTGGGGGGTCAACGACCTCGTCGCGGCGGTGGACGCCGTCTCGGAGGCCGACGTCGACGCGCTGGTCGCCGAGTACGAGACCCTCTACGACGTCGTCCCCGAGCTGCGCAAGGACGGCGACCGTCACGAGTCGCTGCGCTACGCCGCGCGCCAGGAGATCGCGCTCGAGACCTTCCTCGAGTCGGTCGGGGCGAAGGCCTTCACGACGAACTTCGAGGACCTGGGTGACCTGCGTCAGCTCCCCGGCATCGCGGTGCAGCGCCTCATGTCCAAGGGCTACGGCTTCGGCGCCGAGGGCGACTGGAAGACGGCCGTGCTCGTGCGCGCCGCGAAGGTCATGGGCGAGGGGCTGCCGGGCGGCGCGTCGCTCATGGAGGACTACACGTACGACCTCACGCCCGGCAGCGAGCGCATCCTCGGCGCGCACATGCTGGAGATCTGCCCCTCGCTGACCACGTCGAAGCCGCGCGTCGAGATCCACCCGCTCGGCATCGGCGGCAAGGAGGACCCGGTCCGCATGGTGTTCGACGCGGACCCGGGCGTCGGCGTCGTCGTGTCGCTCGCGGACATGCGCGACCGGTTCCGGCTCACCGCGAACGTCGTGGACGTCGTCGCCCCGACGGCGCCGCTGCCGCACCTGCCCGTCGCGCGCGCCGTCTGGGAGCCCCGTCCCGACTTCGCGACGTCCGCCGAGGCATGGCTCACTGCGGGCGGCGCCCACCACACGGTGATGTCGACGGCCGCCGGCATCGACGCGTTCGAGATCTTCGCCGACATCGCGGGCACCGAGCTGCTCGTCATCGACGAGAGCACGACGCGGCGCGGCTTCCGCGACCAGGTGCGCTGGAACCAGGTCTACTACCGCCTCGCCCAGGGTCTGTGACCCAGGTCGACGCACCGCCCGCGAGCGCGGGCGAGCGGGAGCGGGACCGGGCCGCGCAGGCCCGGTTCGGCTACCTCCTCGTGCACTTCGTCGAGGACCCGTACGGCCACGAGGAGAAGATCCACTACTCGCTGAGCCGCGGCGACGACCCGACGGCGTGGGACCGGCTGGGCGTCGTCGTCGAGTCCCGGCTCGGGACCACCGGCCTGCGCGACCCGCACGTCGTGCGCTCTCCCGGCGGCGACGAGTTCTTCCTCGTCGCGACGGACCTGCGCGTGTTCGGGGGCGACGACGCAGGCTGGGACGCGTGGCAGCGTCACGGCAGCAGGTCCCTCGTCGTCGCGCGCTCGACGGACCTCGTGCAGTGGTCCGAGCCGCGGCTCGTCGAGGTGACCCCGCCCGAGGCGGGCATGGCGTGGGCGCCCGAGGCGTTCTGGGACGCGCACGGCGGGCACTACGTCGTGCACTGGTCGTCGGCGCTCTACGACCCGGCGGACACCGAGCACGCGGGGGAGTCGTACAGCCGCATCCTCTATGCGACGACCAACGACTTCGTGACGTTCTCGCCCGCGCGCGTGCTGCTCGACACGGGTCGCACGACGATCGACACGACGATGATCGAGCACGACGGCCGCGTGTTCCGCTTCCACAAGGACAACAGCCCGGGCGGTCGCGAGCTCTACATGGACGTCGTGCCGCACGCGCTGTCCGACGACGCGGTCGTGCTCGCGGAGCGCATCGGCGCCGACCGCTTCGGCCACGTCGAGGGCCCGCTCGTGTTCCGTGCCAACGACGCCGAGCGCTGGTATCTGTTCGTCGACCAGTACGGCGAGGCCGGCCAGGGTTACCGCCCCTTCGTCACCCACGACCTGGCCTCGGGTCGCTGGACCCCCGTCGACGGCACGTTCGACCTGCCCGACCGCACCAAGCACGGCGTCGTGCTCCCGCTGCGCGGCGACGAGTGGCACCGCCTCGTGGAGGCCTTTCCTCCGATCGACCCGCGCTGACCCCGACCCCCGAGGGCCGGGGTTCTTCATGGCCCGTCTTTACAACGATGTAGAAGGACGACCTGCACCGCACGCTCACCGCACCGACCGGAGGGCGCGGGCTCCGCGCACGGCTCACCGCCGCGGTCGCGCTCGTCGGACTCACCGCGGCGCTGCTCTCCGGGTCGGCCGCCGCCGAGCTGACCTGGCCCTGACGCCCCCGCGCGTGCGCGTCACCTGATGTGCCGAACCCCGGGTTACGCCCCCATCAGACCGTCGATGGGGGCGTAACCCGGGGTTCGGCGTCGCGCTCGCCGGTGTGCAGGTGGCGGTGCCCGACGACGCGGGTCAGGCCGGGCGGGCCGTCCCGGCCAGCGCGGTCCACGACTCGGGTGCGAGCGTCACCGTCGTGGTGCGCGAGCCGCCGTGACCGGCCGGTCCGCCCGGGGCGACCTCTGCAGGGCGGCCAGCCGCGACGTCGGATGCGAGATCCACCGCGGACCAGCACGCGTCGACGACCTTGCGTGCGTGCGCGGGGCCCTCGACGGCGGCCTCGTGGTCGGCGACCATGCGCCAGCCCTCGGTGAGCTCGACACCCAGGCCGAGGTGCTCGACGTCGACCTCGACGGGCTCGGCCGAGCGGTTCGTGAGGAACAGCGCGAGCGCGCCGGTCTCGGGGTCGTGCGTCGCCGCTGCGGTGACGAGCGGGACGTCGCCGTGACGCTTCGTCGTCGTCGTGGGGGAGTCCACGCGCACGTCGAGCGCCTCGCCCTGTGCGAGGCGCGCCGTCGTCGCGAACGGGTGGAACGTCGGCTGGCGCCACGCCTCGCCGCCGGGCTCGGTCATGATCGGCGCGATGACGTTGACGAGCTGTGCGAGCGCCGCGACGGGGACGCGGTCCGCGTGGTTGAGCAGCGTGACGAGCAGGTCGCCCACGACCACGGCGTCGAGCGCCGAGTAGACGTCCTCGATGATGCGGGGCGCGTCGCGCTGGATCGGCAGGTTCGTCTCGCCGGGGAACCGGGACTCGAGGTACCAGACGTTCCACTCGTCGAAGCTGATGGTGATCTTCTTGTCCGAGCGGCGGCGCGCGCCCACGGCGTCGGCGGACGCGACGACGCGGTCGATGAAGCGGTCCATCGCGGTACCCGACCCGAGGAACGACGCGCGGTCGCCGTCGAGCTCCTCGTAGTAGGCATGCATCGAGACGTGGTCGACGAGGTCGTACGTGTATGACAGGACCGTCTGCTCCCACTCGCCGAACGTGTCCATCTGCATCGACGACGACCCGCACACGACGAGCGAGATCGACGGGTCGACGAGCTTCATCGCCTTGCCGGCCTCGGCCGCGAGCTTGCCGTACTCGTGCGCGTCCTTGTGGCCGATCTGCCAGGGGCCGTCCATCTCGTTGCCGAGGCACCACAGGTGCACGCCGTACGGCTCCGTGCGGCCGTTGGCGATGCGCAGGTCGGCCCAGCGCGTGCCCGCCTCGCCGTTGCAGTACTCGACGAGCGCCGCGGCGGCCTCGACCCCGCGCGTACCGAGGTTGACGGCCATCATCGGCTCGAAGCCTTCGCGCTCGGCCCACTGCAGGAACTCGTCGGTGCCGACGAGGTTGGGCTCGACGGTGCGCCACGCGAGGTCGAGGAACGGCTTGCGGTCCTCGACCGGGCCGACGCCGTCCTCCCAGCGGTAGTTCGAGACGAAGTTGCCGCCGGGGTAGCGCAGCATCGTCACACCGAGCTCGCGCGTGAGGTCGGCGACGTCGCGGCGGAAGCCGTGCTCGTCGGCGGCCGCATGGCCGGGCTCGTAGATGCCGGTGTAGACGGCGCGGCCGAGGTGCTCCACGAAGGAGCCGAACAGGCGGCGGTCGATCGGGCCGACCCGGAAGTCGGGGTGCAGCGCCACGCGGGCGCGGGGGTGCGTCATCGGGATCCTCGCTCGTGGTGGTCCGGCGGTGCGTCAGGAGAGCCGGGATGTGCGTCGCGCCGGCCCCGGACCGTGGTCGGGAGCAGCGACGGAATCACTTTACAACGATGTAGAGTACTCGTCGACGACGCTTCCGACAGCCCGCGCCCCGTGCGTGGCACAGTTGACCCATCCGGGCCCGGGAGGGCACGGAATCCCGAAGGAGTGAGCAGCTTGCCGGTGACGATGCACGACGTGGCGGCCCGCGCCGGTGTCTCGGTCAAGACGGTGTCGAACGTCGTCAACGCCTACCCGCACGTACGACCCGAGACGCGCCGGCGGGTCGAGGAGGCGATCGAGCACCTCGGCTACCGGATGAACGTCTCCGCCCGGAACCTGCGCACGCGGCGCACCGGGATGATCACGCTCGCGGTGCCCGAGCTGTCTCTCCCGTACTTCGCGGAGCTCGCCGACTCGGTCATCCGGGCGGCGGAGTCCCACGGGTACACGGTGCTCATCGAGCAGACGAACTCGACCCGCGAGCGCGAGGCCCAGGTGCTCTCCGGGCGCTACCAGGACATGACCGACGGCGTGATCTTCTCGCCGCTCGCCCTCGGTCCGTCCGACCTGCCGCTGTTCGACGTCACGTTCCCCCTTGTCGTCCTCGGCGAGCGCGTCTTCGGTGCCCCGGCGGACCACGTGACGATGAACAACGTCGCCGCGGCGCGTGCCGCGACGGCGCACCTCGTCGCGCTCGGGCGCCGTCGCATCGCCGTCGTCGGCGCGCACGCGGGCGAGGCCGTCGGCTCCGCGGCCCTGCGCCTTGAGGGCTACCAGCAGGCGCTCGCGGACGTGGGCATCGCGTTCGACCCCCGCCTCGTCGGCGAGGCGGGATTGTGGCACCGCGCGACCGGCGCCGAGACGATGGCCCGGCTCCTCGACTCCGGCGTCGAGATCGACGCGGTGTTCGCGCTCAACGACGCCATGGCCCTCGGTGCCCTGCATGCGCTGCACGCGCGTCGCGTCGACGTCCCGGGCGACGTCGCCCTCATCGGCTTCGACGACGTCGACGACGTGCGCTACTCCGTGCCCACCATCTCGTCCGTCTCTCCCGGGCGCGAGCAGATCGCCGCGCGCGCCGTCGAGCTCCTCGTCGCGCGGATCGACGCCCGAGGGGCGGGTGAGCCCGCACCGTTCCGCCGCGTCGTCCCCGACTCGTCGATCGTCGGCCGCGAGTCGACCGGCGACGTGCCCGCCGGCGGCGGCGAGAAGATCGTCGCCATCCAGGAAGGCCGCATCGAGACCGTCGAGCCCGTCCGCGAGCAGATCGCCGGCTGACGGTCGTCGCCGATCGGCCGATCGGCGGATCGGTGGACCGGTGGACCGGGGTCACCCTGGGTGGAGGGGCAGAGGGGGCGCCGCGTCTACCATCCGCGGCCCTCGTCCCTCGGGCCGCTCCCGCCAGACCCACCACGACGCGGCGCCCCCTCCGCCCCTCCGGGCGTCACCTCGCCCTGGCCTTCGGTCACCTGGGCGACACGACAGGCCGACGGCTGAGGGAGCCGGCGTCGTCCGGCGACCACGGTGGGCCGGACGGCTGAGCCGCGGCGGCGGCGTCGGGAGACCACGGTGGGCCGGACGGCTGAGCCGTGGCGGCGGCGTCGGGAGACCACGGTGGGCCGGACGGCTGAGCGGTGGGGGCGGCGTCGGGAGACCCATGGTGGGCCGATCGCTGAGCGGTGGGGGCGGTGTCGGATGCGAAGGGCGTAGAGGCCGCGCTCCTCGAACCCACGGCCGAGAGACCGTGGTGACGGCGCGGCCAGCCCGAGCACCGAGGCCGCCCGCACCGCGGACCCGACCCAGCGCGCACGCACCGACCGACTATCGCGCCGTTTCGTCGAGGCGGTCGAGGCGGTCGAGGCGGTCGAGGCGGCCGTCGGCGAGCAGACCTGTCGCGAGCACGGGGACGCTGAGGCCCAGCAGCGGGCCGAGCACCGGCAGGTAGAGCAGCACGACCGCGACGACGGCGCACGTCACGAGCATCGCGACGGCGGTGAGCGGTCCGAGCGCTGGGGACAGGACGAGGAAGCGCCAGGTCGGGGCCCACGGCTCGTCGTAGCGGCGGGTCACGGCGGGGAGGTACGCCGTCACGACGACGACCCACAGCGTGACGACGACCCCACCGGTGCGCAGGGCCGCGGCTGCGGGGCCGCCCATGACGCGCAGCACCTGGGCGTCGAGCAGCAGGACGAGCGCCGCGGCGACGATCGGGAGCCCGAGCAGCACCGTGCGGCGCCACGCACCGGTCCAGGCACCCCAGAAGTCGCGCCACAGGTGGTCGGACGGGTGGCCGTCGACCAGCCGGGCGAGGAGCAGCCCGCCCGCGTGCAGGGCCGGGGCGAACCCGGCGACGACGAGCCCGGCGGCGGTCCCGGCGAGCATGAGCAGGTTGATCGCGACGAGCTGCGTGACGAACCGCAGCACCGTCATGACGCGCCCTGCCCAGCCGGGCACCTCGTCGCCGGAGGGGCGGCGCTCGTCGAGCGCGCGCCGTCCTCGCACGTCGTCGGGGTCCGCGGCGCGGAGCCGGGTCGAGGGCGCGTCGGTCATGCGTCGATGGTCCCAGGGCCGGTGGCATCGGTGCGCGTGCCGGTGACCACGTGCCCGTCGGACCCGATCGCGACGACGGACGGTGCGGGACGTGCCCGCACGGCGTCCCACGAGGGGAAGACGACGGCCGAGACCGGGGTGCCGGCCGTCGTCGTCCAGGCGAAGCGGCCGTGACCGAGCGTGCGCGCCGAGCCGGGGGCGACGTCGAGGCGTCCGGGCCGGGCATCCTGCACGACGTCCGGACTCTCGGCCAGGTCGAGGAGCTCCCACGTGCCGTCGAGGACGCCGACGCTCGCGGGCCAGAGCGAGGTGTCGTCCATCTCGCGCTCGGGACCGGCCCAGGGCTGGGGCGCGACGAGCGGCCAGCCGTCGTGCGTCCAGACGAGCCGTCGCACCTCGACGCGGTGCTGCGCGGGGTCCTGGGCCTCGCGCACGTGGTGCACGAGGACCTGGCGGCCCGGTTCGGTGAGGACCGACGCGTGGCCCGGGGCGAGGAGGCCCGGACCGCCCGGGAACCGGTGGCCGGCGAGGACGGCCGTGCCGACCTGCTCGGGCGGGGAGTCGAGGTCGCGCAGGTCGTGGCCCGTGCGGTCGCGGTAGGGGCCGGTGACGGCGTCGGCCACCGCGACGCGCAGGTGGTAGGTGGAGAACAGCGAACCGTAGCTGACGAGCATCGCCCAGCCGCCGCCGGGGCGGGGGAGGACGAACGCGCCCTCGATCGCGCCGTCGACCGAGCGCGGGCGACGCGCGAGGAGCGTGCCCGGGGCGTCGTGCAGCGTCCCGGGCGCGGGTTCGTCGACGACGAAGCCCGTCTCGGGGTCGAGCGGGAGGGCGTGGATGCCGGCGAAGAACGAGCCGTAGACGAGCCACTGGCTCCCGTCCGCCTCGGTCACGACGTTCGCGTCGATGGCGTTCGGGTGCTCGAGCCCGTCCGGCGCGGGGACGTGTTCGCTCGCGACGACGACGCCCCAGTCGGTCCAGGGGCCGCCCGGGTGCGGGGCCGTCGCAAGACCGATGGCGGACCGGCGGGAGCCGAAGCTCGACGCCGAGTAGTACATGCGCCACTCGTCGTCGACGCGCACGACCTCGGGCGCCCACAGTCCCGTCGCGCCGGACCACGCCGCCGCCGGCCCCGGGACGCCGGGCAGCGCCCAGCCGTGGAACTCCCACGTGACGAGGTCGGTCGAGCGGCGGACCTGGACACCTCCGGGCACGGGCCCGTCGGCGGACGCGTCGGTCGAGAACAGCCAGTAGGTGCCCTCGGCGTCGACGACGGCCGTCGGGTCGTGCGCGTGGCGCGCGCCCCACGCGGTCGTGTCCGGGGCTTCCGGTTCGACGGGGCGGGGGGCGTCGGGTGCGCCGAGGGAAGACGCACTCGACGCCGCACCCGATGCGGTCGGGGTGGTCGGGGCGGTCACGCTCAGCCCTTCGACCCGGTGAGCGCGACGGACTCGATGATCTGGCGCTGGAAGACGAGGAACACCACGAGGATCGGCAGGAGCGCGACGAACGACGCCCCCATGATCAGCGGGTAGTCGCGCTGCGTCGCGAACTCGACGTTGAGGTTGGCGATGACCACCTGGATGGTCTGCTTCTCGGGGGAGTTCAGGTAGAGGATCGGCGCGAGGTAGTCGTTCCAGACCGTCATGAACCAGAGGATGAACTGGGCGGCGATCGCCGGCCGGATCATCGGCATGATCATGACGCGGAAGACCTGGAAGTACGACGCGCCGTCGAGCTTCGCCGCCTCGACGAGCGAGTCCGGGACCGACTGCAGGTACTGCCGCAGGAAGAAGATCATGACGATGTTGCCGAACAGCAGCGGCACGATGAGCGGCAGCAGGGTGTCCACCCAGTGCAGCCGGGAGAACATGACGAACTGCGGGATCATCACCGTCGGGAAGGGGATCATGATGCCGGTGAGCAGCGCGATGAAGATCGCGTTCTTCCCCGGCAGGCGCATCTTCGCGAGCGCGAACGCCGCGAGCGCCGACGTGAACGACCCGACGACCGTCGCCGTGACGGACACGATGATGCTGTTCTTGAAGCCCGAGAGGATCGGCGCGTCCGACCACATCCGGACGTAGGTGTCCCACTGCGGGTCCGACGGCCACCACACGGGCGGCAGCGCGAAGACCTCGGCCTTGGTCTTGATCGACGTGGTGAACATCCACAGCAGCGGCGCGATCATGACGACGGCGAAGATGCTCAGGACGACGAGCAGGACGATGTTGGTGACGCGGTAGCGCGTGGTGCCACCGGCGAGGGGGGTGCTCATGGTGTGGTCTCCTGCCCTCAGTCGATGCTGAAGCTGTTGCGCCGGTTGAGGCGGAACTGGATGAGCGTGATGACGAGGATGATCAGCCCGAGGACGACGGCCATCGCGGTCGCGTAGCCCATCTGCTGGTACTTGAAGGCCTTGCGCACGATGTACCAGACCACGGTCGCGGAGCTGAACTCGGGGCCGCCGGTCGGGGTCATGATGTTGACCTCGGTGAACAGCTGGGCGCCGCCGATGACGTTCGTGACGACGATGAAGAACGTGACGGGGCGGACCATCGGCAGCGTGATGGAACGGAACTTCTGGAAGCCGTTCGCGCCGTCGAGCGCTGCGGCCTCGTAGAGCGACGCGGGCACCGACTGGATCGCCGCCAGGTAGAGCAGCATCGAGTACCCGAGGCCCTTCCAGACGGCCATGATGATGATCGCGGGCTTGACGGTCGCGGTGTTCTGGAGCCAGTCGGGTCCGTCGATCCCGAACCACGACAGCACCTGGTTGATGAGGCCGAAGTCGCCGTTGTAGGCGAACTGCCACACGATCGCGATCGCGGCGAGCGACGAGATCACGGGCACGTAGTACACCGTGCGGAAGAACGTCCGACCGGGCAGGCGCCGGTTCAGGGCGATGGCCAGCATCAGCGCGAGCACGATCCCGATCGGGATGCCGATCATGTAGAAGAACGTGTTGAACAGGCTCTTGTGGAAGTACTCGTCGGTGAGGAGCGTCGAGTAGTTCTCGAGCCCGACGAACCGCATGGGCCCGAGACCGTTCCAGCTCGTGAAGGACGCGTAGACCGCGAAGCCGAGCGGGTACAGCGTGAAGGCCAGGAAGCCGAGCACGGGCGCGGCGACGAACGCCATGGCCCAGCGGTGCTCCGTGCGGTGCAGGTGCCGGCGCTGCTTCGCGCTGCGCAGCGCCGGGGGCGGCGGTGTCACACCGGGCGGGCTCGTGGCGTCGTCGGTGACGTCCGCGATCTGCGTCATCGGGGGTTCCTCTCGGGTGCTGGTGCGGGTGGGCCCGACCGTCGGCGGCACGGCCGTCGGGCAGTCCGCCCGACGGCCGCGCCGGACGGGTCAGCTCCCGGCCGCTGCCTGCTCGGCGTTGGCGTTCGACTCGTCGAGCAGCGTCTGCATCTTCGGCTGCGTCTCGGCGAGGTAGTCGGCGGCCTTCTGCTCGCCGTCGAGCACGGGCTGGATGTTGACCCACAGCTCGTCGTACCACTCCGCGCCGTACGTGAACGCGGCGGGCATCGCGCGGCCGTAGTCCTCGACGATGTCGAGGAACTCCTGGCGGTTCGCCGGCTCGGCGTCGGGTGCGGCGGCCCACTCCTGCGCCATGTCCTTGAGGTTGGGGACCTGGATGTTCGCGTCGACGAGCGTCTGCTGCGCGTCGGGGTCGGTCGACAGGTAGGTCGCGAGCTTCACCGCGTTCTCGGCGTCCGACGTCGTCGCGGACACGCCGATGCCGAGCGAGCCGATCCACGTGGCGCTCTCCTCGCCGCCCATCGACGGCCAGGGGATGAGGTCGTAGTCGAACTCGAGGTCGTTGTAGACGCTGACGTCCCACGGGCCGACAGGGAAGAAGGCGATCTCCCCGGCCATCCAGCGCTGGTAGGTGTCGAGCGTCGCGGCGTCGGACGCCGACGGCGTCACGCCCTCGACGGTGGTGAGGTCGGCGAACGCCTGGAGCGCCTCGGCGAACTCGGGGGTGTCGACCGTGACCTCGGTGCGGTCGTCGTTCGTCCAGTCGCCGCCGTTGCTCCACACCATCGACTGCAGGTTCCACTGCACGTTGAGTCCGGTGCCCCACTGGTCGACGGCGCCGTCGCCGTCGGTGTCCGTCGTCAGCTGCTTGCTGATCGCGACGAACTCGTCCCACGTCAGGGGGACGTCCTTGTCGGGCAGCGGGATGCCCGCGGCCTCGAGCATCGTCTTGTTGTACCCGAACGCGAACGGGCCCACGTCCTTCGGCAGGCCGTAGAGGCGGCCGTCGGGCGTGCCCTGGAGCGTGCCGTCGAAGCGGTAGGAGTCGACGCCGTACTCCCACATGTTGTCGAGGTCGACGCCCTGCTCCTCGACCTGGTCGGTGATGTCCATGAGCACGCCGGAGCCGACGTAGGACTGCAGCGTCGCCTGCTCGACGTAGAACACGTCGGGCACGTTGTTGCCCGAGACGGCTGCCTGCAGCTTCGTCGCGTACTGGTCGGCATCGGTGACGATCATCTTCACCTCGACGCCGGTCTCCTCGGTGAACTTCTTGATCGCGGCCTCGTACGCCGCCTTCTCGTCCGGTCCGCCGCGGAACATGAACGTGAGCCCGTCGTCCCCGCCGGAGCCGCTGCTGCACGCCGCCGTGCTCGCGACGATGATCCCGGCCATGACGCCGGCCATGAGTCGTGACTTCCTCATCACGGTTCCTCTCGGTCCTGTGGTCGCAGGGAGCGACTGTCGGTAGGGCGGAGCGTTCCGCCACGGACGTCGTCGTCGACCTCTCGTTTACATCGATGCAAAATCTCGATGGGGAGCACGGTTGCACACCGGCTGCCGCACGGTCAAGCGCAAGCCGTCACGGATTTGCAACGATGTAGAAGTCGATGCGACGCCCCGCCTGCCCCGGGCTTGACGAACCGAGGTCCGGACCTGCACCATCTCGATCTACATCGTTGTAGAAGCCGCCTCGGTCATCGTCGCGAGGCGGCCGTCCGCCCGAGAGGGGCCCGCACGCATGCACCGCACCGCGTCCTTGACGCCCCCCATGGGGTGGAACTCGTGGGACAGCTTCGGCACCACCGTGACCGAGGCCGAGGTCCTGGACAACGCACGTTTCCTCGCCGAGCACCTGGCCGGCGCCGGCTGGTCGACGGTCGTCGTCGACATCCAGTGGTACGAGCCGACGGCGCGCGCGGGCGGCTACAACACCGCCGCACCGGTCCTGCTCGACGAGCTCGGCGTCCAGCGGCCGGTCCCCGCGCGGTTCCCCTCGGCGGCCGGCGGCGCAGGCTTCGCGCCGCTCGCGCGCCAGGTGCACGACCTCGGCCTGCGGTTCGGGGTCCACCTCCTGCGCGGCATCCCGCGACGCGCCGTCGAGGCCGACGTCCTCGTCCCGGGCACGCCGTACCGCACCGGCGAGATCGCCGATCGGTCGAGCAGCTGCTCGTGGAACGGGGACAACTACGGCCTCGACCTCGCCCACCCCGGGGCGCGCGCCTGGCTCGACGCGCAGATCGATCGCGTCGTCGGCTGGGGCGTCGACTTCCTCAAGGTCGACGACATGCTCGCGCCGTACCACGCCGACGCCGTCGAGGCCCTCGCCGCCGCGGTCGCCCGAGCGGAGGACCGGCACGGCCGCGAGGTCGTCCTCTCGCTCTCCCCGGGGACCGCGTTGTCCCTCGCGCACCTCGACCACCTGCGTCGGCACGCCGACCTGTGGCGGGTGAGCGACGACCTCTGGGACCGCTGGGACGACGTCGAGGCGCAGCTCGCGCGCCTGGCGCGCTGGGCGCCGCACCAGCGACCGGGGGCCTGGGCCGACGCCGACATGCTCCCGCTCGGGCGGATCGGCGTGCGCGCCGAGCGGGGGGAGCCCCGCGACAGCCTCCTCACCGGGGCGGAGCGCCGCACGATGCTCTCGCTGTGGTGCCTCGCGCGCTCGCCGCTGTTCGTCGGGGGACACCTGCCCGCGTCCGACGCGGCGACGATCGCCGACCTCACCCGCACCGACGTCCTCGACGTGCTGAACCGGTCCACCGGCGGCCGCGAGCTGCTCCGCGAGGGTGACACGGTCGTCTGGGGCGCCGCGGGCGACCGCACGCTCGACGGCGTGCGCTGGGCCGGGATCTTCTCGACCGCGTCGTCGCCGCGCCGCGTCACCGTGCCTGCGGCGTCCGCGGGTCTCGCCGTCGGCCCGGCCGCCGCCGCGACCGGGGTGCACGACGGCGCGCGTCCGTCCGACAGCGCGAGGCCGGTCCTCGTCGACGTCTGGACCGGAGAGCGCGTCCCGCTCGTCCCCCCGAGCGCCGCCACGGGCGGCGACCACCTCGTCGACGTGGAGGTGCCCGCGCACGGCGTGCGCCTCCTGCGTCTCGACCCCTGACCCAGCACCCGACCACGACGGGCCGTCACGACGGACCGTCACGACCGACCCACCGCGACCGACCGTCGCGACCGCACGCGGGCGACGTCCCGCACCACCCGGAGGACCCCATGCACGCCGCCACCGTCACGCTCGACCCCGCCTTCGTCGTCGGGCCCGTCCGCCCCCGGACCTTCGGCTCGTTCGTCGAGCACCTCGGCCGCTGCGTCTACACCGGCATCCACGACCCGGGCCACCCGACCGCCGACGCCGACGGGTTCCGCGGCGACGTCCTCGACCTCACGCGCGAGCTCGGCGTGACGACCGTGCGCTACCCGGGCGGGAACTTCGTCTCGGGGTACCGGTGGGAGGACGGCATCGGCCCGGTCGACGCGCGCCCCACACGTCTCGACCTCGCGTGGCACTCGAGCGACCCGAACACCGTCGGCGTCGACGAGTTCATGCGGTGGGCCGCGAAGGCCGGCGTCGAGCCGATGATGGCCGTCAACCTCGGCACGCGCGGCGTCCAGGAGGCGCTCGACCTGCTCGAGTACTGCAACGTCCCGGGCGGGTCGTTCTGGTCGGACCGCCGCCGCGCCAACGGCGTCGAGGACCCGTACCGCATCCGGATGTGGTGCCTCGGCAACGAGATGGACGGCCCGTGGCAGATCGGCCACAAGACGCCGCAGGAGTACGGCCGCCTCGCCGCCGAGACCGCGCGGGCGATGCGCATGATGGACCCGGGCGTCGAGCTCGTGGTCTGCGGCTCGTCGAGCTCCGACATGCCGACGTTCGGCGAGTGGGAGCGCGTCGTGCTCACCGAGGCGTACGAGCACGTCGACCACGTCTCGGCGCACGCGTACTACTGGGAGGAGGACGGCGACCTCGCGTCGTTCCTCGCCTCGGCCGTCGACATGGACCACTTCGTGGAGTCCGTCGCCGCGACCGCCGACCAGGTGCGCGCGGCCGGCAAGCACACCAAGAGGATCCACATCTCGTTCGACGAGTGGAACGTCTGGTACCAGAAGCGCGCCGAGTCCAGGCCGCCGTCGGGCGACGACTGGCCCGTCGCGCCCGTCCTGCTCGAGGACCGCTACAACGTCGCGGACGCGGTCGTCGTGGGCAACCTCCTCGTCTCGCTGCTGCGCAACACCGACCGCGTGCACGCCGCGTCGCTCGCGCAGCTCGTCAACGTCATCGCGCCGATCATGACCGAGCCCGGCGGCCGGTCGTGGCGCCAGACGACGTTCCACCCGTTCGCGCTCACCGCGCGCCACGCGGCGGGCGAGGTGCTGCGCGTCGCGGTGCAGTCGCCCGCGGAGGAGACCGCGCGCTTCGGCGACGTCCCTGTGCTCGACGCCGTGGCGACGCACGACCCCGAGACCGGCGACGTCGTGCTGTTCGCGGTGAACCGCTCGACCACGCGCCCGGTCGACCTCGACGTCGACCTGCGCGGGTTCCCGGGCCTGCGCCTCGTCGAGGCGCTGACCTTGTCCAACCCGGACCACACGTGGCAGGCGACGGCCGACGACGCGACGAGCGTCGTCCCGGTCGTCAACACGTCGGCCAAGGTCGCCGACGACCGCGCCCGCGCCGAGCTGCCCGCCGTCTCCTGGTCCGTGCTGCGGCTGGCGCGCGCGTGAGCGGAGCAGGCACGAGCGAGGAGCCCGTGACCACGCCGCGCGGGGGCGGCACGACGACCCCGACGGTCACGACGAGCGCGGCCGGCACGACGAGCGCGGCCGGCACGACGAGCGCGGACGGCGCGGCGCGGTCGCGCGGCCGCCGCGGGATCGTCGGCGGGGTCGTCGTCCTCGCGCTCGTCGCCGTCGCGGCGGTCGCGCTGTGGCGCCCCTGGGAGCCGGTCACGGGGACGGCGCTCGCGCTCGATGGCGACCTGCGCGTGCACGACCCGGTGCTCGTCGTCGGGACGGAGGGCGAGCCGTGGTTCGTCTACTCGACCGGAGACGTGCGCGTGGGCTTCGGCGCGCCGCAGGTCCGCCGGTCCGACGACGCGGGGCACACCTGGGTGGACGCCGGCACCGCGTGGGACGCGAGCGGCGACCCGCAGTGGGTGCGCGACGAGATCGACGGCGTCGAGAATTACTGGGCACCGGAGGTCGTCGAGCACGACGGCACCTGGTACCTCTACTACTCCGCGTCGACGTTCGGCTCGAACGACTCGGCGATCGGCGTCGCGACGGGGTCGACCATCGACCCGACGGACCCGGGCTACGGGTGGACGGACCAGGGCGTCGTCGTGCGGTCGCGCCCGGTCGAGGACGACTTCAACGCGATCGACCCGACGGTCGTCGAGGGCGCGGACGGCGACCCGTGGCTGTTCTTCGGCTCGTTCTGGGGCGGCATCCAGGCCGTGCCGATCGAGTGGCCGAGCGGCAAGCCCGCCGAGGGGGCGGAGCCCGTGACCGTCGCGTCGCGCTCGGGCGTGCCGGACGACGCGATCGAGGCGCCCGCGCTGCTCGAGCGCGACGGCTGGTACTACCTCTTCGTGTCGTGGGACTCGTGCTGCCGCGGGACGGACTCGACGTACCGCATCGCCGTCGGGCGGGCGCGCGACGTCTCGGGACCGTTCCTCGACGCCGAGGGCGAGGACATGGCCCTCGGGGGCGGGACGGAGCTCCTCGCGTCGAACGGGTGGGCGATCGGACCGGGCGGCCAGTCGGTCTCCGACGGCGCCGACGAGGACGTGCTCGCGTTCCACTACTACGACGAACGGGAGGGGGGCGACTTCCGGCTCGCCCTGCAGCAGCTCGGCTGGACCGACGACGGCTGGCCCCGGGCGGCGCCGATCGGGTGAACCCTGAGCCGTGCGACGGGGGCGTGACGGCACGTCAGGCGGGCCGCGGCGCCGGTCGTGATCCAACCGTGACCGGAAGGACTTTCCTTCCGAGACGTGTGAGCGCTAACATCTCAGCCCAGGGGGGTGTTAGCGCTCACATACGTGCCTTCCGGGGAAGGTTGCCGGGTCGCCGGCGGGCTCGTGTGACCC
Organism: Cellulosimicrobium sp. BMG9.23; assembly: GCF_059159985.1. Lineage (NCBI taxonomy): Bacteria > Bacillati > Actinomycetota > Actinomycetes > Micrococcales > Promicromonosporaceae > Cellulosimicrobium > Cellulosimicrobium sp. BMG9.23. The sequence goes on from NZ_JBZGBZ010000001.1 coordinate 147,612, forward strand.
GGAGAGTCGTTCGCCGGCCCGAAGGGTTGTCGAACGGTGATCCGACAGGCGGCCTCAGGGGCTTGCGGTGGGGTGATGACATCGCTAGACATGGACATACCTGAACACGTACGAACAAGAGCAAACAGCCCGACGACGGGTTGGCACGACCAGAACGGGACCTCGGCACGGCGCCGGGGGCCGCATCTCAAGGAGGAGAGCATGTTCAGCACGACGAAGGCGCGCACGCGCCTGACCGGAATCCTCGCCGGCGCGGCGGTCCTCGCGCTCGCGGCGTGCAGCAGCGGCAGCGACACGGGCGACGGCGGCACCGCGAACAGCGACGGCGGCGGCGGCGACACCATCACCGTCGGCTTCTCGCAGGTCGGTGCCGAGTCCGGCTGGCGCGCGGCGAACACCAAGTCGATCCAGGACACCCTCACGGCGGAGAACGGCTTCGACCTCAAGTTCTCCGACGCGCAGCAGAAGCAGGAGAACCAGATCCAGGCGATCCGGTCCTACATCGCGCAGGGCGTCGACGTCATCGCGTTCTCCCCGGTCGTCGAGTCCGGCTGGGACGCGGTGCTCGAGGAGGCCAAGCAGGCCGACATCCCCGTGGTCCTCACCGACCGCGCGGTGGACTCCGAGGACGAGACGCTCTACGAGTCGTTCATCGGGTCGGACTTCATCCTCGAGGGCGAGATGGCCGGCGAGTGGGTCTCCGAGAACCTGGCCACCGAGCCGATCAACGTCGTCGAGCTCCAGGGCACTACCGGCGCCGCCCCGGCGATCGACCGCAAGACCGGCTTCGAGGACGCCACGGCCGACAACCCCAACGTGACGATCATCGACTCCCAGACCGGCAACTTCACGCGCGCCGAGGGCAAGACGGTCATGGAGGGCTTCCTCCAGGCGCACGACGACATCGACCTCGTCTACGCGCACAACGACGACATGGGCCTCGGCGCCATCGAGGCCATCGAGGCCGCCGGCCTCGTGCCGGGCGAGGACATCAAGATCGTGACGATCGACGCGGTCAAGGACGGCATGCAGGCCCTCGCCGACGGCAAGATCAACTTCATCGTCGAGTGCAACCCGCTGCTCGGCCCGGACCTCGCCGAGATCATCAAGAAGGTCGTCGCCGGCGAGGAGGTCGAGAAGCGCATCGTGGTCGAGGACCAGTCCTTCACGCAGGAGCAGGCGATCGAGGCCCTGCCGACCCGCGAGTACTGATCCTGACGGAACCCGCGGAACGCTGCGGGGTTCCCGCCCCGGGGAGAGCGCGGTAGCGTTCCCCCACCCCGAGGACCGGCCGCGCGCCGGGAGCCCGTCGAGGCCCCGGTGTGCGGCCGCCCCACCAGGCGCGGCCGGTCGACGTCGACCCGCCGCCGTCGACCGCACGGAAGGTCAGCGATGACAACCCCCAGCCCGGACGGTCCGCCCGTCGTCGAGATGACCGGGATCTCCGTCGAGTTCCCCGGCGTCAAGGCGCTCGACGGCGTGGACCTCACCCTGCGCCCCGGCGAGGTGCACGCCCTCATGGGCGAGAACGGCGCCGGCAAGTCCACGCTCATCAAGGCGCTCACCGGTGTCTACTCCATCGACGCCGGACGCATCGTCGTCGACGGCGTCGAGCACACGTTCTCCGGACCGGGCGAGGCCCAGTCGGCCGGTGTCTCGCCGGTGTACCAGGAGGTCAACCTCTGCGAGAACCTCTCGGTCGCCGAGAACATCATGCTCGGCCACGAGGCGCGCCGGTTCGGGGCCATCGACTGGCGCGCGACCCGGCGCCGCGCGGGCGACATGCTCGCGCGGCTCAACCTCGACATCGACCCCGCGTCGTCGCTCTCCGCGCACTCGCTCGCCGTCCAACAGCTCGTCGCGATCTGCCGCGCCCTCGTGGTCGACGTCAAGGTCCTCATCCTCGACGAGCCCACGTCGAGCCTCGACGCGGACGAGGTCGCCCAGCTCTTCGCGGTCGTCCGGCGGCTGCGCGACGACGGCGTGGCCATCCTCTTCGTCTCGCACTTCCTCGAGCAGGTGTACGAGATCTCCGACCGCATGACGGTGCTGCGCAACGGGAAGCTCGTCGGCGAGTACCGCACCGCCGAGCTCCCGCGGCTCGAGCTCGTGTCGAAGATGATCGGGACGTCCCTCGAGGTGCTGTCAGCGCTCGAGGAGGCCCCCAAGCGCTCGGTCGCTGACAACGCCGACGTCACGCCCTTCGTCCAGGCCGTGGGCGTCGGGCGCAAGGGCTCGATCCAGCCGTTCGACCTCGACGTCTACCCGGGCGAGGTCGTCGGGCTCGCGGGCCTGCTCGGCTCGGGGCGCACCGAGCTCGCCCGGCTCCTCGCCGGGGCCGACCACGCGGACTCCGGGCAGACGGTCGTCGAGGGCACGCCGACGCGCCTGCGGACGCCGCGCGCCGCGATGCAGCGGAAGATCGCGTTCTCGTCCGAGCATCGCAAGGCGGAGGGCATCGTCGGGGACCTGACGATCCGCGAGAACATCATCCTCGGCATCCAGGCCGAGCGCGGCTGGCTGCGCCGGGTGCCCACGCGCCAGGCCGACGAGCTCGTGACGAAGTACCTGGAGGCGCTGTCCATCCGGCCCGCCAACCCCGACGCGCTCGTCAAGAACCTCTCCGGCGGCAACCAGCAGAAGGTCCTGCTGGCGCGCTGGCTCGCGACGGCGCCGAGGCTGCTCATCCTCGACGAGCCGACCCGCGGGATCGACGTCGGCGCGAAGGCCGAGATCCAGAAGCTCGTGGCGCAGCTCGCGAGCGAGGGCATGTCGGTCGTGTTCATCTCGGCCGAGCTCGAGGAGGTCCTGCGGCTCAGCCACCGCATCGCCGTCCTGCGCGACCGGAAGAAGGTCGCGGAGATCACCAACGACGACGACGTCACGGTCGAGGACGTCGTCGAGCTCATCGCGAGCGGAGGGTCCGACTCATGACCACCACGACGCCCACCCGGCGCCGCGTCACCCAGCACCGGCTGTTCTGGCCGCTGGCCGCGCTGGCCGCGCTGCTGGTGGCCAACACGATCAACCGGCCGAGCTTCCTGTCGGTCAGCGTCCGGGACGGCCACCTCGAGGGCTCGCTCGTCCTGCTGCTGAAGAACGGCGCGCCGCTGCTGCTCGTCGCCCTCGGCATGACGCTCGTCATCGCCACGCGCGGCATCGACCTGTCGGTCGGCGCGGTCGTCGCGATCTCGGGAGCGGTCGCGCTGACCTTCATCGCCTCGTCGCCCGACCCGGGCAGCGTCACGACCGCGCTCGTCGCCATGGGGCTCGCCCTCGTCCTGTCGTTCGTGCTCGGGCTCTGGAACGGGTTCCTCGTCGCGGTCGTCGGCATCCAGCCCATCATCGCGACGCTCGTCCTCATGATGGCCGGCCGTGGCATCGCGATGCTCATCACGGGTGGGCAGATCACGACCGTGACGAGCGCGCCGTTCAAGACGCTCGGCTCGGGCTTCTGGCTCGGGCTGCCGGTCGCGGTGCTCGTCGCCGGCGCGGTCTTCGCAGCCGTCGCGGTGCTCACGCGGCGCACCGCCCTCGGGATGCTCATCGAGTCCGTCGGCATCAACCCGGCTGCGAGCCGACTCGCGGGCGTGCGGTCGCGCAGCATCATCTGGACGGTCTACGCGGTGTGCTCGCTCTTCGCGGGTCTCGCGGGCCTGATGATCTCGTCCGGCACCATGGCGGCCGACGCGAACAACGCCGGCCTCTTCATCGAGCTCGACGCGATCCTCGCCGTCGTCATCGGGGGCACCTCGCTGGCGGGCGGCAAGTTCTCGCTCTCGGGGACGCTCGTCGGCGTCCTCATCATCCAGACGCTGACCTTCACCGTCACACTGCTCGGCATCTCGCCGTCCGTGACGCCGCTGTTCAAGGCCGTCGTGGTCATCGCCGTGTGCCTCGCGCAGTCCCCTGTGGTCCGTGACAAGCTCGCAGCCCGCCGTCGCCGGGCCGCGCCGAACGCGGCCGTAGCCGCGGAGGTGGGTGCCTGATGGCCACCGTCCAGACTCCTGCTCCGACCTCGTCGCCCGGCCCCCGGGGTGCCGGACCGGCCCGCCGTGGAGGCAGCCCGACCATGGCAGGGCGACTCGGCCGGTTCCGCCTGGACCGGCGCTACCTTCCGGTCCTCGGAACGCTGCTCGTCCTCGTCCTCATGCTCGCCGTGGGCGGCAGCCGGTACGAGAACTTCCTCTCGGCGCGCGTGATCTCGAACCTGTTCATCAACAACTCGTTCCTCATCGTGCTCGCCGTCGGCATGACCTTCGTGATCCTCACGGGCGGCATCGACCTGTCCGTCGGCGCGGTCGTCGCGCTCTCGGGCATCACGACGGCGTCGCTGCTGCAGAGCGGCTGGCCCGTCGCGGTCGTCATCGCGATCTCGGTGCTGATCGGCACCGTGCTGGGTCTCGTCGTCGGGCTCATGGTGCACGTGTTCGAGATCCAACCGTTCATCGCGACGCTGGCCGCGATGTTCCTCGCGCGCGGCCTGTGCTACGTCATCAGCCTCCAGTCCATCCCCATCACGGACGAGTCGTTCGTCGCGCTCGCGAGCTGGAGCCAGGAGTTCGGCGACGGCTGGCGGATCACGACGGCCGTCGTCATCGCCCTGCTCGTGGTGGCGATCGCCTTCTTCGTCCTGCACTACACGCAGTTCGGCCGCACGGTCTACGCGATCGGCGGGGGCGAGCAGTCGGCGATGCTCATGGGCCTTCCCGTCGCGCGCACGAAGGTGCTCGTGTACGTGGTGAGCGGTACGTGCGCCGGCATCGGCGGCCTGCTGTTCGCGATGTTCTCCCGGTCGGGCTACTCGCTGACCGGCGTGGGCATGGAGCTCGACGCGATCGCCGCCGTGGTCATCGGCGGCACGCTCCTCACGGGCGGGACCGGCTTCGTGCTCGGGTCCGTCCTCGGCGTGCTCGTGCTCGGTCTGATCCAGACGATCATCACCTTCGAGGGCACGTTGTCCTCCTGGTGGACGAAGATCGTCATCGGCGTGCTGCTCCTGATCTTCGTGATCCTGCAGCGCGTGCTCGTCGTCAGACGGCGGTGAGCGCGGGCGCCGGGTCCGTCCCGTCGCGTGCCGGCCTGTGCCGGTGCGCGGCGGGGCGGTCCGGCGCCGCGTCCGTCTGACCCTCCGGTCGTCCGGAGGCACCGCAGCGCTGGACGGGGCCGGCACCCCGGGTCGCGAGGGCACGCCCGTGCCCTGCGATGTCACCCCGACAAGGACCTTGTCAGATGTGAGCGCTCACACTACGGTGGGCGCGAGCCTGTTAACGCTCACACGGATGGCACGGACCACGTCTCTCAACGAGGAGAGGAAGGCCATGGATCACCCCGAGGACCCCCTGAGCACCCGGACACGGAGGCGGCGGCGCACGATCGCCGCCGCGCTCGCGTGCGGACTGGTCGGCACCGTCGCGCTCGCGTCGTCGCTGCCCGCGTCCGCCGCGGAGCCCGACCTGCCCGACGGCGCGTGGGTCGACACGTTCGACGGCGCCGCGCTCGGCGCGGACTGGACCGTCGTCAACCCGGTGCCCGAGGCGCTCACCGTCGCCGACGGCGCACTCACCCTCCGGTCGCAGCCGGGCGACACCTGGCAGACGAACAACACCGCCAAGAACGTCGTCGTGCTCGACGTGCCCGCCGGCGACTTCACCGTCGTGACGCACGTCGAGGCCCCGGTCGACCGCGTCTACCAGGGTGCGGGCCTCATCGCGTGGCAGGACATGGACAACTACGTCCGGTCCGGGCTCACGTTCGTCGGCGACCTGTCGCCGTCGGGCCGCGCGATCGAGAGCGACGTCGAGTCCGGCGGCGTGTTCGCCGCCGCCTCGTTCACCGACCGGCCCGGCTCCACGGGCGAGACGCTGCGCATGCAGCGGTCGGGCGACACGATCACGACGTCGTACTGGGACGGGACGGCGTGGCAGCCGGCCGGGTCCGTCGACGTCGACTTCCCGACCACGCAGGTCGGGCTGTACGCGCTCGCCGCGCAGGACGGCACGTCGCACACCGCGGTCTTCGACTACGTCGCGCTCACGGCGGCGGAGGGCACGGACCAGGTGCCCGACGGCGCGTTCACCCTCACCGGGCCGGGTGACGCCCGGTACCTCGTCTCCACCGACGACGGGTTCGCGCTGGACGACGAGCGTCCCGCGACGACCGTCGCGATGGAGGCGACCGCCGTCGACGGCGCACCCGAGGGAACGTCCCCGGTGACGCTCGCGATCGGCGACCGTCCCGTCGTCGTCACGGACGGCTCCGAGCCCCGCCTCGCCCTCGGAGGCGCGGGCGCGGACGGCACGGCGCTGCGGATCACCGACGCGGGCGGCGGGAAGGTCTGGCTGCGCAGCGCAGCGGACCCCGAGCAGTACGCCGGCGTGCGGGCCGCGGACGGCGCGCTCGTGCTCGGCCCGCGCGAGCAGGCCACGAAGCTGACGGTCACGCCGACGTCGAGCGCCGACCACGAGCTCACGGTCGACCTCGCGGGCGAGCGGACCGAGATGAGCGACGAGCTCTACGGCATCTTCTACGAGGACATCAACTACGCCGCGGACGGCGGGCTGTACGCGGAGCTCGTGCGCAACCGGTCGTTCGAGTTCAACAACCAGGACAACGGGTCCTTCACGGGACTCACCGCGTGGAGCGCGGCGAACCGTGGCGGTGCGACGGCCACGACCCAGGTCGTGAACGACGCCGGGCGCCTCAACGCCACGAACCGGAACTACCTCAACCTCACGACGACCGCCGCGGGCGCCGGCGTGCGCAACGCCGGATACAACACGGGCCTGTTCGTCGAGGAGGGGGAGTCGTACGACTTCTCCGTCTGGGCGCGGTCGGCCACGGCGCAGAACCTCACGGTGCGCGTCGAGGACGAGGCCGGGACGACCGCGTACGCGACCGGCCAGATCGCTGTCGACGGCTCGAACACGTGGAAGAAGTACGACGTCACGCTCACCGCGACCGGCACCACGAACGCCGGCCGTCTCGCGCTGCTCTCCGGTGCCGCCGGGACGATCGCCGTCGACCAGGTGTCGCTCTTCCCGCAGGACACGTGGGTCGGCCCGGTCAACGGTCAGTCCGTGCTCCGCAAGGACCTCGCGGAGAAGATCGAGGCGCTCGACCCGCAATTCCTGCGCTTCCCGGGCGGGTGCGTGACGAACGTCGGCACGTTCCGCACGTACGAGGAGTCGGGCTTCACCGACCGCCGTCGGACGTACCAGTGGAAGGAGACCATCGGCCCGGTCGAGGAGCGCGCGACCAACTGGAACTTCTGGGGCTACAACCAGTCGTACGGCATCGGGTACCTCGAGTACTTCCTCTTCGCCGAGGACCTCGGTGCGACGCCGCTCCCCGTCGTGTCGGTCGGGGCCAACGGTTGCGGCAGCACCATCCCCGAGATGACCGACCCCGCGCAGATCCAGCGCTGGGTGCAGGACACGCTCGACCTCATCGAGTTCGCCAACGGTGACGTCACGACCGAGTGGGGCGCCGTGCGCGCCGAGCTCGGCCACCCCGAGCCGTTCGGCCTCAAGTACATCGGGCTGGGCAACGAGGAGAACACGAAGACGTTCGAGGCCAACTTCCCGGCCTTCCGTGACGCCATCGTGGCGGAGTACCCGGAGATCGAGATCATCTCCAACTCCGGCCCGGACGACACCGGGGCGCGCTTCGACGAGCTCTGGGAGTTCAACCGCGAGCAGGGCGTCGACATGGTCGACGAGCACTACTACAACGACCCGTCGTGGTTCCTCGAGAACGACGAGCGCTACGACTCCTACGACCGCGAGGGCCCGCAGGTCTTCCTCGGGGAGTACGCGTCGCGCGGCAACACGTTCGCCAACGCGTTGTCCGAGGCGGCGTTCATGACGGGCCTCGAGCGCAACTCCGACGTCGTGCGGCTCGCGTCGTACGCGCCGCTGCTCGCCAACGAGTCGTACGTCCAGTGGTCGCCCGACGCGATCTGGTTCGACAACGACGAGTCGTGGGGCTCGGTCAACTACTACGTCCAGCAGATGTTCTCCGCGAACGTCGGCGACCAGGTGGTCCCGAGCACGCACACCGGCCCGCCCGCCGAGGGCGCCACGGTGGACGGCGGGATCTTCCTCTCGACGTGGAGCACCGCCGCGCAGTACGACAACGTGCGCGTGACGGACAACGCGAGCGGCGACGTCCTGTTCTCCGACGACTTCGAGACCGGGGCCGACCAGTGGGAGCCGCAGTCCGGCACGTGGGCCGCGCAGGACGGCGCGTACGTGCAGTCGGCGACGAACGTCACCGATGCGCGCTCGATCATCTCCGGCGCGTACGCGAAGGACTGGTCGAGCTACACGCTCGAGCTCGACGCGCGCAAGACGTCCGGGTCCGAGGGCTTCATCGTCGGCTTCGCCGCCGGCGGCCCGAACGACTACTACTGGTGGAACCTCGGCGGCTGGAACAACACGCGCCAGGCCCTCCAGCGGGCCGACGGCGGGAGCGCCAACGAGGTGAAGGCGGTCGAGAACCACAGCATCGAGTCCGGCCAGCCGTACCACGTGAAGATCGTGGTCGAGGGCTCGACGATCGAGCTGTACCTCGACGGCGAGCTCCAGATGTCGTACGAGCAGCCCACCAAGAAGTCGCTCTACCAGGTCGTCACGCGTGACGACGACACGGGCGACGTGGTGGTCAAGGTCGTCAACCCGACCGAGACCGCGGCGAGCACGCAGGTGCACGTCGAGGGACTCGCCGCCGGCGCCGGGATCGCCGACGAGGCGACCGTCACGGAGATGGTGGGCGCGCCGTCGGACACCAACACCAAGGCCGACCCGGAGCTCGTGGCCCCCGTCGAGCGGACGATCACCGGCGTGGGGGAGGACTTCTCCTACGAGTTCCCCGCCCACTCGATCACGTTCGTGCGGCTGCACGCGGACGAGGCGACGCCCGACCTCGACCTCGACGTGACCGCGCAGGCGCGCTGCCTCGCGGGCAAGGCGTACGTCGCGGTGCGGGCCACGAACGGCGAGGACGTCCCGGTGTCCGTGACGCTCTCGACGCCGTTCGGGGAGAAGACGGTCGCGGACGTCGCGCCGGGCAAGAACGCGTACCAGTCGTTCGCGACGCGCGCGGTCTCCGCCCCGGCCGGTACCGCGACCGTCACGGGCACGGCGGTGGTCGACGGCGAGGAGGTCACCTCGACCGTCGACGTCGCCTACGACGCGCTCGACTGCGGCTGACCCGACTGATGCGGCTCGCGAGGTAGAACCTCAGGTCGCGAGATAGAGCTCTCAGAGCTCTATCTCGCGACCGCAGGTTCTACCTCGCGAGCTCACGCTCTCCTCGTGGCTGGTCCGACGGGCCACGAGGGCCACCACCCCCGTCCGCACGACGCCGCCGGGCGACGACGCCCGCGTGACCCGAGGAGCAACGATGCATCCCAGAACGACCGACGGCGTGCGCCGTCGACCCGGTGGGCCGGTGCGGCTCGCCGCCGTGGCCGCCGCCGCTGCCCTGGCCCTGACCGCGTGGGCGCCGACCGCCGTCGCGGCCGAGCCCGCGCTGTCCGACCCCGTCCTCGACCTCGCGTTCGAGGGCGACGTCACCGACGCGGGTCCGCTCGCGCACCCCGTGTCGCTGCGCGGCCACGCCGGGTCCGCGCCCGTCGGCTACGCGTACGTGGACGGCGTCGTCCCCGGGACCCAGGCCCTGAGCCTGACCGGGAACACGTATCTCGACCTCGGCACGTCCACGGAGCTGCAGCCCGAGGACCTCACGCTCTCCTTCTGGATCGAGCCGAGCGGGAGGCTGGCCGGCGAGCACCTGGTCACGTGGAACAAGCGCGCCTACAACTCGGACGGCTGGTACCTGTCGTCGGAGTCCGACACGGTGCCGCTCGCGCTGTCGATCGGCCCCGCGTCCGGACAGCCGTACAAGGTGCGCGTCGCGAGCTCCGACCGGGCGTCGTTCTTCCCCGCGGACGAGTGGACGCACGTCGTCGTCACGTACGACCACGCGACGAAGGACGTCGCGTTCTACCGCAACGGGGAGAAGGTGCCGTCCACGGTGGCCAGCGCGGTCGGCGGCGACGCGACCGGCGTGCTCGGGTCCGACCCCGCGCTGCCCAAGACCATCGGCTTCAACGGCCCGCAGTACAACGGCGGCTACCTCCGGGCGGCGCTCGACCAGTACCGGCTGTACGACGGCGTCGCGAACCTCGCCGACGTCGTCGGCCTCTACGAGGAGTCGGGCCGGGTGATCGACCGCGACGCCGTGGCGCGGGACGACGCCGACGGGCTCTCCCTGCCTGAGCGCGCCACCGTGGCCCTCGTGCTGCCCGCCGCGGGCTCGCGCGGGTCGATGGTGACGTGGACGTCGTCGGACCCCGACGTGATCGGGACCGACGGCACGGTGAACCGACCTGCCCTCGGCGAGGACGACGCGCACGTCGTCCTGACCGCCACCGTCCGCTACCTCGACGGAGAACCTGTGACCCGCACCTTCGACGTCCTCGTGCCCGCCCTGGTGGACGAGACACCGCTCGAGGACACGACGCTCCCGTCGGTGCTGCTCTCCGACGACTTCCTGCAGAACGCGGCGTCGAAGGAGCACGAGTACCTCCTGAGCCTCGACTCCGAGACGTTCCTCTACGAGTTCTACGCGGTCGGCGGGCTGACCCCGACGACGGCCGCCGGGTACGGCGGCTGGGAGCGCAGCAACGCGGTGAACTTCCGCGGTCACGCGTTCGGCCACTACCTCTCGGCGCTCGCGATGTCGTGGTCCTCGACGCCCGACCAGGCGACGAAGGACGCGCTGTTCACCGAGATCGAGGAGGGCGTCGGCGGGCTGTCGCGCGTCCAGGACGCGTACGCGGCGTCGCACCCCGGCTCCGCGGGCTACGTGTCGGCGTTCCGCGAGTCGATCCTCGACGAGGTGCAGGGCACCGGGTCGTCGGACGAGAACGTCATCGTGCCCTGGTACAACCTGCACAAGGTGCTCGCGGGCCTGCTCGACGTCGCCGAGTACGTCGACGGGCCCGTCGGCGACGAGGCGCTCGCGGTCGCGACGGACTTCGGTCTGTACGTGCAGGGACGCGTCTCACAGCTCCCGAGCACCGACGTCATGCTGCGCACCGAGTACGGCGGCATGAACGAGGCGCTCTACGAGCTGTTCGACCTCACCGGCGACGTGCGGATCAAGGAGGCGGCGGAGGCGTTCGACGAGGTGTCGCTCTTCCGCCAGCTCGCTGCCGGGCAGGACGTCCTGCCGGGCAAGCACGCCAACACGCAGATCCCCAAGCTCCTCGGCGCGCTCAAGCGGTACCGCGTGTTCACGCAGAACCCCGAGCACTACGCGCTCCTCACGCAGGCGGAGAAGGACGAGCTGCCGATGTACCTCGCGGCGGCGGAGAACTTCTTCGACATCGTCGTGCGCGACCACACCTACGTGACCGGCGCGAACAGCCAGGCGGAGCACTTCCACGAGCCCGGCTCGCTGCACGAGCGCGCCGACGAGCAGGGCGACGCGCGCAACGCCGAGACGGCCGAGACGTGCAACGAGTACAACATGCTCAAGCTCTCGCGCGAGCTCTTCAAGCTCAGCAAGGACGTGCGGTACGCGGACTACTACGAGAACGCGTTCATCAACACGATCCTGTCCTCGCAGAACCCCGAGACAGGCACGACGACCTACTTCAACCCCATGGGGTCGGGCTACCACAAGGTGTTCAACCTCCCGTTCACCGAGTTCTGGTGCTGCACCGGGACGGGCATGGAGAACTTCTCCAAGCTCGGTGACTCGATCTACTTCACGGGTCAGGGCTCCGTGTGGGTGAACATGTTCTTCTCCTCGACGTTCGACCACGCGGCGCAGAACCTGCGCGTGGAGCAGGAGGCGAACCTGCCGAACGACGACACCGTGACGTTCCGTGTCGCGGCGCTCGACGGCGGCGCGGTCGCCGAGGACGCGACGCTGCGGCTGCGCGTGCCGTCGTGGGCCGCGGGCGACGTGTCGCTCGAGGTGAACGGTTCCGCGGTGGAGCCGACGGTGTCGCGCGGGTACGTCGTGCTGCCCGTCGCCGCGAGCGACGTGGTCCGGTACACGATGCCGATGGCGGTGTCCGTCGTCGACACCCCGGACAACCCGTACTTCGTCGCGTTCCGCTACGGGCCGGTCGTGCTGTCCGCGAACCTGGGCGAGATCCCGCAGCCCGCGTGGCAGGGCACGGGCATCCTCGTGCGCTCGTCCACGCGCGACGAGGACGCGCAGACCACCATCACCGCTGCGGGCATGGGTGCGGACGAGTGGAAGGAGCGCATCACGGAGAACCTGGTGCGCGTCGACGACGCGGCCGACGGGCGCGTGCAGCTCGCGCTGCGCAACACCGCCGACGGCGGTGACCTCGTCTTCACGCCCCACCACACCAACTGGGACGTGACCTACGGGCTCTACCTGCACCTCGACGAGCCGGACTCCGCGGCGTCGCAGGAGCGGATCCTGCGGGCCAAGCAGCAGCTGCGCGACGCCGACCGCACCGTCGACGAGCTCACGAGCTTCGACAACAACAATTTCGAGAACGCGAAGAACCTGAAGCAGAGCGGGTCGTCGGTCGGGGCGTTCTCCGGGCGCCAGTTCCGGCACGCCGACGGCACCGGCTGGTTCAGCTACGACCTCATGATCGACCCGGACTCGGCGTCCAACCACCTGGGCGTCGACCTCTACTCGGGCGACCAGGGGCGGACGTTCGACGTGTACGTCAACGACGAGCTCCTCAAGACCGTCACGACCGTCGCGGACGCACCGAACAAGGACGCGCAGGGCTTCTACGTCGACACGACGCAGCTCCCGGCGAAGTACCTGGAGCTCGGCGAGGGCACGCGGTGGAAGGTCGACAGCGCGGGGGAGTACGTGCTCGACGACGACGGCGAGCGCATCCCCGTCGTCACCGTGCGCTTCCAGGCGACCGGCGGGTGGGCGGGCGGCGTGTTCGGCGTGCGTGTCGACCGGGCTGCGTCGTACGACGCGACGCCCGGGCTGTCGGCGCTCGGGTTCGACACGGGGACGCTCGCGCCGTCGTTCGACCCGGCGACCACGTCCTACACGCTGACGGTGCCGGAGGGCACGACGAGCGTCGTGCTCGACGCCGACCCGCACGTGCCGAGCGGGCTCGTCCGTGTCGACGGCGTGCTGATCGACGACACGCAGGGCCGCGTCGTGCCGCTCCCGGCCGACGGGACCGCCCGGACCGTCGAGATCGTCGGCGTCGCGCAGGACCACACGTCCTCGACGACGTACACGGTCGAGATCGTGCCCGGCGACGTCGAGCCGCAGCCCGAGGTGGAGCTGTCGGTCGAGGCGACACCGCGGTGCCTCGCCGGGAAGGCGTACGTCGCGGTGCGCGCGACGAACGCGGGCGACGTGCCGGCGGACGTGACGCTGACGACGCCGTTCGGGACGAAGTCGTTCGCCGGCGTCGCGCCCGGCAAGGCGGCGTACCAGTCGTTCGCGGTGCGCGCGTCGTCGGTCGCCGCCGGCGAGGTCACGGTGACGGGCACGGCCGCTCTCGGCGGTCCGGACGGTCCCGGCCCGGTGGAGGTCACCACCCCGTACGCCGTCGCGTACGACGCCCACACCTGCGCCTGACGCCGAGGTAGTACCGCTGTCCCGCGAGGTAGTGCCGAGGTCCCCATCCCGGTACTACCTCGCGGGACCGGTTGGCCCCGTGGCCGGCTCGAAATCGATACACATCCGAAGGGCTCACCCGAGGAGGGACGCGACGAGAGCACGTACGCACGACCCGGGAGCGACCGAGGGGAGAGGCACGACGACGGCACGGAGCGCCGTCGTGCACGACCCGTCCCGCGCACCGCGCGGACGGGGTCAGCAGGACATCGATCGAGGAGGATCCATGGACACGCACCACCGCAGACGACGCCGCGTGCGCGGCGCCCTCGCCGGGGCGGCGCTCGCGACGCTGCTCTCGGCGTCGTTCGCCGCGCTGCCCTCGCAGGCCGCGGACGAGGAGCTGATCGTCAACGGCGGCTTCGAGGACGGCACGACCGGCTGGTTCGTCAACGACGGCAACGCGACCGACGAGGCCGTGCTGTCGACGACGGACGCCGCGTTCTCGGGTACGGCCGCCGCGCTCACGACCGAGCGCGCCACGACGGGCTCGGGCCCGATGCAGGACCTCAGCGGGAAGGTCCAGGCCGGTCAGACCTACGAGCTCACCGCCCGGATCAGGTACGACGCCGCGGACGCGCCCCCGACCAAGGAGTTCTTCGCCACGATGCACTACGGCGGTTCGACGTACACGAACCTCGTGAGCGTCACCGCGACCAAGGGCCAGTGGGCGACGTTCGACGGCACGTTCACGATCCCGGCGAGCCAGGGCGTCGGCACGGCACGGCTGTTCTTCGAGACGCCGTGGACCTCGAACCCGTCCGCCGACCCCGCCACGCACCTCATGGACTTCGCGCTCGACGACGTGTCGGTCGTCGGGGCGCCGCCGCCCAAGCCGCCGTCGAGGACGATCGAGGTCGTCGGCAAGCTCCCCGGCGAGCACAACCCGCTGATCTCTCACAAGTTCGGGGCGGACGCGTTCGGGTTCGTCGACGAGGGCCGCGTCTACCTGTACCTGACGAACGACACCCAGGGCTACGCGCCCGACCCGGTGACGGGGGTGTCCCCGCAGATCAACTACGGGGACATCAACCAGATCACGGTCATCTCGTCCGAGGACCTCGTGAACTGGACCGATCACGGCGAGATCCAGGTCGCGGGGCCGACCGGTGTCGCACCGTTCACGAACAACTCGTGGGCGCCCGGGATGGCGAAGAAGGTCGTCGACGGCGTGGAGAAGTACTTCCTCTACTACGCCAACGGCGGGGGCTCCTCGAACGTGATCACCGGGGAGTCGGCGCTCGGGCCGTGGACGAGCGAGCGCGACAGCACGCTCATCGACGGCCGGACGCCCGGCGCCGAGACCGTGGCGTGGAAGTTCGACCCCGCGCCGTTCGTCGACGAGGACGGCCAGCCGTACCTGTACTTCGGCGGCGGCCCGGCGTCGACGTCGATGCCGGCGGCGGAGCGCTTCAACAACCCGAAGAACATCCGGGTCATCGAGCTCGGCGACGACATGGTCTCGACGCAGGGCACCGCGGCCGTCGTGGACGCACCCGTCGCGTTCGAGGCGGGGCACGTCTTCGAGCGTGAGGGCCGGTACTACCTGTCGTACTCCTCGCACTTCGGCGGCCCCGACTTCGGTGGGGCCCAGACCCCGCTGCCGGGGTACCCGGGCGGCGGGCAGATCGGCTACATGATGTCCGACGACCCGATGTCGTTCCCCAAGGAGGCCTACGCGGGCGTGCTGTTCCCCAACCAGTCGCAGTTCTTCGGCGCAGGCACCGGGGGCAACAACCACCAGTCCGTGTTCGAGCTCGACGGGAAGTACTACTTCACGTACCACGCGCCGACGCTCAACAAGCGCATCAACGGGAGCACGACGCAGGGGTACCGCAGCCCGCACATCCAGGAGCTGACGTTCGACGCGGACGGCACGATCCAGCAGGTGGTCGGGACGTACGCGGGCCCGGAGCAGGTCAAGGACCTCGACCCGTTCCAGGTCCTCGAGGCCGAGACGTTCGCGTGGCAGCAGGGTCTCGCGACGGCGAAGGTCGACGGCGGCTCCGCGCAGTTCGGCGAGAACGCCCCGAACCTCGTCGTGCGCGACGTGGACGACGGCGACTGGTCCGCGCTGTCGGCGGTCGACCTCGGCGACGGCGCCGCGAGCCTCACGGCGCGCGTCAAGCCGCTCGTCGAGGGCGCGCGCGTCGAGGTGCGGCTCGACGACCGGGAGGGTCCGGTCGTGGGGACCGTCGAGCTCGACGCCCCGGTGGGCGAGTGGGCCGACGTGACCGCGGACCTCGAGGGTGTCGCGGGAGTGCACGACGTGTACCTCACGTTCGCGGGGCCGACGGACGCCGACCTCGTCGAGGTCGACACGTGGGAGTTCACGGCCGGGGCGACGGGCCCCGCCGTCGATCTCGACGTGACGGCCGACGCGCGGTGCCTCGCGGGCAAGGCCTACGTCGCCGTGCGCGCGACGAACGCGGGCGACGTGCCCGCCGACGTCGAGCTCGCGACGGCGTACGGCACGCGCGTCGTCGCCGACGTCGCACCGGGGAAGAACGCGTATCAGTCGTTCCCGGTGCGTGCGCCGTCGGTCGCGGCCGGGAGCGCGACGGCGACCGGGACCGCGGTGCTCGACGGCCCCGGCGAGGTGACGACGGAGTTCGAGGTCGCGTACGAGACAGTCACGTGCTGACCACGAGGTAGAACCGCAGGTCGCGAGGTAGAGCCAGGCGGGTTCTACCTCGCGGCCGCTGGTTCTACCTGGCCGGACTGGGCTGGCGGAGACGTTCGAACGTGATCGCCTGAGCGCTCACCCTATCCATGTTCGCGCTCACATGTTAGCGTTCACACGCGCGCGTCCGACGACGGACCTGCCGCCCGGCGGTGCCGCCGGGGCACGACGACGAGGAGTCATCGATGACCTCACGCCACGTACCAGACAGCTCCAGGACGAAGCCGAAAGGGACCGCCGGCACGTCCGACACGCCGCCGTCCGGTCTCCGGTCCGCGACCTCCCCGCACCCGCGCACGTCCGGCACGCGTCCGTCCGACACGCGTGCCGGACGGCGTGCGCTCGCCGCGCTGGTCGGGCTCGCCCTGGTGGGCCCGCTCGCGCCGGCGGCCGCGGCGGCAGCAGCGCCCGCAGCCTCTACGCGAGCAGCCCTGGAACCCACCGTCGTCGAGCCCTCGTCGACCACAGCGCTCGCTGCCCCGACGACCGACGGCCTCCAGCTCTGGCTCCCGCTCGACGAGACGTCGGGCACCGTGGCGCACGACGCGTCGGGCAACGAGCTCGACGCCACGCTCACCGGTTCCGGCGGCGGCTGGCGCGAGGGCCAGGGCCTGGTGTTCGGCGGCTCGAACCACGTGGACCTGCCCGACGACCTGCTCGCCGGGATGGACGCCGTGACCGTCAGCGCCGACGTCTGGATCGACACTTCGCTCAGCGGCAACTACTTCTTCTACACCCTCGGCAACACCGCCGTCGGGACGCCGCAGACCGGGGACGGCTACCTCTTCTCGACGGGCAACGCGAACTACCGCGCGACGATCTCAGACCTCGCGTGGGGTCGTGAGCAGAACACCGCGAAGGCCCCCGCCGGCGCGCTGGCGCGCGGCGTCTGGAAGACCGTCACCTACACCCTCGGCGGCGGCACCGCGCGCCTGTACGAGGACGGCACGCAGGTCGGCCAGAACGCCGCGGTGACCATCACGCCCGGCGCGATCGGCAGCGGCTCCACGACCGCGAACTACCTCGGGAAGTCGGCCTACGCCGCGGACGGCCTGTTCAAGGGCCGCATGAAGGACTTCCGCCTCTACGACCGCGCGCTCACCGCGGCGGAGGTCGCGGACATCTCGTCCGACGCCGCGCAGGACGCGGTCACCGCCGACGCCGCGGCCCTCGACCTGGGCGACACGAGCGCCGTCGTCACGGACCTCGCGCTGCCGGCGAAGGGCGTCGGGGGAACGACCGTCACGTGGGCGACGTCCGACGCCGGCGTCGTCGGGGCCGACGGCGCGGTGACCCGGCCTGCACCGGGCGAGGAGCCCGCGACCGCCACGCTCACCGCGACCGTCGCGCTGCGCGGCGCGACCGCATCCCGCACGTTCGACGTCACCGTCCTCCCGGGCGACGGCGACCAGGCCAAGGCCGACGCCGCGGCGGCCGCGCTCGAGGTCGCGAACCTCGACGACGTGCGCGGCAACCTCACCCTGCCCACCACCGGGCTGCACGGCGCGAGCGTGAGCTGGGCGTCGTCGTCGGGCGCGATCACGCCCACCGGCGAGGTCACCCGACCCGCGCACGGCGAGGACGCACAGACGGTGACGCTCACGGCGACCGCGACGGTCGGGGCCGCCACCGCGACGCGCGAGATCACCGCGACGGTCCCGCCGCTGCCGCAACAGGAGGAGCTCGAGGGCTACCTGTTCTCCTACTTCGTGGGCGAGGGCACGGCCACCGGCGAGCAGGTCTACTTCGGCCTGAGCCAGGGCAACGACCCGCTGAACTACCAGAACCTCAACGACAACCAGCCGGTCCTGACGTCGGAGCTGGGGGAGAAGGGCCTGCGGGACCCGTTCATCATCCGCTCGCCGGAGGGCGACAAGTTCTACCAGATCGCCACCGACCTGCGGATCTACGACGGCAACGGCTGGGACGCGGCGCAGCGGCAGGGCTCGAAGTCCATCATGGTCTGGGAGTCCACGGACCTCGTGAACTGGACGGACCAGCGGCTCGTCGAGGTCTCCCCGGACACCGCGGGCAACACGTGGGCGCCCGAGGCGTACTACGACGAGAGCATCGGCGCGTACGTCGTGTTCTGGGCCTCGAAGCTCTACGCCGAGGACGACCCGGGCCACACCGGCAACAGCTACAACCGCATGATGTACGCCACGACGCGCGACTTCGTGACGTTCAGCGAGGCGCAGGTCTGGATCGACCCGGGGTACTCGGTCATCGACTCGACCGTCGCGCAGGACGGCGATGGCACGTTCTACCGCTTCACAAAGGACGAGCGGAACAACACCTCGACGACGCCGTGCTCGAAGTTCGTGCTCGCGGAGAAGTCCGACGAGCTGCTCTCGACGGACTGGGACTACGTCACCGACTGCATCGGCAAGGCGAACTCGACCGGCCCGGGCATCAACCAGGGCGAGGGCCCGACGATCTTCAAGTCCAACACCGAGGACACGTGGTACCTGTTCATCGACGAGTTCGGTGGCCGCGGCTACGTGCCGTTCGAGTCGACGTCGCTCGACGCCGCCGAGTGGACCATGTCCACCGACTACGAGATGCCGTCGCGCCCGCGCCACGGCACGGTGCTCCCCGTGACGCAGGCCGAGTACGACCGCCTGCTGCGCACGTACCAGCCCGACGCGTTCGTCGAGTCCGTCGAGGACGTCGCCGTCACGGTGCAGACGGGCTCCGCGCCCGTGCTGCCCGCTCAGGTCACCGCGCGCTTCGCCGACGGGACCTCGGGCCCTGCGGACGTCACGTGGGACGAGGTCGACCCGGCGTCGTACGCGCAGGAGGGCGAGTTCGTCGTCGAGGGCAGCCTGGGCGGCGGGGTGAGCGCCCGCGCCCGCGCGGTCGTCACCGTGACCGACGACGTCGTGCCGGTCGAGGGGCTGACCGTCACCCCGGCGTCCGTCCAGGTGGGCACCGGCGGGACGCGGCAGCTGACCGCCACGGTCACCCCGGCCAACGCGACGGCTCGCGCCATCACGTGGGCGTCCGACGACGAGTCCGTCGCCATGGTCTCGGCCGAGGGCGTCGTGACCGGCGTCGGTGAGGGCCACGCGATGATCACCGCGACGACCGCCGACGGGTCGCGCACCGCGTACGTCGCGGTCGAGGTGACCTCTGACGTGCCGGGGCTCGTGGTGCGCTACGCGCTCGACGAGACGAGCGGCACGACGGCGGCCAACTCGGCGCCCGACGCCATGATCGGTGCGGCGACGCTCACGGGCGGCGCGACCTTCACGGGGAACGGCGAGGGCGTGACGCTCGACGGGTCGAACGACTACGTCGACCTGCCCGACCACCTGCTCGCCGGCCTCACCGACGCCACCGTGAGCCTCGACGTGAAGATCGCGACGGACCAGGCCACGCCGTACTTCATCTACGGCCTCGGCAACACGAGCGGGACGGCCGGCAACGGCTACCTGTTCACGACCGGCAACGCCTACCGGACGTCGATCGCGACGGGCAACTGGACCACGGAGCAGACGGTGAGCAAGAACGCCGACCTGCAGCGCGGCGTCTGGAAGCACCTCACGTACACGCTCGAGGGCACGACGGCCGTGCTCTACGAGGACGGCGTGGAGGTCGGCCGCCAGACCGGCGTGACGACCGACCCCGGGGACATCGGCGGCGGCGAGACGCTGGCCAACTACATCGGCCGCTCGGTCTACACCGGTGACCGGTACCTCAAGGGCTCGGTGCGCGACTTCCGCGTCTACGACCGCGCGCTGACCGCCGACGAGGTGTTCCAGCTCGGCGCCGACCACACGGCCGTCACGGGCGCGGAGCTCGACGCGCTCAAGGTCCCGGCGATCGTCGACGGCGCGAGCTCCACGGTGACGCTCCCGGTCGAGCCGGGCACGGACCTCACGGCGCTCTCGCCCGTGCTCGCCGTCTCGCCCCGCGCGACGGTCTCGCCGGCGAACGGGTCCGCGCAGGACTTCACGGAGCCCGTCGAGTACACGGTGACCGGGCCGGACGGGTCGTCGCGCACGTGGACGGTCCAGGCGAAGGAGATGAACAGCCCGGTGCTGCCGGGGAAGTACGCGGACCCGAACATCGCGCAGTTCGGCGACACGTTCTACCTCTACGCGACGACCGACGGCACGCCCGGCTGGGGCGGCAAGGACTTCTACGTCTGGACGTCAAAGAACCTGGTCGACTGGGAGCGCTCGGAGGAGCCGTTCCTCACGCTCGACGGCGCGAACGGGAACGTGCCGTGGGCGACCGGCAACGCGTGGGCGCCGACCATCATCGAGCGGGACGAGAAGTACTACTTCTACTTCTCGGGCCACAACCCGACGTACAACCGCAAGACCATCGGCGTCGCGGTGGCCGACAGCCCCGAGGGGCCGTTCACCGCGGAGCCGACGGCGATGATCACCAACGGTGAGTCGATCGCGTCGGGCCAGGCCATCGACCCGGCGGCCTTCCACGACCCGCAGACCGGGAAGTACTGGCTCCTGTGGGGCAACGGCGGCCCGTCGAACGGCCCGGTCATGGCCGAGCTGTCCGACGACATGACGTCGATCGAGCAGGAGACGCTGAAGCGCATCCCGGGGCTGACGGACTTCCGCGAGGGCCTGTTCGTCAACTTCCGCGACGGGACCTACCACCTCACGTACTCGATCGACGACACCGGGTCGCCGAACTACCGCGTCGGGTACGCGACCGCGACGAGCATGGACGGCCCGTGGACCAACCACGGCGTCATCCTCGAGAAGGACGCGTCTCAGGGGATCCTCGGGACCGGGCACGGCTCGATTCTCAACATCGAGGGCACGGACGACTGGTACATCGCGTACCACCGCTTCGCGATCCCCGGCGGCAACGGCACGAACCGCGAGACGACGATCGACCGCCTGACGTTCGGCGAGGACGGCCTCATCCAGAAGGTCACGCCCACGCTGGAAAGCGTGGACCCGGTAGACATCACGCCGCAGCCCGAGGTCGAGCTCACCGTCGAGGCCTCCCCGCGGTGCCTCGCCGGGAAGGTCTACCTCGCGGTCCGCGCGACGAACGCGGGCGACGTGCCCGCCGACGTCACGCTCGCGACGCCCTTCGGGACGAAGACGTTCGCGGACGTCGCGCCCGGCAAGGCCGCGTACCAGTCGTTCGCGGTGCGGGCGTCGTCGGTGGCGGCCGGCACGGCGACGGTCACGGGCACCGCGGTCCTCGACGGCGAGTCCGTCACCACGGAGCACGAGGCCGCGTACGACGCCGCCACGTGCGGCTGACACCACCCGCGAGGTAGAACCGCAGGTCGCGAGGTAAAACCCCCCGGGTTCTACCTCGCGACCGCGGGTTCTACCTCGGCAGAGACGCTTCACGTTTTATCTCGACGAGGAGAAGGACGACCATGAGAGAGATCACGACACGCCGGCCAGACCACCGGCGTCGCCGAGGGGCGGGCATCGCCGTCGGGCTCGTCGGCGCGCTCACCGCGACGCTGCTCGGCACGGCCGGGGCCACGGCGGCTCCCGTCGCCACCCCCGTCGCCACCGCCGCGGTCAGCGGGGCCGGCAGCGTTGACGACGCCGGGCTCGTCGCCTGGTACCCGCTCGACGCGGCCAGCACCACCGGCGGCACGACGGCGAACCTCGCCGCGGGCTCGACGTTCGGCCCGGCCACGGTGCACGGTGGGCAGGCGACGGCTGACGGGATCACGCTCGACGGGACCGACGACCACGTCGACCTGCCCGACCACCTGCTCGCCGGCCTCACGGACGCCACGGTGAGCCTCGACGTGCTGGTCGACACCACGCAGGCGACGCCGTACTTCATCTACGGGCTCGGGAACTCGAGCGGGACGGCCGGCAACGGCTACCTCTTCACGACCGGCAACGCGTACCGGACCTCGATCGCGACGGGCAGCTGGTCCACCGAGCAGACCGTCACCAAGGGCTCGAACCTGACGCGTGGCGTCTGGAAGACCCTCACCTGGACGCTCACCGGCACGACCGCGACGCTCTACGAGGACGGCGTCCAGGTCAAGCAGGCCACCAACGTCACGACCGACCCCGGCCAGATCGGCGGCGGGCAGACGACGGCCAACTACGTCGGGCGCTCGCTGTACTCCGGCGATCGGTACCTCAAGGGCCAGGTCCGCGACTTCCGGCTCTACGACCGGGCCGTCACGGCGGCCGAGGCGGCCGAGCTCGCGCTCGAGACGTCGACCGCCGCGGCCGACGCCGACCTCGCGGCGCTCGACCTCGGCGACACGAGCGCCGTCACCGCCGACCTCACGCTCCCGACGACGGCCGCCCAGGGATCCCTCGTCACGTGGTCGTCGTCCGACCCGGCGGTCGTCTCGGCGGCCGGCACGGTCACGCGTCCCGCGGCCGGTGAGGACGACGCGACGGTCACCCTGACGGCCGCCGTGACGCGCGGCGCCGTCGCGCGCACCGCGACGTTCGAGGTCACGGTCCTCGCGCAGCTCCTGCCGGCCGAGGCGGCGCAGTGGGACGCCGAGCACGTGACGGTCCCGCACCTCGACGACGTGCGGGGCAACCTCACGCTCCCCGCGACCGGTGAGAACGGCTCGTCCCTCACGTGGATCACCTCCGACCCCGCCACCATCTCGCCCACGGGCGAGGTGACGCGCCCCGCGCACGGCGAGGAGGCCGCCGTCGTGCAGCTCACCGTCACGGCGTCGAAGGACGGCGCGACCGCGACGCACACCTACGACGCGATCGTCCGGCCGCTGCCCGCCGCCGCCGACTACGAGGGCTACTTCTTCCCGTACTTCGAGGGCGAGAGCACGCCCGACGGCGAGTCGGTCTACTTCAGCGTGAGCGACGGCAACGACCCGCTCGACTGGGTCGAGCTCAACGACGCCGAGCCGGTCCTCACGTCGGAGCTCGGCGAGAAGGGCCTGCGCGACCCGTTCATCATCCGCTCGCCCGAGGGCGACCGGTTCTTCCTGCTCGCCACCGACCTGCGCATCTACGGCGGCAACAACTTCGCCAACGCCCAGGAGCGCGGCTCGCGGGCGCTCATGATCTGGGAGTCGACGGACCTCGTGAACTGGTCCGAGCAGCGCTCGGGCACGGTCTCGAGCGAGTACGCGGGCAACACGTGGGCGCCCGAGGCGTTCTACGACGCGCAGCGAGGCGAGTACATCGTCTACTGGGCCTCGGCGCTCTACCCGACCACCGAGACCGACGGCCGGCGCATCGCGACGAGCTACCAGCGCATGATGTACGCGACCACGCGCGACTTCGTGACGTTCAGCGAGCCGCAGGTGTGGATCGACGAGCAGCGCGGCGCCGGGCTCGGCATGATCGACTCGTCGGTCGTCGAGCACGAGGGCACGTACTACCGGTTCACCAAGGACGAGGCGTACATGATCCCGCGTCTCGAGAAGTCGACCGACCTGCGCTCGACCGACTGGGACCTCGTCGCCGAGAAGATCGGGTTCGGCCAGCCGAACCCGTGGGGCGGCACGCTCACGGCGGGCGAGGGCCCGACGGTGTTCAAGTCGAACACCGAGGAGAAGTGGTACCTCTTCGTCGACCAGCCGAGCTACCACGGCGGCCAGGGGTACCTGCCGCTCGAGTC
This sequence comes from Cellulosimicrobium sp. BMG9.23, assembly GCF_059159985.1. Classification (NCBI taxonomy): domain Bacteria; kingdom Bacillati; phylum Actinomycetota; class Actinomycetes; order Micrococcales; family Promicromonosporaceae; genus Cellulosimicrobium; species Cellulosimicrobium sp. BMG9.23. Next base: position 171,520 of record NZ_JBZGBZ010000001.1, read on the forward strand.
GACCGACCTCGACTCGGGCGTGTGGACGTCGGTCGACGCCGACCTGCCGAGCAGCCCGCGCCACGGGACCGTCCTGCCGATCACCGCCGCCGAGCAGGCCGCGCTCCTCGCCGCGTACGGCGACGAGCCGCCCGCGCCCGAGCTCGACCTCGCGGTCGACGTCTCGCCGCGGTGCCTCGCGGGCAAGGCCTACGTGGCCGTCCGCGCGACGAACGGCGAGGCCGTGCCCGCCGACGTGACCCTCGCGACGCCCTACGGGACGAAGACGTTCGCCGACATCGCATCTGGCAAGGCGGCGTACCAGTCCTTCGCGGTCCGCGCGACGAGCGTCCCGGCCGGGACCGCCACCGTCACCGGCGTCGCGACCCTCGACGGCAAGGAGGTGACGACCACGCTGGAGGCGCCGGTCGAGGCTCTCGACTGCGCCTGATCCCCGCGAGGTCGAGCGGTCGCGCCGGGGGAGGGAGCTCTCCTTCCCTCGGCGCAAAACCTCCATCTCGCGAGCAAACCCCTGCACGAGCGTCGGAACGCGGGACTTCCCTCCTTGCCGCCGACGACGCTTCCACCACTCGACGACGAGTGAGAAGGAGCGAAGCAGACATGCCTGTGCACGACTCGACCTATTCGCGCCGGTCCGTCCTGCGGCTCGGCGCGCTGGCCGCCGGCGCGACCGCCGGTGCGGTCGCCCTCGCCGGGGGCGCCGCCGCGGCACCACCGGCCGTCCCCGCGGCGTTCGTCCCGACGACGCCACCCGTGAGCCGCGGCTTCCTGCGGTCCCTCGACCGGTCGATCACGCTCGACGGCTGGGCCGCCGAGCCGTTCTCGATGTCCGACGTGACGCTCGCGCCGAGCGTCGCGACGCGGTCCCAGGACCAGATGCTGCACCTGGCCCGCGTGTACCCGGTCGACCGGGTCCTCGCGGTGTTCCGGCGCAACGCGGGGCTCGACACGAGGGGCGCGAGCGCGCCGGGCGGCTGGGAGGGCTTCGGCCACGCCAACGAGCAGCCGTGGGGGCCCGACGACTACCCGGGCCGCGCGAACACCCAGACCGCCAACCTCCTGCGCGGCCACTACGGCGGGCACTTCCTGTCCATGGTGTCCCTCGCGTACGCGAGCACGGGGGAGACGGTCTTCCAGGACAAGGTGGACCAGATCGTGGCGGGCCTCGGCGAGGTCCAGACGGCGCTCGCGGACATGGGGCGGTTCAGCCACCCGGGCTTCCTCGCCGCCTACGGCGAGTGGCAGTTCAGCCAGCTCGAGAAGTACGCGCCCTACGGCGAGATCTGGGCGCCGTACTACACGTGCCACAAGATCATGGCCGGTCTCCTGGAGGCCTACCGCCTCGCGGGCTCGGACCAGGCGCTCGAGATCGCGACGTCGATGGCGGACTGGGTGCACGGCCGGCTCTCGGTGCTGCCGCAGGCCCAGCTCGACCGCATGTGGGGCATCTACATCGCGGGGGAGTACGGGGGCATGAACGAGGTGCTCGCCGACCTCGCGGCCATCACCGGCGACGACACATACGTCGCCACGGCCCGGCTGTTCGACCTCAACACGCTCGTCGACGCGAGCGCGGCGGGCACGGACACCCTCAACGGCAAGCATGCGAACCAGCACATCCCGCAGTTCCCGGGCTACCTCAAGGTCCACGACCTCACGGGCGAGCAGCGGTACCTCGACGCGGTCGAGGGGTTCTGGGGCATGGTCGTGCCCGGGCGCACCTACGCGCACGGCGGCCACGGCGAGGGCGAGCTGTTCGGCCCGCCGAACACGGTCGCGGGCGACATCGGCGCGCGCAACGCCGAGACGTGCGGCACGTACAACATGCTCAAGCTGAGCCGCCTGCTGTTCTTCCACACGCTCGACCCGAAGTACATGGAGTACTACGAGCGCGGCCTGCTCAACCAGATCGTCGGGTCGAAGAAGAACACGCAGTCGGACACGAACCCCGACGTCACCTACATGTACGGCGTCAACCCCGGCACGCGTCGCGAGTACGGCAACACCGGCACGTGCTGCGGCGGGACCGGGCTCGAGAACCACGTGAAGTACCGGGACTCCGTCTACTTCCGCACGGTCGGCGGCAGCGCGCTGTACGTCAACCTCTACCTCGCGTCGACGCTCGCGTGGGAGGAGAAGGGATTCGAGGTCGTCCAGGAGACGCAGTACCCGAAGGTCGGGTCGAGCCGCCTCACGGTGAACGGGTCGGGGCAGCTCGACCTGCGCCTGCGCGTGCCCGGCTGGGTGCGCAAGGGCTTCACGGTGCGGGTCAACGGCGCGGTGCAGGACCTCGACGCCGTGCCCGGGACCTATCTGAGCGTCTCGCGCTCGTGGGCGCCCGGCGACGTCGTCGAGATCGACATGCCGCTGAGCATCCGCGCGGTGCCGACGATCGACAACCCCGCGATCCAGAGCATCGAGAACGGGCCCAGCGTGCTGCTCGCGCGCAGCGCGTCGCGCGAGTACCTCAAGCTCTCGCTCTACGCCCACCTGGGTCTCGACGGCACGCTCGACGGCGCGTTCACGGACCTCGGCGACGGGTACTTCCGGCTCGGCAGCACCACGTTCGAGCCCGCGTGGTCGGGCGACGACACCCAGTACCACATGTACGTCGAGCGGTCCGAGCCGCGCGTCGTCTTCGCGGGCCTGGACAGCGGCGTGACGAACGCGCAGCGCGCGAACGGCACGTCGTTCCTGGACGTGGTCTGGGGCGACGGCGGGTTCGCGGACCGCGCGGCCTTCCTCGCGACGGTGCAGCGCACGGTCGAGCAGTTCACCGCGGACGGCCTCCTGAGCCGCCGCGACGGGCAGAGGATCCTGGTCACGGCGGGGAAGGCGAGGCTGGCATGAGCGCGCGACGCAGCATCTCATCGGGCGGTGCGGACGGGACCGTGCTGATCCCCCTCGGCGGCCCGAAGGCCGGTCCGCCGCGTGCCCGACGTCGCGTCGTCGCCACGGTCGCGGCGCTCGCCCTCGTGGTCACGGGCGCGGGCGTCGGTGCCTGGGCCGCGGCAGGCGAGCCGGCCGACGGCCTCGTCGCCGCGGCGGAGGCCGAGCCGTCGAACGTGGCGCTCCTCGGGACGCCGGAGGCGAGCTACACGGCGTCCTGGAACAAGGTCGAGGCCGTGAACGACGGCGCCGGCGTGAGCCAGGGCGGCGCGCACGACGCGACCTGGGCGACGTGGAGCGGCGACCGGCCGGCGTCGCAGTGGCTCGAGTACTCGTGGCCCGCGCCGGTCACCGTGGACCGCTCGGTGCTCCGGTTCTGGTCCGACGGCACCGAGGCGAACGGCGACAACGTGCGCGTCCCGGCGTCCTGGACGATCCAGTACTGGGACGAGGACGCGGGCGCGTTCGTCGACCTCCCGAACCCCAGCGGCTTCCCGACGGCGCGCCTCGAGACCAACGAGACGACGTTCGACGCGGTGACGACGACGCGCGTGCGCGCGACGTTCCAGGCGCTGCAGGGCACGACCTCGACGAGCTACTCCGCCGTCGGGGTCTCGGAGTGGGAGCTGTGGGGCACGGGCGGCGTCGAGGAGCCGGATCCCGTCGACCCCAACGGTCCGATCGACCACTCGCCGGTCCACATCCCGACCGACGTCGGCGTGCTGCCCGACCTCCCCGCGGAGATCGACGCGATCTTCACGGACGGGCGTGTCGAGACCGTGGACGTCGACTGGGAGGACGTCACGGTCGAGGACGTGGCCGCGCCCGGCGCGTTCGACGTGAGCGGCACGTCGCCCGCGCTCGTCGAGCCCGTGAGCGGGACCGTGCACGTGCGCGACGGCGACCCGGGCGAGATCGCCGCGGTCGACTACGTGAGCGTCGTGACGCTCGCGGGCACGGCGCCGGTGCTCCCCGCGACCGTGACCGCCGCGTACGAGGACGCGTCGAAGGACAGCCGCATCCCGGTGACCTGGGAGGCGGTCGACCCGGCGGACTACGCCGAGCCCGACGGCCTGTTCTTCGTGGCGGGCGACGTCGAGGGCACGGACCTCGCGGCCGAGGCGACGGTGTTCGTCCTCGCGCCCGACACGGGCGAAGACACCACGCCGCCCACGGTCGTCGTCTCGGCCCAGCCCGGCCCCGCGACGTCGGGCTGGTACGTGGACGCCCCGACGGTCACGGTCGTCGCGACGGACAACCGCGACGCGAGCCCGGTCGTGGAGGTCGCGGTCGACGGCGGTGCGTGGGCCGCCTACGACGGCCCGTTCACGCTCGACGACGGCGAGCACACCGTCGCGGTACGGGCGACCGACGACACGGGCAACGTGGGCGAGGGCACGCGCGACCTGCGGGTCGACACCGTCGCGCCCGCCACGACCGCGACGGTGCGCGACCTCGGCACGAGCGTCGAGATCACGCTCGCGGCGACCGACGCGGGCTCGGGCGTGGACAAGATCCAGTGGGAGGGCCCGGGCACGTTCTGGGGCACCTACTCGGAGCCGTTCACGCGCGCGCTCACCGAGGAGGAGCAGGTCATCGAGTTCGCGGCGACCGACGCGGCGGGCAACGAGGAGGTGCGCGGGCAGGTGGTCCTGCCGGCGCTCGGCGCCGAGCCGTCGATCGACCTCGCCGTCGAGGCGACGCCGCGCTGCCTCGCGGGCAAGGCCTACGTGGCCGTACGCGCGACGAACACCTCAGGTGGCGTCGTGGACGGGCCCGTCGACGTGACTTTGTCGACTCCCTATGGCCAGAAGACGTTCGCCGACGTCGCGCCGGGACGGGCGGCGTACCAGTCGTTCGCGGTGCGCGCCGTGTCGGCCCCCGCGGGCACCGTCACGGTGACGGGCAGCGCGACGGTCGACGGCGAGGAGGTGAGCACCACTCTGGAGGCCGCGTTCGACGCCGTCGACTGCGGCTGACCGTCACCGCCACAGACCCCCGGGCGGCGTGCCGGCGTCGCTCGGGTCCCTGCCCGGCCCGTACCCCTCGGGGTGCGGGCCGGGTCTCGTCGTGCGCGTCACGCGACGGCTGCACGTCGGCGCTCGACGAGCGCGAGGGTGTCGTCGTAGAGCCTGCGGGCGACGTCCTCGTCGTGGCTCGCGGCGGAGGACGGCACGACCCGCCCGCCGCTGACATACACGCCGGTCGGGACGCGCCGGCTGCCGTCGGCGAGCGCAGCGAGGTGCCGGGAGGACGCCGCGGGCGTCGTGACGCGGGGGAGCACGGCGAGCAGGGGGCCGACGCCGCGCCACACAGTCCGGAACCACGTCGGCTGGTGCCGCACCAGGCCGGTGCCGGGCATGAGCCCGGGGTCGTAGGCCACGACCGTGGTACGCGGCGAGCGTCGCGCGATCTCGTACGCCGTGAGGACGTTCGCGAGCTTCGACGTGGGGTAGCGCCGCAGGGACGCGGTGATGCCGGGTGTCGGAGGCCGCACCAGGTCGTCCAGGACCACGGGGAGCGGTTCGGGCATCCCGGTGCGCTGCGCGGGGTCGTGCGTCCCGGACGACGTGACGACGAGACGGTCGACGCGTGCCGCCGCACGCAGACGTTCCCAGAGCTGGACGTGGCCGACGTGGTTGACCGCGATGGTGATCTCGAGCCCGTCGGGCGTGGTCGTCGGCTCGGACACCTGGGTGCCGGCGTTGAGGAGGACGGCCCCGAGGTGGTCGCCCGCGCGAGCGAGGATCTGGTCCGCGGCACGATCGACCGAGGCCGGTGACGCGAGGTCGAGGACGACCCCGCTCGCCCCTGTGGTCTCGGCGGCGCGAGCGACCCCGATGGGGCGTGTCCCCGTGAGGACGACGGGGTGGCCTGCTCGCACGAGCCGACCGGCGGTGCGGAGGCCGACGCCGCTCGTCCCTCCGGTGATCACGACGGGAGCGGGCTCCGGGGAAGTGGCATCGGGTGTCATGTGGCACACAGTGTCATATGTCTCGCTGTGACACAATGCCTCCATGAGCGAGACCGACGAGGCGGCGCCCGGGTCGCTGCGGGCCCGCAAGCTCGCCCGCAGCCGCGAGGAGGTGGCCGACGCCGCGTGGCGACTGTTCCTCGAGCGTGGGTACGACGCCGTGACGGTCGCAGACATCGCCGACGCCGCCGGCGTCGCACGTCGCACGGTGCACCGGTACGTCGCGGTGAAGTCCGACCTCGTCTTCGGGCACGAGGAGGCGATCCTCGGCGTCGTCGACGACGCCCTCGCCGCGGCCGCGCCCGACGACCCGCCGCGGGACGTCCTGGTCCGCGCCCTGCGCGCTCTCGCCGAGCGGTGGCCGACGAGCCGCTCCGAGGCCGTGGCCCGCGCGCAGGTGATCGCCGGTTCGGCCGAGCTCGTGGAGCGCGACCTCGCGAAGCGTGCCCGGATGCGCGAGCTGGTCGCGGACTCGCTCCGGCGGGCGCTGCCCGGCGTCGCGCCGCTCGAGGCCGCGCTGTGGGCCGAGGTCGGGATCGCGGCCTTCTACCTCGCCTACGACGAGTGGGCGGCCGGGCGCGCGACGCTCCCGAGGGCGCTCGCGGAGGTCCTCGGGCACCTCGGCGTCGCCGCCCGCTGACCGACCGTCACGGGCGCGCGGCGAACCTCTCGAGCAGCTCGGCGTGCCCGGACACGATGAGGAGGTCGTTCGCGCTGATGCGGGTCTCGGGCGTGGCGTAGAGGAACTCCTCGCCGGGGGACTTCACGCCGATCACGGTGACGCCGTAGCGCTCGCGCACCTTGGACTGCGCGAGCGTGAAGCCCTGCACCTCCTTCGGGGGGCGCATCTTGACGATCGTGAATCCGTCCTCGACCTCGATGTAGTCGAGCAGCTTGCCGGAGACCAGGTGCGCGACGCGCGCCCCGGCGTCCGCCTCGGGGAAGACGACGTGGTGCGCGCCGATGCGCTGGAGGATGCGGCCGTGCTCGGCGGAGATCGCCTTGGCCCAGATCTGCGGCGTCCCCAGGTCGACGAGGTTGCCCGTGATGAGCACGCTCGCCTCGAGCGACGTCCCGACGCCCACGACGGCGACGGGGAAGTCGCGCGCCCCGAGCTGCTCGAGCGCGACGGGGTTCGACGCGTCGGCCTCGACGAGCGGGATCTGACCGCTCCACTGCGCCACGAGGTCGGGGTCGCGCTCCACGGCGAGCACGTCCTGGCCGAGCCTGTCGAGCGTCACCGCGATCGCGGTGCCGAACCGGCCGAGGCCGACGACGAGCACGCCGGCGTCCTTGCGGGGTGCTCTCGCCTCGTCGCGCCGCGCCCGCTCGGAGCGACCTCGCTCCACGATGCGCCGGGCGACGGGGTCGGCCGGGAGGCGGTCGTCGGCGTTCGCCGGGAAGAGGGGGTCGGTCACGGTACGGCCTTCCTGGGGGTGGAGTCGTCGTCGAAGCGTAGGCCTGCGCGGCAGGGACATCAGCCGATGATCGGCCGCTCCTCGGGGTAGCGGACGATGCGGCGTCGGTCCCGCAGGGCGAGCGCGGCGGCAAAGGTGATCGTTCCCGTGCGGCCGATGAACATCAAGGCGACGAGCACGTACTTCCCGGCGTCGGGGAGCGTCGGCGTGATCCCGGTGCTGAGGCCGACGGTCGCGAACGCGGAGATCGTCTCGAAGAGGATGACATCGAGGGACAGGCCCGTGATCTCCAGCAGGAGCAGGCTCGAGAGGAGGACCGCCGTCGCGCCGACGAAGGACACGGCCACCGCGAGGCGGAGCGTCTCGCGCGGGATGCGGCGGCCGAACGCTTCCATGTCCCGGTCTCCCCGGGCCTCGGAGACGATGGCGATAAGCATGACGGCGAGCGTCGTGACCTTGATGCCGCCCGCGGTGGACGCGGACCCGCCGCCGACGAACATCAGCGCGTCCGTGATGAGCCAGCTCGCCTCGTGCATCTGTCCGGTGTCCACGGTGGAGAACCCGCCGGAGCGGGGCATGACCCCCGCGAACAACGACGCCAGGAGCTTCTCGCCCCAGGACAAGGGCCCGAGCGTCCCCTCGTTGCCCCACTCGAGCGCCGCGAACAGCACCGTCCCGACGACCACCAGGGCGGCACTCATGGTCAGGGTCAGCTTGGTGTGGAGGCTCCACTTCGCGGCGCGGCGTCGGTTGCGCAGGACGTTGAGGATGACGGGGAACCCGAGCGAGCCGATGAACACCCCGAGGATGATCGGCAGGCACAGCATCCAGTCCCCGACGTAGGGCATGAGGCCTTGCTCGGTCGGGATGAAGCCCGCGTTGTTGAACGCCGAGATGCCGTAGAAGATCCCGTGCCACGCGGCCTCGCCGAAGGACTCCTCGAGCACGATGAACCGCGGCAGGAGCAGGAGCGCGATGAGCAGCTCGAGCGACGTCGAGGTGATGATGACGACGCGCACGAGCGAGCCGACCTCGCCGAGCCGCGTCGTCTTCGTCTCCGACGCCGTGAGGAGCTTCTGCGTCAGCCCGATCCGGCGCGAGACCGCCATGCCGAGGATGGACGCGAGCGTCATGACCCCGAGGCCGCCGACCTTGATGCCGACGAGGATGACGACCTGGCCGTAGAACGACCAGTACGTGCCCGTCGGCACGACGACGAGGCCCGTCACGCACACGGCCGACGTCGCGGTGAAGAGCGCGTCGACGAACGACGCCGAGCGACCCGACGCGGTCGCCCACGGCGCCAGCAGGAGCGCCGTGAACAACGCGATGACCGCCGCGAAGACCGTCACGGCGAGCCGGGCGGGGGACTGGCGGGCGAGGCGGTCGACGATCTCGCGACCCATGTAGAGGCGACCGGTCAGCCCTGACGGCATCGGTCCCCCCAGCCGTTCGAGCCCGCAGGCTTCGGTCGCACCACGAGCGCAACTCTGCCACGCGACCCGGGGTGCGTCATGTCGCCCCACCGGGCGATACCGTGAGCCATGCCCAGCACCGAGCCGACGCCGCCGCGAGCCGCGGAGGCGGTCGCCGACGCCGGACCCCGCCGTGCGCACGTCGTCTGGGGGCCCGAGCTGCTCGGCTACGACTTCGGACCGGGCCATCCCATGGCGCCGACCCGGCTCGACCTGACGATGCGGCTCGCGCGCGACCTCGGCCTCCTCGACGGCGCGCACGTCGACGTGGTCGGCCCGGCTCCGGCCGACGACGCCGTGCTCGCGCTCGTCCACGACGCCGCGTACGTCGCCGCGGTCCGGGCGGCGTCGGACCACGGCACGACCGACCCGCACCGCGGGCTCGGCACGGAGGACGACCCGGTCTTCCCGGGGATGCACGAGGCGGCGGCGCGGATCGTCGGCGGCTCGTGCGCCGCGGCCGACGCGATCGCCTCGGGGGCCGCCCTGCACGCGGTCAACGTCGCGGGCGGCATGCACCACGCGAAGCCCGGCGCGGCGTCGGGGTTCTGCGTGTACAACGACGCCGCGGTCGCGATCCGGCGCCTGCGCGCGCAGGGCGTCGGGCGCGTCGCGTACGTCGACCTCGACGCGCACCACGGGGACGGCGTCGAGGAGGTGTTCTGGGACGACCCCGACGTGCTCACCGTGTCCGTGCACCAGAGCGGCGCGACCCTGTTCCCGGGGACCGGCCACGCGACCGACGTCGGTGGTCCGGGTGCCGAGGGCACCGCGGTCAACGTCGCGCTCCCGCGCCGGACCGACGGCGCCCGGTGGCTGCGCGCGGTCGACGCCGTCGTGCCGCCGGTGCTGCGCGCGTTCCGCCCCGACGTGCTCGTCACGCAGCACGGGTGCGACGCCCACGGCGACGACCCCCTGTCCGACCTCGACGTGTCCGTCGCCGCGCAGCGCACGGCGGCGGCCCGGATGCACGAGCTCGCGCACGAGCTGACGGGCGGGCGGTGGCTCGCGCTCGGCGGCGGGGGCTACGCGATCGCGCGCGTCGTGCCCCTCGTGTGGTCGGCGGTCCTGGGGGAGGTGGTCCACGCCCCCGTGCCGGCCGACCGCGAGCTGCCCGCGCCGTGGCGCGAGCTCGTCGCCGACGTCGCGGGCTACGACGCGCCGCCGTCGTTCGGCCCGGACGTCGACTGGCGTCCCTGGGCCGCCGGTTTCGATCCCGACGACGCCGTCGACCGCGCCGTGCTCGCGACCCGGCGGGCCGTCTTCCCCCACCTCGGCCTCGACCCGCACTTCGACTGACGGCCCGCGTTCGAGGCCACCGGCGCGAGCAGGTAGGCTAAGGGGCGGATTTCTCTCGTGTTGGTCGGCTCGTGGTCCACGAAACCTGATCAACCGTGGACCACACGGCAGTCGCTCGACCGGTTCGGATCGTTCCGTCGCCGGCCGCCGCCCGCCGACCAGCTGCCGACCAGCACCGATCAAGCATTGCGAGGACCGTATGGGCTCCGTCATCAAGAAGCGCCGCAAGCGTATGGCCAAGAAGAAGCACCGCAAGCTGCTGCGCAAGACGCGCCACCAGCGTCGTAACAAGAAGTGACGTCGCGCGCGTCCTGACGCGCGCCGACCGCCGAGCCCGGCACCCCGACGAGGGGTGACCGGGCTCGCTGCGTGCCACCAGTCGTCCGATGGAGCCGTCCGCCCAGGGTGACGGGCACGAGGTGGGGCGGCGGAGGGTGCGCCCGACATGGTGACGAACAGGACGAGGGGGCGGCGTGGGGGTGTGCGCCCGACCGTGGCGTGCCTGGCGGGAGCGTCGCGAGGGACGAGCGGCGCGGATGGTAGGTCGGGCGCACACCCCCACGCCGCCCCCGGAGACGACCCCAGCCGCGCGACGACCGTCAGAGCCGCGCGATCCGCCGGTCGACGGCGCGCCGCACGGACCGCAGCACGAGCGCCCCCGCCCACACGGCGCCCGCCCAGCTCGCGGTGCGGACGCCGCTGCGGGCGACGCGTCGCCGTCGGCCACGGAACTCGCGGATGGGCCAGCCGACGTCCTGAGCGTGCCGACGCAGCCGCGCGTCGGGGTTGATGGGGCACGGGTGCCCGACCGCGTTCATCATCGCGACGTCGTTGAGCGAGTCGCCGTAGGCGTAGGAGGCCTCGAGGTCGATGCCCTCGCGCTCGGCGAGGGCGCGCACGGCGTCGGCCTTCGCGCGACCGTGCATGAGGTCGCCGACGAGCCGGCCGGTGTAGAAGCCGTCCTCGTGCTCCGCGATGGTCCCGAGGGCCCCGGTGGTGCCGAGCCGTCGCGCGATGAGCTCGCCGATCTCGACGGGCGTCGCGGACACGAGCCACACCTGGTTGCCCGCGGCGAGGTGCTCGTCGAGGAGCCGGCGCGTGCCGGGGTAGATGCGCAGCGAGAGGACGGTGTCGTAGACCTCCTCGCCGATCGCGGTGATCTCGGCGACGGAGCGACCGGCGATGAGGTCGAGCGCGCGGGACCGGATGCGGTCGATCTGCTTGCGGCTCTCGCCCAGGAGGAGGTAGCGCGCCTGGTGCGCGGCGAACCGGACGAGGTCCGTGGTGGAGAAGAACTCCCGGCGGTACAGCGCCTGGGCGAGGTGGAACGAGGACGCGCCCCGGATGATCGTGTTGTCGACGTCGAAGAACGCCGCCGTGCGGCGGGCGGGCGGCTGCCCGGGGGACGTCGGCATGCCGTCCACTCTATCGGCGCCCGTGGGACGTGCCTCTACCCTGGGACGGTGAGTGCCGCTCAGCCGTCCGTGCCCGTCCTGCTGTACGGCCGTGCCGGGTGCCACCTGTGCGACGACGCACGGGCCGTCGTCGCACAGGTGTGCGACGGCGCGGGCGTGGCGTGGGCGGAGGTGGACCTCGACGACCCGGCGACGGACCCGGCGGTGCGCGAGCAGTACGGCGAGTACGTCCCGGTCGTCACGGTGGCCGGGGTGCAGCAGGGGTTCTGGCGCGTCGACGCGCGTCGGCTGGCGCGTGCGGTGGGACGGATTTCGGGCGCGCGCCCGGACCTGGGATGATCGGCACCGGGTACGCACGAGCGACCGTCGACGAGGACGGTCCCGGGACGACGGTGGTGGCAGGTGGCTGAGCAGTTTGTCGGTGAGGTGACGGTCCCGGGGATCCCGAGCGCCACGGTGGCGCGGCTCCCCTCCTACCTGCGTGCGCTGCGCGACCTCGTCGCGCGCGGGGTGACGACGACGTCGTCGGTCGAGCTCGCGGAGCTGTCGGGCGTGGGCCCGGCGCAGCTGCGCAAGGACCTCTCGTTCCTGGGGTCGTTCGGTACGCGCGGCGTGGGTTACGACGTCGACTCGTTGGCGCAGTACATCACCGAGGCGCTCGGGCTGGTGGACGAGCACCGGATCGCGATCGTCGGGATCGGCAACCTCGGGCACGCGCTCGCGAACTACTCGGGGTACGAGCAGCGCGGCTTCCACGTCGCGGCCCTGCTGGACGCCTCGCCCGAGGTGGTCGGGACGCGCGCGGCGGGGATCGTCGTCGAGCACGTGGACGCGCTCGAGGACGTGGTGGCCCGGGAGCACGTGACGATCGTCGTCCTCGCCACGCCGGCGGCGCACGCGCAGGCCGTGACGGACCGCGTCGTCGCCGCGGGCGTCAAGGAGATCCTCAACTTCGCGCCGCGTGCGCTCCAGGTGCCGGCGGACGTCGACGTGCGCGGGGTGGACGTGGGCAGCGAGCTGCAGATCCTCGCGTTCCACTCCCAGGCGCGCGCGCTCGCGGCAGCCGACCGCTGACCGCTCGGCCCGTCCGCCGGACCGCGTCCGGGGGACGACGAGAGGCCGCGTGCTGGGGGAGCACACGGCCTCTCGCGCCGCCCCGGGGGGAAAGGGCGGCTGACCGCGCCGACCGTGCCGGTCAGGGGACGGCAGGTCGGCAGCGGTGGTCGGTCGGGTCAGGCCTGCTTGATGGCCGAGACGTCGAGCGTGATCTTGATCTTGTCGCCGACCAGCACGCCGCCGGTCTCGAGCGCGGCGTTCCAGGTGAGGTCGAACTCCTTGCGGGAGATCTCCGTCTTCGCCTCGAACCCGGCGCGCGCGTTGCCGAACGGGTCGGTCGCGGTGCCGGCGAACTCTGCCTCGAGCTCGACCGGCTTGGTCACGCCGTTGATGGTGAGGTCACCGGTGATGACGTAGTCGTCGCCGTCGCCCTGGATGCTGCGCGACGCGAAGGTCCACGTCGGCTTGTTCTCGGCGTCCCAGAAGTCGGCGCTGCGCAGGTGGTTGTCGCGGTTCGCGTCGCCGGTGCTGACCGAGGCGGCGTCGAGCTCGGCGGAGACCGTCGAGGAGTCGAGGTCGTCGCCGACCGCGATCGTCCCGCCGGTGATCGCGAGGGTGCCGCGCACCTTCGAGATGCCGGCGTGGCGGACGGTGAAGGCGGCCTGCGAGTGCGAGGCGTCGATGGCGTAGGTGCCGGCGGTGAGGCCGGAGGGCAGCGGCGTGGCCATGGTGGCTCCTTCAGATCGGTCGTGTGCCTCGCGGGGTTCCGCGAGGAAGTCCATTGGTTGAAGATTCAACCACAGTCGCCGGTATCAACGCGACCCCGTGCACGGTCTATTCCCGGTGGATGGAAGAATTGTCAGGACACCCCACCGAGCCACCCGAGGACCGGATGCACAGCCCGAGGACCGCATGAGCAGCCAGCACGTCTCCAGCACCGCAGCGACACGGCTCGAGCCGCGCTGGCTCGACGCCGAGCAGCAGCAGCACTGGCGCGCCTATCTCGACGGCACGGTGCGCTTCATCGAGGCGCTGAGCCGTGACCACGAGGAGCGCTCCTCGGTCTCGCTCAACGAGTACGAGCTCCTCGTCCGGCTCTCCGAGAGCCCGGACCACACCCTGCGCATGTCCGCGCTCGCCGACGGTCTCGCACGCTCCCGGAGCCGCGTGACCCACACGGTCGCACGCATGGAGGCGCGCGGCCTCGTGCGCCGGTCGGCGAGCGTCGGCGACCGGCGAGGGGTGAACTGCGCGATGACGCCGGAGGGTTACGACGCCCTCGTGGCGGCCGCTCCGGCGCACGTCGCGGCCGTGCGCCGCTACATGGTGGACGTCCTCACGCCGGAGCAGTTCCGCGCGCTCGGCGAGGCGATGGCGTCGGTCGCCGAGGCGTGCAAGGCGGACGACGACGCCTGACGGCCGCGGGAGGCCCGCCGGGCCGGCCATCGCCGATACTGGACCCATGGTCTCCACCACGGTCCACCTGCTGCGTCACGGCGAGGTCCACAACCCCGACGGCATCCTGTACGGCCGCATCACCGGCTACCACCTGTCCGAGCGCGGGCACGAGATGGCGCGCCGTGTCGCCGCGCACCTCGCGGGCGAGCCCGGGCCCGACGGCGCGTCCCGGCCGCGCGCCGACGTCACCGTCGTCGTCGCCTCCCCGCTGCAGCGGGCGCAGGAGACGGCGACGCCCGCGGCGGACGCGTTCGGCGTCGAGCTCGGCACCGACGAGCGGCTCATCGAGGCGGCCAACCACTTCGAGGGCATGACGTTCGGCGTCGGGGACGGGTCGCTGCGCCACCCCCAGCACTGGCGGTATCTCTGGAACCCCCTGCGTCCGTCCTGGGGCGAGCCGTACGTCGAGCAGGTCGCGCGCATGCGCGCCGCGGTCGAGGACGCACGCGACAAGGCGGCCGGGCACGAGGCCCTGCTCGTGAGCCACCAGCTGCCCGTGTGGCTCACGCGGCTCGGCTACGAGAACCGGCGGCTGTGGCACGACCCGCGCAAGCGCCAGTGCGCGCTCGCGTCGCTCACGTCCCTGACGTTCGAGGACGACCGCCTCGTGGGGATCCACTACTCCGAGCCCGTCGCGGACCTCCTCCCGGGGGCCTCGCAGGTCGCCGGGGCGTGACGTCGGTCATGCCGCGTCGCGTCGGCGCCCGTTCTGCCCGGTTCGCCGGGCGCTCTCCCAGCGCCCGCTCAGGTTCGAGCGAGAGGGTTCGACCCGTGATGCCGTCGTGACCGCCCGTCCTCGCGCCCGCGCGCTCGTCGCGACAGGGTTCGCCCTCGTCGCCGCGACGACCCTCTCGGCGTGCGCCCAGGACTCCGGTGCGACGACCGACGTCGTGGGCCAGGGCTACGTCTCCGGCGACGGGTCCGTGCGCACCTGGGACACCGACGACCGTGGCGAGCCCGTCGCCCTCACGGGCACGGACTACGAGGGCGGGGCCGTCGACACGAGCGCGTGGCTCGGCGACGTCGTGGTCCTCAACACCTGGTACGCGGCGTGCGCGCCGTGCCGCGCCGAGGCCCCGGACCTCGTGGAGCTCGCGAACGACCGCGAGGCCGACGGCGTCCGCGTCGTCGGGATCAACACGACCGACGAGGCGGGGGCCGCCCAGGCGTTCCAGCGCACGTTCGAGGTGCCCTACCCGTCGATCGACGACCGCAGCGGCGAGGTCGTCGCGGCGCTCTCGGGCACCGTGCCGCTGCAGGCCGTGCCGTCCACCGTCGTGCTCGACCGCGAGGGACGGGTCGCCGCGCGCGTCATCGGCCTCGTGGAGGGCACGACGCTCGGCGCGCTCGTCGACGACGTGCTCGCCGAGGACCCGGACGGGTCCTCGGGCGAGGCGGCCGGCTGACCGTGTCCCCTCTCTCGTCGCTCGCGCCGGCCGTGCCTCTCGGCACGTCGCTCGCCGCCGACGTCGGCGACACGTTCGCGACCACCGTCTTCAGCGGGTCGATGCTGCTCGCGATCCCCGTCGCGATCCTCGCGGGCCTGGTCTCGTTCGCGTCGCCGTGCGTGCTGCCGCTCGTCCCCGGCTACGTCGGGTACGTCAGCGGCATGGCCGCGGCGAACGCCGGGTCCGGGCGCGCGGCCCGGACGTCCCGCACGGGAGGCGGCACGACGACGGCCCGCGCCCAGGTCGCCGTGGCCGCCCCCAGCCGGGGCCGGGTCCTCGCCGGGGTCGGCCTGTTCGTCGCCGGGTTCACGCTCGTGTTCGTCGCGCTCATGGTCGCCGCAGGAGCGGTCGGCGTGCACCTCGTGCGCTGGGAGGACGTCATCACGCGCGTGCTCGGCGTCGTCGTGATCCTCATGGGGTTCGCCTTCATGGGCGCCGTACCGTTCCTCCAGCGTGAGCGCCGGCTGCACCTCAGCCCGCAGGCGGGCCTGTGGGGCGCACCGCTCCTGGGCATCGTGTTCGGCCTCGGCTGGACCCCGTGCCTGGGCCCGACCCTCGCCGCCGTCCAGGTCCTGTCGCTCAACGAGGCGTCCGCAGGCCGCGGCGCGGTCCTCGGGGTCGCGTACTGCATCGGCCTCGGGGTGCCGTTCCTGCTCATCGCCCTCGGACTGCAGAGCTCGCAGCGGATGCTGGGCTTCCTGCGCCGCCACCGCCTCGCCGTCATGCGCGTCGGCGGTGCGCTCCTCGTGCTCATCGGCCTCGCGCTCGTCACCGGGCTGTGGGGCACGTGGACGACGGCGATGCAGGGTTGGATCGGCGGATTCGTGACGGTGGTGTGATGAGCGACGAGAAGACCGAGCCGAGGTCGGCACCGCGGTACCGCCCCGAGGGCATCGACGACGCGTTCGCCGAGGGCGGCCCGGAAGCGGGCTCGCCGTCGTCCGCCGAGGGCGAGGGCGGGCCCGGCGCAGCGGCGTCGGACGGAGCAGGGTCGGGCAGCGCCGCAGGACCGGCGGGACCGGCAGGGCCCAGCGGCCCGAGGCTGGGGCTCGTCGGGACGCTGCGCTGGACGTGGCGCCAGCTGACGAGCATGCGCGTCGCGCTCATGCTGCTCATGCTGCTCGCCGTCGCGGCGGTGCCGGGATCGGTGCTGCCGCAACGCCCCCAGGACCCGGCGGCGGTGCTGCGCTACCTCCAGGACAACCCGACGACGGGCGAGTGGCTCGACCGTCTCGGGTTCTTCGACGTCTACGCGTCCGTCTGGTTCTCCGCGATCTACATCCTGCTGTTCGTCTCGCTCGTGGGCTGCATCCTGCCGCGCACGAAGGCGCACCTGCAGGCGCTCCGCGGCCGCCCGCCGCGCACACCGCGCCGCTTCGACCGGTTCCCCGCACAGGGGAACGCCACGACCGACGCGTCTCCGGACGAGGTCGTGGCAGCCGCTCAGGCGCACCTGCGCGGGCGCGTCCGGTGGCTGCCGACGTTCCGGGTCGAGACGGGCGCGGAGGAGGCGGCACCCGCCGTCGGGAAGCGGGCGGCCCGACCCGCGGCGCGGACGGTCGCGGCCGAGCGCGGCTACGTGCGCGAGACCGGCAACCTCGTCTTCCACCTGTCGCTCCTCGGGCTGCTGGTCGCCGTCGCGATGGGTCAGCTCCTGCACTACCGCGGGCAGGCGATCGTCACGGAGGACCGCGGCTTCGCGAACGCCGTCGTGGACTACGACACGTTCGAGAACGGTGCGTGGTTCCGGCCGTCGTCGCTCGTCCCGTTCTCCATGACGCTCGACCGGTTCGAGGCCGAGTTCGCCGCGGACGCCGTGGCGTTCGCCCAGTCGCGGGACTTCACCGCGTTCGTCACGGTGCGCGACCCGGACGGGCAGAGCCACGAGGAGACCATCAAGGTCAACCACCCGCTCACCGCGGGCGGCGCCAAGATCTACCTCCAGGGCAACGGGTACGCGCCCGAGGTGACGGTCCGCGACGCCGACGGCGAGGTCGCGTTCGCCGGGCGCGTGCCGTTCCTGCCCGAGGACACGATGTACACGTCGCGCGGCGTCATCAAGGTCCCGGACGTCTCGCCCGGGCTCGACCAGATCGGGCTCGTCGGCTCGTTCCTCCCGACGGCGGAGCTCAGCGCCGACGGCACGACGGCCAGCTCGGTCTACCCGCAGCCGATCAACCCGCTGCTCGTGCTCGAGGTGTACCGCGGCGACCTCGGCCTCGACGAGGGTCTGCCGCAGAACGTGTACCGGCTCGACACCGAGGACCTCGAGCCGTCCGTCGACGAGGACGGCGAGCGCGTCAAGGTGCTCGTCGCCCCCGGCGAGACGGTCGAGCTGCCCGACGGCCTGGGCACGATCACGTTCGAGTCCCTGCCGCGCTACGTCGCGCTGGACCTGCGCCACGACCCGTCGCTCACGTGGGTGCTCGTCTTCGCGCTCGGTGCGCTGGGTGGTCTCGCGGTCTCGCTGTTCACGCCGCGCCGGCGCGTCTGGGTGCGCGCGTGGCGGGAGCCGGTGCCCGACGCCGCCGGGTCGGCCCCGGGCACGCCCCGCGAGCGCACCGTCGTCCGGGTCGCCGGGCTCGCGCGCGGCGACGACGCCGGGCTCCAGGGCGAGGTCGACTCGCTTCTCGCCGCGCTCCCCGGCGTGGCACCATCGGGTGAGGGTGACCTCACCTCCGGTCCGGCGCGCTCGCGCGGGACCTCGTCCTCCGACGCCCGGGGGACCGGGACGACCGCGCGCCGCACGGGCCGCGCACGAAAGGCTGACCGATGACCGTGGCCGAGCTGAGCCAGGACCTCGTGTGGGCGGCGGCGACCGCGCTGACCGTCGCGCTCGTGGCGTTCGCGATCGACCTCTCGCGCCTCGCGGGCCGTCGCGACGACGAGCGGGCGGCGGAGCGGGTCGGGCGTCGTGACGGCGCGACGGCACCGGAGCGTGCCGAGGCGCTCGCGGCGACCGGGGGGACCGCGGCGTCCGGCGCGAGCGCGGCCGCCTCGCCGTACGGGCCGGGCGACGACCTCGACGGCGCGCCGCTCGATGACGCCCCACGGGGTGGCGGCGGCGTCGACGGGCCGGCACCGGTCTCGCGCAAGGCCGCGAACATCGGCATCTCGGTGACGTGGCTCGGTACGGCGCTGCTGCTGGCGGCGATCGTCACGCGCGGCATCGCGGCGGGCCGCACGCCGTGGGCCAACATGTACGAGTTCACGCTCGTGGGCAGCTTCGTGGCGCTCGCGGTGTTCCTCGTGGTCTCGCTCAAGCGGGACGTGCGGTTCCTCGGCTCGTTCGTCACGGGCCTCGCGGTGCTCTTCCTCGTCCTCGCGCAGAACGCGTTCTACGTCGACGCCACGGGCGTGCAGCCCGCGCTCCAGTCGTACTGGCTCGTCATTCACGTGGGCGTCGCGATCATCGCGACGGGCATCTTCACCGTCGCGTTCGTCACGTCGGTCCTGCAGCTCCTGCGCGACTCGCGCGACGAGGGCAGCGCGATCCTCGGCCGTCGCGGCTGGCGCTGGCTCGACTCGACGCCCACGCCGGCGCAGCTCGAGGCGCTGAGCTTCCGCCTCAACTCCGTCGCGTTCGTCCTGTGGACCTTCACGATCATCGGCGGCGCGATCTGGGCCGAGCACGCCTGGGGCCGCTACTGGGGCTGGGACCCCAAGGAGGTCTGGAGCTTCGTCGTCTGGGTCGTCTACGCGGCGTACCTGCACGCCCGCACGACGCGCGGCTGGTCCGGCCGTCGTGCCGCCTACTTCGTGGTCGTGGGCTACGCGTGCGTGCTGTTCAACTTCACCGGTGTGAACCTGCTGTTCAGCGGCAAGCACTCGTACTCGGGCCTCAACCCGGCCGACTGACCCCGCTCCGCAGGCTCTCCCTCCGCCGAGAAGTGAGCTTCCGCCCCTGAACCAGCCGATTCAGGGGCGGAAGCTCACTTCTCGGTGGAGGGCGGTGTGGTCTCAGCGGCTGCCCGGTTCGTCGCGCTCGGATCCGGTGCCGGTCTGGTCGGTGTCGTCGTCCCGGTCAGGGTCCCCGGCGTCGAGGTCCATGTCGTCGTCCGGGCCATGGCCCAGGCTGCCCGAGCCCGGGCCGGTCCCCGGTGCCGGTGGGGTACCGAAGGGCGGGACGTCGTCCGCCGCGGGACTGTCCGCGGTCCCGGAGGCCTCGGGCGCGCCAGACGTGTCAGTCGTGTCAGACGTGCCACTGCCCTGGCGGCGCTGCTGCTGCTCGAGGCGCCAGAGGAACTCGGGGTCGTCGTCGGGCGCGAGCGGTGCGTTGCGCCGGCGCCGCGCGGGCGGCGTCGGCCCCGCCCCGGGGCGCGCGCTCCCGTAGCGGGGGACGGAGCGGTGCGACCGCTTGACGAGGATCCAGGCGATCGGCCCCACGAAGGGAAGCAGGACGATGAGCACGACCCACAGCCCCTTCGGGATGCCGCCCCGGTCCTCGTCGTCGCTCGAGGCGAGGTCGACGAGCGCGTAGACCGCGAGACCGACGGCGATGAGGGGGAGCAGCACGCGAAGCATGCCTCCAGCCTACGGGCCGTACCCTGGAGGAGTGCCCGTCCTCGTCTACTCCGTCCTGCGCCTCCTGCTCTTCGCGGTGGCTCTCGGCGCGCTCTGGCTCGCCGGGATGCGCGGCTGGCTGCTCGTGCTCGTCGCGGCGGTCGTCGCGCTCATGCTGTCCTACCTGACGCTGAACCGCCCTCGCGAGGCGGCGTCGCGCTATCTCGCGGAACGGGCCGGGCGCCGTGCGCGGACGGGCGAGCGTTTCTCGCGCGACATCGAGGACGACGCCGCGGTGGAGGACGCCGCGGTCGACGCAGCGGACGGACCCGAGGCGCACCCGACGCGCTGATCCGCCGGGGATCCGGCGCGACCGGTCGCTACAGCGCGAGCCCGACTCCGAGCAGCACCCCGTACGCGAGCTCGAACAGCCCCGTCCCCGCGAGGACCGGCACGAGCAGCGGGCCGCGTGCACCGGCGATCACGGGGAGCGTGAGGAGCACCGCCGGCAGGAGCAGCACGAGCGTCAGCAGCGTCCATGCCGAGGCGAGCGCGCACACGACCGCGAGGAGCAGCGGCACCCAGATCATCAGCACGAACACGCGCCGCGCGCGCCAGTCGCCGAGGCGGACGGCCAGCGTGCGCTTGCCCGCGACGACGTCGGTGGGGATGTCGCGCAGGTTGTTCACCATGAGCAGCGCGCACGCGAGCAGGCCCACGGCGACCGCGCCCACGAGGGACGGCCACGTCACGACGTCCGCCTGCGTGTACGTCGTGCCGAGCGTGGCGACGAGCCCGAAGAAGACGAACACCCCCACCTCGCCGAGGCCTCGGTAGCCGTAGGGGTTGCGACCGCCGGTGTAGTACCAGCCGGCGAGGATCGCGAGGGCGCCCACCGCGATGAGCCACCAGTGCCCCGAGACCGTGCAGAGCAGGAGGCCGAGCACGGCCGCGAGCCCGAACGCGGTGAACGCCGCCGCGCGCACCTCGCTCGCACGAGCCGCGCCGGTGGCGGTGAGGCGCATCGGCCCGACGCGCTCGACGTCCGTCCCGCGGATCCCGTCCGAGTAGTCGTTCGCGTAGTTCACGCCGACCTGGAGGGCGAGCGCGACGCCGAGCGCGAGCAGCGCCGGCCAGAAGGCGAAACCGTCGACCTGTGCCGCGGCGCCGGAGCCGACGATCACAGGGGTCGCGGCGGCGGGGAGGGTGCGCAGGCGTGCGCCCGCGACCCACTCGGCGGGACTGGCCATGGTGCTCCGATCGGTCGTGCGGCTCGCGCTCAGGCGCCGTCGTGCCCGACGGCGAGCCGCGCCACCGCGGCCCGGTCCACCTTGCCGGGACCTCGTCGGGGCAGGTCCGCCACGACGAGGACGCGGCGCGGTGCAGCGGCCCGTCCCAGCCTATCCGCGACGCGGCTGCGGATCGCGCCGGACAGCCCGGGCGGGAGGTCGGACGTCCCGCCGCTCGGAGGGGTGGACGAGCGACCGGACGACGCCTGCTCGCGCAGCGTCACGACGGCGACGACCGCCTGCCCCCACTCGGGGTCGGGCACGCCGACGACGCACACCTCGCCGACGCCGTCGACGCCTGCGACGACGTCCTCCACGGCCGCCGGCGCGACGTTGACGCCGCCTGTGACGACCACGTCGTCGGCGCGCCCGAGGACCGTGAGCCGGCGGGTGCCGTCCCCGGGTACGTGTCCCGCCGCCGGGGCGTCGAGAACCTCGCCGGCGTGGGGATCCTCGACGTCGGGCTCGCCGGCGATCCGGCCGAGGTCGCTCGTGCGGAACCACCGGGTCCCGTCGGGGTCGGTCCGGAAGGCCGCCGCCGTCGCCGCGCCGTCGCCGAGGTACCCGTCCGCGAGGACCGGGCCGGCGAGCTCGACGACGCCCGACCCCCGCGCGAGGCGGACGTGCACGCCCGCGAGCGGGACGCCGTCGTACACGCAGCCGCCGCACGTCTCGGTCATGCCGTAGGTCGTCACGACGCGGGCGCCGGCGTCGCGCGCGCGACGGAGCAGCGCGACCGGCGTCGCGGCGCCGCCGAGCAGGACGGCGTCGAGCGAGCACAGGGCGTCGAGCCCGCGCGCGCCGCCGTCGGTGCCCGACTCCGCCGCCGCGACGAGGCGGTGGAGCTGCGTGGGGACCAGGGAGACGTACCGCCGGACGTCGCGCGGCGCCCGGTCGACGAGCGCGGCGAACCCGCCCGGCGTGAAGGGCTCGCCCGGCGGCGCGGCGGTGAGGCCGAGCCCCGCGTGCGCACGCGCGACGACCTGGACCCCGGCGACGTGCGTGGCGGGCAGGGTGAGCAGCCAGTGGCCCGGGCCGCCGAGGCGCGCGTGCGTCGCGCTCCCCGAGGCGCGCAGCGCGCGCGCCGACAGCGCGACCTCGCGCGCAGCGCCGGTCGACCCTGACGTGCGCAGCACGAGCGCGGCGTCGCCGGGATCCGCGGGGGCGAGCACCGGGACGGGAGCGACGGGCGGGCCGGCGCCGTCGAGCGCCGCCCCCACGGCCCGGACGAGCTCTTCCAGGTCTGCGGGGACGACGGCGCGGGTCACCCGATCAGGGTAGGTCGCGACGTAGTGTGTCCGGGAACCAGCCAGGGGGACGCGCGCGAGCGACAGGACGACGGCGGACGACGGGGTCCGGCGAGCGACGAGAGGGGCGACGGTGCGGATGCTCGCCGGAGGACCACGGGGACGACGCGGACCACGAGAGCCGCGCGGTGGTCGCCGGAGCCGCGCCCTCGGCGGCGCGCTCGCGCTCGCCACGGCCCTGACGCTCGCGGCGTGCGGGGGCGGCGAGCCCGTCGTGCCCGTCACGGCGACCGTCGACGCGGACTCGTCCGTCGCGAAGGGCGGCCCGCCCGACCCCGCGGTCCCGGTCGTCTGGCCGCTCACGGGCGTCGCCGTCGAGGAGGTCGCGGTCCGGCCGGCCCTCGCCGTGAAGATCGAGAACGCGCCGCAGGCGCGTCCCCAGACAGGGCTCGAGTCCGCCGACGTCGTCTGGGAGGAGGTCGTCGAGGGCGGGATCACCCGGTTCGTCGCGGTCTACCACTCGCAGACGCCGGAGCTCGTCGGGCCGGTGCGCTCGGTCCGTCCGATGGACCCCGCGATCGTCGCGCCGCTGCACGGCGTCCTCGTCTACACGGGCGGGCAGGAACCGTTCATGGACGCGGTGGGTGCGGCGGGGATCCAGTCCGTCGTCATGGACGACGGCGACGACGGCTTCGAGACGACCCGCGCACGCCGGGCACCGCACAACGTCTACGGCCGGGTCGCGGACCTCTGGGAGCAGGCGGACGACGAGCGCACGTCGCCGCCGCCGGCGCAGCTCGTCCACGCGCGTGAGGCCGGTCGTGGCACCGCGACGGTCTCGGGCGCGCCGGCCACGCGGCTCGACGTCGCCCTGACGTTCGCGAGCCGGGCGGTCTGGGACTGGGCGGGAGACCAGGGCGCGTACCTGCGGAGCGAGGGCGACGAGCCCGCCGTCTCGGCCGACGACGCACGCCTCGCCGCGACGAACGTCGTGCTGGTCTCCGCGACCATGGTGAACACTCCGTTCACCGACCCTGCGGGAGCCCCGGTCCCGGAGACGCAGCTCGTCGGGTCGGGGGACGCCGTCGTCGCGAGCGGAGGCAAGCACGTCGCGGCGACCTGGTCGAAGGAGGAGGTCGACGCGCCGCTCGTCCTCACCGGCGCCGACGGCGCGCCCGTCCGGCTCGAGCCCGGGACGACCTGGATCGAGCTCGTCCCGACGGACAGCGGGAGCTGGACCATCGGCTGAACGGTGGTGCGGGCGGGCTGCCCGTCCTCCTTCGGACGGACGACCGTTCCTCCCGCGGGAGGAGCAGGCGTCGACCAGGAGCCCCCGCCGGGCCGACGCGCCGGGGCCGCCCCGGACGGCACCGTGGAGTCATGGCAACCGTCGTCCCGAACCCCGCCCACCCGTCCTCGGCCCGCACCCCCGGTGAGAGCCCCTCCGCGGCCCCCGCGCCGCCGTCGTACGCCCCGCGCTCGCAGCGCGACGAACCCGGCGCCGCACGCTCGGCCGTCCCCGTCGTCGTCTCCGTCGGTCTGCTCTTCGGCCTCGCCGTCGCTGCGGCGTTCGTGGGCCGCGGCATCATCGAGATGCTCACGGGCATGCTCGGCCAGTGACCGCAGCCCTCGCCCTGTCAGCACCGGGCCGGTCCGCGGACCGGTGATGCGCTGACAGGTCTCCCCGGTGTCGCGTCAGAAGGCGTAGCCGAACCGGCCCCAGTCCGGGTCCCGGCGCTCGAGGAACGCGTCGCGGCCCTCGACGGCCTCGTCCGTCATGTAGGCGAGGCGCGTGGCCTCGCCCGCGAACACCTGCTGGCCCATGAGGCCGTCGTCCGCGAGGTTGAACGCGAACTTCAGCATGCGGATCGCCTGCGGCGACTTCGTCGCGATCGTCCGCGCGTACTCGAGCGCGAGCGCCTCGAGGTCCGCGTGGTCCGCGACCTCGTTCACCGCGCCCCACTCGTAGGCGTCCTGCGCCGAGTACTCGCGCGCGAGGAAGAAGATCTCCCGGGCGCGCTTCTGCCCGACCTGCCGCGCGAGGTAGGCCGACCCGTACCCGCCGTCGAACGAGCCCACGTTCGCGTCGGTCTGCTTGAACCGCGCGTGCTCGCGGCTCGCGATCGACAGGTCCGCGACGACGTGGAGCGAGTGCCCGCCGCCCGCCGCCCAGCCGTTGACGACCGCGATCACGACCTTGGGCATCGTGCGGATGAGCCGCTGCACCTCGAGGATGTGGAGCCGGCCGGCGCGCGCCGGGTCGACCGCGTCCGCCGTGACCCCCAGGATCTCACCGCCCCCGGCAGGGTCCTCGACCGAGGTCGTGTACTGGTAGCCCGACCGGCCGCGGATGCGCTGGTCGCCGCCGGAGCAGAACGCCCAGCCGCCGTCCTTGGGGGACGGGCCGTTGCCGGTGAGCAGGACGGTCCCGACGTCGGACGTCATGCGCGCGTGGTCGAGGACGCGGTAGAGCTCGTCGACGGTGTGCGGGCGGAACGCGTTGCGCACCTCGGGCCGGTCGAACGCGATCCGCACGACGGGCAGGTCGCGCAGGATCGTGCCCGGCGCGCCGGCAGCGCCGTCACCGCCGGCCGGTGCCCGCTCGACCCCCCGGTGGTACGTGATGTCCGTGAGTCCGTCGAAGCCGGCGACGTCGCGCCAGGCGAGAGGGTCGAAGGTCTCGGACACGCGGCGCGGCACGGGCGTCCGCCCCGCGGCCGCCGTCGCGGGGTCCGCGGCCGGCGTGGTGTGGTCATCGCTGCTCGGGCTGCTGGGGCTGCTCACGACCGCCACGGTAGCCGGTCGGGGCTCGTCGAGGTGCCCGGTCGGGCGCCGGCTCGTGCGGTGCCCGACGGCGCGGGGCGAGCCCCACCGCGAGTCCGGCACCGACGGTGAGCACCCCCGCGACGGCGTGCCACGTCGCGCTCTCGACGCCGAGCGCGACGGACGCGGCGAGGGCTGCGACGGGCATGAGCCCGGCGAAGAGGCCCGCGCGCGCGGCCCCCAGTCGAGCGAGCCCCGAGTACCACAGGAGGAAGGCGACGGCCGTGACCACGACGGCGAGGTAGGCGAGGGCAGCGGTCTCCGTCGCGGTCGGCACCGCGAGGAAGGGCCCGGGCAGCAGCAGGCCGCCCAGTGCGAGCTGCGGGACGGCGAGCACGCACGCCCAGGCGGAGACCCGCAGCGGGCCGAGGGTCGACAGGAGCGGCAGGGCGAGGAGCGAGAAGCAGACCTCGCACGCGAGCGCGCCCAGGGCGAGGCCGAGCCCGACGAGGTCGACCGCCCCGGGACCCTCGACGAGCACGACGCCGCCGGTCACGGCGAGGGCCGCGAGACCGGTGCGGGCGTCGACACGACGCTCGCGGAGCGCCGCCGCGACGGCGAGGACCACGGGCGTCGCCCCGACGACGGCGCCGACGAGCGACGGGTCGGCGCGGTCGGCGCCGCGCACGACGAGCACGCTGAACGCGACGAGCCCGGTTGCCGAGAGCGCTGCGAGCCGTCCCGCCTGCCGCGCGGTGGGCCACACCCACGGGACCCTCCGCCAGGCGAGGACGCCGACGAGGACGAGGGCGGCCACCGCGTAGCGCACCGCCTGACCGCCGAGCAGCGGGAAGTCGGCGAGGGCGCCCGACGCGACGAACGACGCGCCGACGATGATCATGCCTGCCGCGCACAGAACTGAGGCGCGTGCGGCGGACGGGCCGTCAGGGGTGACGCGCGACGGCAGGGGAACGGGGGACGCCGACGGTGCCGGACGAGCGGAAGTGGTCACCCCTGAGACGCTAGGCACCGCTGGTCCAGGCGGACAGGGCCAGTTCCGACCTGGTTGACTGGGCCAGATGACGGACCTCGCTCAGCACCGGCTGGAACCGGAGGCCCTGCTCCTCCTGCTGGGGCCGCGACCCGACGGCGGCGTCGGACGGTGGATCGAGGACGGACTGAGGGCCGCGATCGTCGAGGGCAGGGTGGGCTCCGGAGCTGTGCTGCCCTCGAGCCGGGAGGCCGCGTCGGCTCTGGGCGTCGCGCGAGGCACGGTCACGACGGCGCTCGACCTGCTCGTGGGCGACGGGCTGCTCGTCAGCAGGCAGCGTGCCGGCGTCGAGGTGGCGACCCTCCTGGCCCCGGCCGCCGGCTCGTCGACGGGAGGAGGCGCGACGCCGACGCCCCGGCCCGCACGGTCCCCGAGCGTCGGGACGCCCGACCCGGCGCTCTTCCCCCGTGCCGCCTGGTCGCGCGCGGTGCGGTCCGCGACGGCCGGCCTCCCCGACGCGGACCTCGGGTACCCGGACCCGCAGGGGCTCCCCGCGCTGCGGGAGGCGATCGCGGACCATCTGCGGCAGGCGAGGGGCGCGCGGGCCCACGCGCGCGACGTCGTCGTGGTGAGCGGCGTGGCCCAGGGCCTCACGCTGCTCGCCGGCCTGCTCGCGAGCTCGGGTGCAACGCGAGGGAGCGGGGCGACGCCACCCCCGCGCGTCGCCGTCGAGGACCCCTCGTCGCCGGGAGCCGTCGACCTGCTCGTCGCGGCGGGGCTCGACGTCGACCCGGTCCCCGTCGACGACGACGGCCTGCGTGCGGACCTGCTGCCGGACGCGAGCGCGGTGCTCGTGACGCCGGCGCACCAGTTCCCCCTCGGCGTCGTGCTGGCGCCGGACCGACGGCGGGAGGTGCTCGCCTGGGCGGCGGCCGGCGACCGCTACGTGCTCGAGGACGACTACGACGCCGAGCTCCGCTACGACCGGCGCCCCGTCGCCGCGCTCCAGGCGATGGACCCGGACCGGGTCGTGCTCCTCGGCTCGGTGTCGAAGATGCTCTCGCCGGCGCTGCGCCTCGGCTGGGTGCTGGCGCCGCCGCAGCTCGTCGGGGCGCTCGTCGAGGCGAAGACGCGCGCGGACCTGGGCTGCTCGGTCCCCGAGCAGGCGGCGCTCGCGGACCTCCTGCGCAACGGTGCCTACGGCCGTCATCTGCGCCGGGTGCGCACGATCTACCGCCGCCGTCGCGCGGTCCTGCTCGACGCGCTCGCCGCGCGGGCGCCGGGCCTCCGGGTGCGCGGCGTCGACGCGGGCCTGCACCTGGTCGTGGAGCTCGCGTCGCGCGAGGCCGAGGACGAGGCCGTCCGCATCCTGGTGGGCGCAGGCGTCCCCGCGCTCGCCCTGAGCGCGACGGGCGCTAGGCCCGGGGAGCGGTTCGGGGTCGTCGTCGGCACCGCGCGGGTGCGGGACGCGCAGGTGGGCGCCGTGGTCCGAGCCGTCCGAGCAGAATAGTGGTACGTTAGTGCCACTTAACGCACGACGGCGGGATCTGCCACCCGGTGCGCCGACCCACGGAGAGTCCCCATGGCGCTCGCATGGATCGTCCTCATCCTGTCCGGCATGCTCGAGGCCGGCTGGGCCCTGAGCCTCAAGGCGTCGGAGGGCTTCAGCAAGCTCTGGCCGAGCGTCTCGTTCGTCGTCCTCCTCGTCCTCAGCATGGTCGGGCTGAGCTACGCCCTCAAGACCCTGCCCGTCGGCGTCGCCTACGGTGTGTGGGTGGGGATCGGGGCCGCCCTGACCGCTGTCCTCGCCATCGTCCTGTTCGACGAGCCCGTCACGGTCCTCAAGGTCATCTCCCTCGTGCTGATCGTCGCCGGGGTGGTCGGGCTCAACCTGTCCGGTGGGGGTCACTGATGCCCGAGACGTCGACCGAGCTCGCGCGCCCCGAGGGGATGCGCGCCGAACCTCGCCGGCAGGCGCGCGGCGCCGCGCGCCGCGACGCGATCGTGCGGGCCGCTGCGGACCTCATCCTGCGGGAGGGGCCCGCGGCCGTGACGCACCGCGCGGTCGCCGCTCGCGCCCAGGTCCCGCTCGCGGCGACGACCTACTATTTCACCGGCCTCGACGATCTCATCGGCGCCGCCGGGCAGGTGATCGTCGCCGGGTGGGCCGACCACGCGCGCGACGCCGCGGCACGGGCCATCCGGCGGGCCTCGTCCGGGCGGCGCGCGGCCGCCGCCGGCGCCGAGGTCCTCGTCGACGCCGTCCTGCCGCCGGGCGGTGAGACCGAGCTGCGCGGGTTCTACGAGCACCTCGTCGGCGCGGGCCGGTACCCGGCCCTCGCGCACGCGTACGCCGAGGGGCGGCACCAGCTCGACACCGCCGTCGCCCACGTCCTCACGGTGCTCGGCGTGCACGGGGCGAGCCCCGGGCTCCTCGTCGCCGTCGTGGACGGCGCCGCCGTGAGCGCGCTGAGCGAGGGCCGCGACGTGCGTGGCCTCGCCGTGCGGCTCGTCGCCGACCTGCTGGGCGACGACGGGCAGCGCTAGATACCGCTCTCCTCAGCTGGACCCGGCCGACCGGGACGGAGCACGGCTCGCCGCGGGTCGTCACGTGCGGTGGCATAGCCTGGGGGCGTGCCCGACCCCCGCTCCGCCGTCGTCTACCGCACCCGCCTGACCACCCGCTTCCGCGGCCTCGACGTGCGCGACGGCGTGCTCCTGCGGGGCGCGGCCGGGTGGGGTGAGTTCTCGCCGTTCTGGGACTACGACGACGCCGAGTCCGCCGCGTGGCTGCGGGCCGCGCACGAGGCCGCCGACGCCGGCTGGCCTGCTCCGCTGCGCGACGTCGTCCCGGTCAACGTCACCGTGCCGGCCGTCGGGCCGGAGCGCGCTCGGGAGATCGTCGCCGCGTCCCGCGGCTGCCGCACCGCCAAGGTGAAGGTCGCCCAGCGCGGGCCCGACGGCGCCCTCGAACCGCTCGCGGACGAGGTCGCGCGCATCGAGGCCGTGCGCGACGCGCTCGGTCCGGGCGGCCGGGTGCGCGTCGACGCGAACGGCGCGTGGGACGTCGACGACGCGCTGCGCCGCCTCCCGCACCTCGACCGCGCGGCAGGCGGTCTCGAGTACGTCGAGCAGCCGTGCGCCGACGTCGCCGGTCTGGCCGCCGTCCGCCGCGGTCAGCGGGGCGACACGGCCGTGCCCGTCGCCGCCGACGAGTCGGTCCGTCGTGCCGAGGACCCGCTCGCGGTGGTCCGTGCCGACGCGGCCGACGTCGTGGTGCTCAAGGTCCAGCCGCTCGGCGGCGTCCGGGCGTGCCTCGAGCTCGCCGAGCAGGTCGGGCTCCCCGTGGTGGTCTCGTCCGCGCTCGAGTCGTCGGTCGGGATCGCGGCGGGCGTGGCGCTCGCGGCCGCGCTGCCCGAGCTGCCGTACGCGTGCGGTCTCGCGACCGTCCAGCTCCTCGCCGACGACGTCACCGACACCCCGCTCCTGCCGGTCGACGGCATGCTGCCCGTCACGCGTCCGGAGCCCGCGCCCGACCGGCTCGACGCGACCGAGGCCGACGGCGACACCGACCGCCGCTGGCGCGACCGGCTCGACCGGGTCTCCGCGCTCGTGGGTGCCTCCGCCCGGGCGGTGCGGCGATGAGCGGCACGGCAGAGGGTGCGCCTCAGCCGCCCGCCGTGCGGGCCGCGTGCGCGCTCGTGGCGCGCCTCGTCGCCGAGGGGGTGCGCGACGTCGTGCTCGCACCCGGGTCGCGGTCCGCGCCGCTCGCGTACGCGGTCGCCGCGGCGGCCGACGCGGGCCTCCTGACGCTCCACGTGCGCGTCGACGAGCGGTCCGCCGGGTTCCTCGCCCTGGGCCTCGCCCGGGGGAGCGAGCCGGTCGGGGCGGACGGCGGGACGCACGTGCCGCGGCCGGTCGCCGTCGTCACGACCTCCGGCACCGCCGTCGCGAACCTCCACCCCGCGGTGCTCGAGGCGCACCACGCGGGCGTCCCCCTCGTGCTCCTCACCGCCGACCGCCCCCACGAGCTGCGCGGCACGGGTGCCAACCAGACCACCGACCAGGTGGGGCTCTTCGGGCGGGCGGTGCGCCTCGTCGTCGACCAGCCCGCGCCAGACGGGCGGGACGGCGAGGTGCGCGACCTGCTCGCCGCGACGACCCGCGCCCTCGCCGCGGCGACCGGCGCCCGCACGGGCGTGCCCGGTCCCGTGCACCTGGACCTCGCGTACCGCGAGCCGCTCGTCCCGGTCGCGCCCCTCGGCGCGGCCGACGTCGATCCTGCGACCGCGGGCGTCCGGCGCACGGAGGTGGTGCCCGCCCTCGTCTCCGCGCCCCGACAGGGGTGGGCCACCGGCCTGACCGTGGTCGTCGCGGGCGACGGCGCCGGTGCGGTCGCCCGCGAGCTCGCCGAGGCGCGTGGCTGGCCGTTGCTCGCGGAGCCGTCGTCGGGGGCCGTCGGAGGGCCGAACGCCGTGCCGGCGGCGTCGCTCGTCCTCGGCGTGGCCGGGCTCGCGGACGACGTCGAGGACGTCGTCGTGCTCGGCCGCCCCACCCTCACACGGCCGGTGCAACGGCTGCTCGGCCGCGAGGACGTGTCCGTCGCGGTCGTCGCGCCCCCGGGTGCGCCGTGGCCCGACGCCGCACGCAACGCGTCGTCCGTGCTGCCCGCCGTCCCGGCGGAGTGGCTCGTCCCGGAGCTCGAGGTGACCGATGCGACCGAAGCCGCCGACGACGTGGCGACCGACCGGCGCTGGCTGGCGCGGTGGCGCGCCGCGGCCCGGGCGACCGCGCGCGTCGTCGCCGCCACGACGGCCGGGGACCGCCCGACCGGCCCGGCCGTCGCACGCGCGGTGGCAGAGGCGTGCGGAGCCGGCGACGTGCTCGTCGTCGGGTCGTCCAACCCCGTGCGGGACCTGGACCTCGTGCTCGGCGTCGAGCTCGCCGAGGACGTGGCGGACGACCGCGCCGACGACCGCGCCGACGAGGCGGCGGCCGGAGCCGGACGCGGGGTGCCGCGCGTCGTCGCGAACCGCGGCCTCGCCGGGATCGACGGCACCGTCTCGACCGCGCTGGGCGTCGCGCTCGCCGAGGCCCGGCGCGGACGGCGCACCCGTGCGCTGCTCGGCGACCTGACGTTCCTGCACGACGTGGGCGGGCTCCTGCGCGGGCCGCTCGAGCCGCACGTGGACCTGCAGCTCGTCGTCGTCAACGACGACGGCGGGTCGATCTTCGCGGGGCTCGAACCGGGCGCGCTGGGGGAGTCGTCGGCTGCCGCAGGCGCAACGTTCGAGCGGGTCTTCGCAACCCCCCACGGCGCGAACCTCGCGCACCTGTGCTCCGGGTACGGCGTGGACCACCAGCTCGTGCCCGACGTCGCGTCGCTGCGGCACGCGCTTGCCGCACCGAGCCACGGGGTGCAGGTGCTCGAGATCCGCGTCCCCCGCACGGACCGCCGGGCGGCGGCCGCAGCGCTCGCGACCGCCGTCCGGGCCGCCGTCGCGGAGGCGCTCGCCGGCTGACTCGCCGAGGGTCTCGCGCGGACGGCGACGGTTCGGCGCGTCGTGCGCCGATCGGCGTCTCGAGGTGCCGACCGCGGACGCGGACCGCCGACCACCGCATCGACCGCCGGACGGTGGCGGGACCGGAGGCTCCGGATTCGCAGACAACTCCCAGGAACGCTCAAGGGTCGTTCAAGGCCGAGGGTGTGAAGTAGTGGGCAGAACCGAGGAGGCCCACCATGTCGAACGACACCCCCACCGAGCCGATGCAGCCCGTCGAGCACCCGCAGACGCAGCCGACCGCTCCGCTCGCGGCGCCGCAGCACGTCCAGCAGGTCCGCTTCGCCCAGCCGGCCGCGCCGCAGCAGGCGCCCGCGAACCCGTACGCCCGCCCGGCCCAGGCTGCGGGCGCCCCGGCCGCTCCCCACGCCGGCGCCGCGTCCGGCGGGTACGGCGCCGTGCCGCCGCCTCCCGCCCCGCCGGTGCAGGGCGAGCCGACCGGCCCGCGCGCCGAGCGCCGTCGCACCTGGGTGCCCGTCGTGAGCGCCGCTGCCGCTGCCGCGATCGTCGCGAGCCTCGGGACCGCCGGGCTCGTCCTCGCGGTCGACGACGACGCCTCGCCGAGCAGCTCGCTCGCCCAGGTCGGGCAGCAGCAGGAGGAGTCGACGACGGCGCCCGTCTCGAGCTCGTCCTCGCAGAACCCCGACTGGGAGGCCGTGACGCAGGCCGTCGCGCCGTCGGTCGTCGCGATCCAGGTCCAGACCCAGTCCGGCGGCGGTGAGGGCTCGGGCGTCATTATCGACGACCAGGGCCACGTCGTGACGAACAACCACGTGGTCGCGGGCGCCGTCGACGACACCGTCCAGGTGACCCTCAGCGACGGCCGCCTGTTCGAGGCGACGATCGTCGGGCTCGACCCGGCGACGGACCTCGCCGTCGTGCAGATCAACGACGCCCCGGACGACCTGCAGCCCGCGACGCTCGGCGACTCCGGCGACGTGAGCGTCGGCGAGTCCGTCCTCGCGGTCGGCAACCCGCTCGGCCTCGCCAACACCGCGACGACCGGCATCGTGTCCGCCGTGGACCGCCCGGTCTCCGCGTCCGGTTCCGAGGGCGGCACGTCCGTCGTGACCAACGCCATCCAGATCGACGCCGCGATCAACCCCGGCAACTCCGGCGGTCCGCTGTTCGACGCGCAGGGCCGCGTCATCGGCATCACGTCGTCGATCGCGACCCTCTCGAGCGGCGGCAGCCAGGCCGGCTCGATCGGCCTGGGCTTCGCGATCCCGGTGAACCTCGCGAAGACGATCAGCACGCAGCTCGTCGAGAACGGCACCGCGGAGCACGCGTTCCTCGGCGTCTCGCTCTCGGACGCGACCGCGACGGCCGACGGCGTGACGCGCCGTGGCGCGCAGGTCGCCGAGGTGACCGAGGGGTCGCCCGCCGCGGAGGCCGGCATGGAGAGCGGTGACGTGATCGTCGCGATCGACGGCGACGCCGTGGGCGGCGCCGAGTCGCTCACCGCGTTCGTCCGCGAGCGCACGGCCGGCGCGAACGCGGCCCTCACGGTCGTCCGCGACGGCGAGAGCACCGAGATCGACGTGACCCTCGCGACGCGCCCCGCCGACCAGGAGACCACCGGCCAGGGCTCGGAGGGCTCGGACGGGTCCGGCCAGGGCCAGCTCCCGGAGGGCCAGCTCCCGGAGGGCCAGCTGCCCGAGGGGCAGGACGGCCAGGGCCAGGTGCCCGAGGGCCAGGGCGACCAGCAGGGTGAGCAGGGGCAGGAGACCGACCCCAGCGACCCGGGCAACGTCCCGAACCCGTTCGACTGGTTCTTCGGCGGGCAGGGCTGACCCACCGCCTGACGAGCACCCTGATCTCCCGTCGCGCCGTCCTCCCATCCGGCGCGACGGGATCGGCGGAGCGCCGCGGACGTCCCCCCGCGCGCCCCGCCCGGCCGGCACGGACCTGGTTCGTGCCGGCCCTCGGCGTCCCCGCGGGTCAGACCGGCTCTGCCACGTCCTCGGCGGGCGCGGCAGGGCCGGCCCAGCCCGCGTCGTCGGCCGACGCCCCACCCGGCGTCGAAGCGTCGGGCGTGGCGCCGCGGGGCGTGAGCGGCTTGGTGAAGAAGCCCGCGGTGCGCGTGTAGCCGCGGGCCGTCGAGAACTCCTGGCACACGGCCGTCGCGATCGCCGCCTGGTGCGCGCCGGCCTCGACCGCCCAGTCCTCCGCGGACGCCAGCAGGGCGCGGCCCACGCCGCGCCGCCGGTGTGCGGGGGCGACGGCCACCTCCTCGACGCGGCACACGTCGCCGTTCGCGGCGAAGCTCAGGTGCCGGTTCGCCAGGACGTAGCCGACGACGCCCTCGTCCGGCAGCTCGGCCACCGCGAACCACGTGTCGAGCGCGCCGAGCAGCGGGCCGAACGACCGGTCGAACGCCCTCCGGTCGGGCGCATCGGACCGGAGCTCCGGGACGAGCGGCCAGACGGTGTCGCGGTCCGCGACCGTGGCACGTCGGACGAGGACGCCGGTGCGGCCGGGGCCGTGATCCGTGACGGACAGGCCGGGAGGAAGGGAGGAATCGGACACCTGCGCGAACCTAGCAGCGGCTCGAACCCTCTGGACAGAGGCGTCCGGTGCCCGGTCAGGTGCTCGGGGTGGTGACGTTCCCCACATCCGCCGGGTCGCGCGCGAGGGCCGGCGTCCGCCCGGGCTCAGGAGCCGAGCGCGTACCGCATCGGCTCGAGCTTGGCCTCGGACTCCGCGAGCTCGGCCGCCGGGTCCGACGCCGCGACGATGCCGCACCCTGCGAAGAGCCGCACGTCGCGGGGGTCCGACGCAGAGAGCTCGGCCGAGCGCAGCGCGATGCCCCACTCGCCGTCGCCGTCGGAACCGAGCCAGCCCACGGGGCCGGCGTACCGGGAGCGGTCCATGCCCTCGATCTCCCGGATGAGGTCGCGCGCGGCCTCGGTCGGCGTGCCGCACACCGCGGCCGAGGGGTGCAGGGCAGCCGCGAGCGCGAGGCTCGTGGGCGCTGCCGGGCGTGACGCGGCGCCGCGCGCGAGGACGCCCGTGACGTCGGACGCGAGGTGCATGACGTTCGGCAGGTGGAGCACGAACGGTGTGTCCGGGACGTTCATCGACGAGCAGAACGGCGCGAGCGCCTGCGCCACGGAGGTCACGGCGTACTCGTGCTCCTCGAGGTCCTTGGACGACCGCGCGAGCTGCGCGGCGCGCAGGAGCGCCTCGTCGTCGGACAGCCCGGCGCGCCGGATCGTCCCTGCGAGCACGCGCGACGTGACGAGGCCCTTCTCGCTGCGCACGAGCAGCTCGGGCGTCGCGCCGACCATGCCGTCGACGGAGAACGTCCAGCACGCCTCGTACGCGGTGGCGAGGCGCGCGAGGAGCCAGCGCGGGTCGACCGGCGCGCTCGTGCGGGCCACGACGTCGCGCGCGAGCACGACCTTCTCGAGCGCCCCGGCGCGGATGCGCTCGACGCCCTCGGCGACGACGGCGGCCCAGTCGTCCGCGCGCAGGGCGCCGTCGCGCCAGGTCACCTCGCCCGGCGCGGTGACGGGCGTGCGTGGTTCGCGGGCCAGGGCGGCCGCGGGGGAGGAGGAGAGCGAGCCGGCGGTGTCGACGGTCGTGAGCCACGTCGTGCCGTCGCGGCGCCCGACGACGACGCGCGGGACGACGAGCACGCCGCCCGCGCGCAGCGGCTCGTGCGCGTCGTCGCCGGGCGCGGAGTCGTCGAACGCGAACGTGCCGAAGGCGACCGGCCCGGTGCCCGGCAGGCCCACCTCGTCGCGCACGACGGCGCGCGCGAGCGTCTCGTGCCACGCGGCCTCGGCGTCGGCGAACCGCCCCGGCCCCCACGTCTCGAGCCGCAGCGCCTCGCCCCAGCCCACGATCCCGTCGCCGCGACGCACCCAGCTGAGGGGCCGCGCGTCGGGCAGGAGGTCGACGAGCGCGGCGGGGCCGCCGGGGAGGTCGTCGATCCGGCTCGTCCGGACGACGAGCGGGTGGGGCTGGGCGGCCGGGGCCGTCGACGGTTCTGCAGTCATCGCCACCCAGCGTAAGCGTGCCCGGTCGGTGCGGCGCAGCGCGCGGCTCGTGGAAGCATGGGCCCATGCCCCGCGCCAGCCTGGACAAGAAGCCCGCCGAGGTCGCGTCGATGTTCGACGGCATCGCCCGCCGCTACGACCTGACGAACGACATCATGTCGTTCGGGCAGGACCGCTCCTGGCGTCGGGCGACGGTGCGCGCCCTCGGGGCGCTCCCCGGCGAGAAGGTGCTGGACCTCGCGGCGGGGACGGGAACCTCGTCCGAGCCGTTCGCGGACGACGGCGTGCGCGTCGTGCCGTGCGACTTCTCCCTGGGCATGCTCCAGGTCGGCAAGGAGCGCCGGCCCGACCTGCCGTTCGTCGCGGGCGACGCCACGCACCTGCCGTTCGCCGACGCGACGTTCGACGCGGTGACGATCTCGTTCGGGCTGCGCAACGTCGTCGACACCGAGGGCGCGCTGCGCGAGATGCTGCGCATCGTGCGGCCCGGCGGCCGGGTCGTGATCTGCGAGTTCTCGACGCCCACGTGGGAGCCGTTCCGCGTGCTGTACCAGGAGTATCTCGTGCAGGCGCTGCCGCGGATCGCTGCGGCGGTGACGCGCGAGGGCGGCTCGTACCAGTACCTCGCTGAGTCGATCGCGGCGTGGCCGGACCAGAAGGGCCTGGGGCGCCTGCTGCTGCGCGCGGGCTGGTCGAACGTCGCGTACCGCAACCTCTCCGGCGGCATCGTCGCGCTGCACCGCGGGACGCGCCCCGTCGCCTGAGCGTCGCACGCGGGGTGCCCGCGCCCGATGACGCGGGGGCCGTGCCGTGGTTTCCTCGGACTGTGGCGAACCGAGAAGCTCCAGCGGGCGACGTCGACTACGAACGCCACGGCGCGGGATACGCCGACGTCCGGCGGCCCGACCCACGCATCGCGGCCACGGTCCACGCGGGGCTCGGCAGCAGCCGGACGGTTCTCAACGTCGGTGCCGGTGCGGGCTCGTACGAGCCGTCCGACCGGTACGTGCTCGCGGTCGAGCCGGCAGCGGCGATGCGCGCCCAACGTCCTGTCGGGGCGGCACCGGCCGTGGACGCGACGGCGGAGCACCTCCCGTTCGACGACGACAGCTTCGACGCGGCCATGGCGACCGTGACGGTGCACCAGTGGCGCGACGTCGACCGGGGGCTGCGCGAGATGCGTCGGGTCAGCCGCGGACCCGTCGTCGTCCTCACCTTCGACGGCTCGGCGCTGCAACGGTTCTGGCTGGCGGACTACCTCCCCGAGGTCTTCGCCGCCGAGCAGGCACGGTTCCCGGCGATCGACCGGGTGGCGAGTGCCCTCGCGCGCGGCGACGCCGACGTCCGCGTCGACGGTGTGCCGGTGCCCTGGGACTGCACCGACGGGTTCGGCGAGGCGTTCTACGGCCGCCCCGAGGCCTTCTTGCGTCCTCAGCTGCGCGCCGCGACGTCGGGCCTGGCACTGGCCGACCAGGGCGCGGTGCGGCGCGGCCTCCGCCGTCTCGAGGACGACCTGGCCAGCGGCGCGTGGGACCGCGCGCACGGACACCTGCGCCACCAGGCCGAGCGCCTCGGGGCCCTGCGCCTCGTCACAGCCGGCGCCTGACCGCGCCGGGCGGTCGACGCCGCTCGCAGGTTCCTGACGGGGACCGCGTCAGACCGGCGCGAGCGGCTCGTGCGGCGCGTCCGGGAGGTGGACGACGACGTCGTCCCCTGCCGTGATCGTCCCGCCCTGCTCGACCACGGTCATGACGCCGGCCTTGCGCACGACGCCGCCCGCGCCGTCGGGCACGACGACGTGCGTGAGCAGGCCGGCCTGAAAGTCGTTGATCTGCTGGCACGGGTTGCGCAGACCGGTGACCTCGAGGACGACCTCGGGCCCGATCGCGAGCCGCGTGCCGCGGGGGAGCCCGAGGAGGTCGACGCCGCGCGTCGTGACGTTCTCCCCGAGGTCGCCCGGGGAGACGTCGAACCCCGCGGTGGCGAGCTCGTCGAGGAGCTCGGCGTGGATGAGATGGACCTGGCGCAGGTTCGGCTGCGTCGGGTCCGCCCGGACCCGGCTGCGGTGCTGGACCGTGACGCCCGCGTGCGTGTCGCCGACGACGCCGTGGCCCGCGAGGACGCGGACCGCGGGTGCGGCCGGCTTGCTGAACCCGTGGACGGGGCTTGCGGCGACGGCGAGGACGTATGGGGCGGGGGTCACGCCGCCATCCTGCCCTACCGGCCGGGACGGGTCGAGAGCCGCCCCGAAGGGCCCTCTGACCTGGGGCGTCGCGCCGGCGTGCGCAGGACCTCCGGCACAGGATCTCCGAGGAAGGTTCACCTTGCTACACATCGCGCGCTGCGAGTGACTAGAGTGACGGTTGTTCATTGTGACCGACTTCACAAGGGCTGTGGGTGCACCGCGCCCCGGCCCGGGTCACGGTGGGTGCGAGCTCCGAGAGTGCTCCGACGACCGGACGGCGAGGTGAGGACGTGCGTAGCAGCAGCGACGACGCGGACGTCATCGTCGTGGGCGCCGGCCCCGCGGGATCGGCTGCCGCGCACTACTGCGCCGCCGCGGGCCTGAACGTCCTGCTGCTCGAGAAGTCCGCGTTCCCGCGCGACAAGATCTGCGGCGACGGGCTCACCCCGCGCGCGGTCGCCGAGCTCGTGCGCATGGGCGTCCCGACGCGCGCCGAGGACGGCTGGATCCGCAACGAGGGGCTGCGCGTCGTCGCGAGCGGCCGGTCCTGGGAGCTCGCGTGGCCCGACCTCGCCTCCTACCCGAGCTACGGCATGGCGCGTGCTCGCCATTCGTTCGACCGCACGCTCGCCGAGCACGCGCAGCGCACCGGTGCCAAGCTCCTCGAGCGCACCGCGGTGACCGGCCCCGTGCTCGACGAGCGCACGGGCCGCGTCGTCGGCGTCACCGCGCGGCCGGTGGACGACAAGGGCCGCCGCGCGGGCGACGAGGTCACGTACCGCGCGCCCGTCGTCATCGCCGCCGACGGCGTCTCGTCGCGGTTCGCGCTCGCGCTCGGGCTGAGCCGTCGCGAGGACCGCCCGATCGGCGTCGCGGTCCGTACGTACTTCCGCACGCCTCGTCATGACGACGCGTGGATGGAGTCCCACCTCGAGCTCTGGGAGGGAGCGCCCCACAAGTCGGCGCTGCTCCCCGGCTACGGGTGGATCTTCGCGCTCGGTGACGGCACGGCCAACGTCGGCCTCGGGTCGGTGAACTCGTCGCCCGCGCGGCAGTCCGCGGCGAACGTCGACTACAAGGACCTGTTCGCCACGTGGATGCGCAACGCCCCCGCGGAGTGGGAGCTCACCGAGGAGAACCAGCTCGGTCCGGTGCGCGGCGCGGCGCTCCCCATGGGGTTCAACCGCACGCCGCTGTACACGCGCGGCGTGCTGCTCGTCGGCGACTCGGGCGGCATGGTGAGCCCGTTCAACGGCGAGGGCATCGCGTACGCGATGCAGGCGGCGCGCACGGCGGCGGACGTCGTCGCGCAGTCGCGGGCGCGTGGCACGGACGCGGGGCGCGAGCGCGCCCTCCAGACGTACCCGAAGGCCATGCGGCGCGAGCTCGGCGGCTACTACACGCTCGGCCGGTACTTCGTGAAGCTCATCGAGCACCCCGAGATCATGCGGATCTGCACGCGGTACGGGCTGCCCCGCCCGGTCGTCATGCGGTTCGTCCTCAAGCTCCTGTCCGACTGCTACGAGCCCCGCGGCGGCGACTGGGTCGACCGCGTCATCGCGGGGCTGACGAGGGTGGTGCCATCGTCATGACCAGCCGCGGTGGACCGGTAGACGACCTGGCGAAGGCGCCGTCGCTCGCACCACCACCTGAACCCCACCCTGGACGGCGTCGTCCGGGGAACCCGAGCCACCACGCGAGGAGTCGACGATGACCAACCCGTACGTGCCGCTCCTCGTCCTCATGGGCGTGGCGGCAGTGCTCGCCCTCGGCGGCGTCGCCGCGAGCGCCGTGATCGGCCCCAAGCGCTACAACCGCGCCAAGCTGGACGCGTACGAGTGCGGCATCGAGCCCACGCCCCACGCCGTCGGGGGCGGACGCTTCCCGATCAAGTACTACCTCGTCGCGATGACCTTCATCGTGTTCGACATCGAGGTCGTCTTCCTCTACCCGTGGGCCGTCGACTTCGCGACGCTCGCGACGTTCGGTCTCGTCGCGATGCTCGCGTTCCTCGCGCTCATCACCGTCCCGTTCGTCTACGAGTGGCGCCGCGGGGGCCTCGAGTGGGACTGAGCACCGATCATCTGCACCTGTCCGCGGCACGACGGCACGCGCGACCGACGAGGGGCTAGGAGAACACCATGGGGATCGAGGAAGCTCCTTCAGGCTTTCTGCTCACGACCATCGAGGACCTCGCCGGGTACTTCCGCAAGGCCTCGCTGTGGCCCGTGACGTTCGGGCTCGCGTGCTGCGCGATCGAGATGATGGCCGCGGGCGCGTCGCGGTTCGACCTGTCGCGCTTCGGCATGGAGGTCTTCCGCGCGTCGCCGCGCCAGGCGGACCTCATGATCGTCGCCGGTCGGGTGAGCCAGAAGATGGCGCCCGTCGTGCGCCAGGTCTACGACCAGATGAGCGAGCCCAAGTGGGTCCTGTCGATGGGCGTGTGCGCGTCGAGCGGCGGGATGTTCAACAACTACGCGATCGTGCAGGGCGTCGACCACGTCGTCCCGGTCGACATCTACCTGCCGGGGTGCCCCCCGCGCCCCGAGATGCTCATCAACGCGATCGTCGCGCTGCACGAGCAGATCGGCGACGAGCCGCTGGGTGCCAACCGCAAGGAGGCGGCACGTGCCGCCGAGGCGGCCGCGCTCGAGGCCACGCCGACGTTCCAGATGAAGGGCCTGCTCCGGTGAGCGCGACGACGAACCCGGGTCAGGGCGACGGGAGGAAGCCCGTCCCCCAGCCCGAGGAGGTCCGGGGGCCGCGGGCGGGCGAGCTCGTCACCGGTACGGAAGCGGGCCCCGGGACGCGGGGCACCCTCGACGTGGTCGAGGTGCGGTCGGGCATGTTCGGCGCCCAGGGCTCCGGCGACACCTCGGGCTACGGCGGTCTGGTGCAGCCCGTCGCCATGCCCGGCGCGACGCCGCGCCCGTACGGCGGCTGGTTCGACGACGTCGTCGACGTCCTCGGGGAGGTCCTCGCCGAGGGCGGGACGTCGATCCAGGACGCGGTCGAGTTCGTGAGCGTCGACCCGCCGGGGCGGCACGGCGAGCTGACGCTCCACGTGCACCGCGACCACCTCGTGGAGGTGTGCCGGGCGCTGCGCGACGACCAGGACCTGCGCTTCGAGCTGAGCCTCGGTGTGAGCGGCGTGCACTTCCCGCACGACGTCGGCCGCGAGCTCCACGCGGTCTACCACCTGACGTCGATCACGCACGGCCGACGCCTGCGCCTCGAGGTCGCCGTGCCCGACGCCGACCCGCACGTCCCGTCGACCACGTCCGTCTACCCGACGAACGACTGGCACGAGCGCGAGACGTGGGACTTCTTCGGCATCGTCTTCGACGGGCACCCGTCGCTCGCGCGCATCGAGATGCCCGACGACTGGCCCGGCCACCCGCAGCGCAAGGACTACCCGCTCGGCGGGATACCGGTCGAGTACAAGGGCGCGACCGTCCCCCCGCCGGACACGAGGAGGTCGTACTCGTGAGCACGCACACCACCGGGGCTCCCCCTTCGGGCCCGCACGCGACACCCCGTTCGACGCGACCGCCCGTGGGCGACTTCGAGCAGGGCGTCCCGAGCTTCGAGGCGTCGGGCGGCGACTGGGCCGAGATCGCGGAGAGCGCGGTCGCGGCGGCGGCGCTCGGCGAGGAGCGCATCGTCGTCAACATGGGTCCGCAGCACCCGTCGACGCACGGCGTGCTGCGCCTCATGCTCGAGATCGACGGCGAGACGGTCACCGAGGCGCGGTGCGGCATCGGCTACCTGCACACGGGCATCGAGAAGAACATGGAGTACCGGACGTGGACGCAGGGCGTCACGTTCTGCACGCGCATGGACTACCTCGCGCCGTTCTTCCAGGAGACGGCGTACTGCCTCGCGGTCGAGAAGCTCCTCGGCATCACGGACGACGTGCCCGAGCGTGCGAGCGTCATCCGCGTGCTCGTCATGGAGCTCAACCGCATCGCGTCGCACCTCGTGTGCCTCGGGACGGGCGGGAACGAGATGGGCGCGACGACGGTCATGACCGTCGGTTTCACGGCGCGCGAGGAGATCCTCAAGATCTTCGAGGCGATCACGGGCCTGCGCATGAACCACGCGTACGTGCGCCCCGGCGGCGTCGCGCAGGACGTGCCGTCGGACATCGTGGACCAGGTCCGCGAGGCGGAGCCGCTGATCCGCCGCTACCTGGCCCAGCTCGGCGACCTCATGCTGGCGAACCCGATCTTCAAGGGACGCCTGGTCGGCGTCGGGCACCTGAGCCTCGCGGGCTGCATGGCTCTCGGCATCACCGGACCGGTCCTGCGGTCGACGGGCCTGCCGTACGACGTGCGCAAGACCGACCCGTACTGCGGCTACGAGACGTACGACTTCGACGTCCCGACGTCGCAGGGCGCCGACGGCTACGACCGCGTCGTGCTGCGGCTCGAGGAGTGCTACCAGTCGCTGCGTATCGTCGAGCAGTGCCTGGAGCGCCTCGAGGCGACGGCCGGCCAGCCCGTGATGGTCGGCGACCGCAAGATCGCGTGGCCCGCGCAGCTCGCGATCGGCTCCGACGGCCAGGGCAACTCGCTCGCGCACATCAAGGAGATCATGGGCACCTCGATGGAGGCCCTGATCCACCACTTCAAGCTGGTCACGGAGGGCTTCCGGGTCCCGGTGGGCCAGGCGTGGCAGACGGTGGAGCACCCGCGCGGCGAGCTGGGCGTCCACCTCGTGTCCGACGGCGGGACGCGCCCCTACCGCGCGCACTTCCGCGACCCGTCGTTCAACAACCTCCAGGCCGTGGCCGCGATGTGCGAGGGCGGCCAGGTCGCCGACGTCGTCGTCGCCGTCGCGTCGCTGGACCCGGTGCTGGGAGGGGTGGACCGATGACGATCGACGCTGGACCTGCCACGAACGGGTCGCCCGCGGGCGCTCCCCGCTCGCGCCCGGGCTACGACAGCGAGACGCACGCACGCCTCGCGGCCGACGCCGCGCAGATCGTCGCGCGCTACCCGCAGGCGCGCTCGGCGCTCCTGCCGATGCTGCACCTCGTGCAGTCGGAGGACGGGTACGTCTCGCGCGACGGCATCCTCTTCTGCGCCGAGCAGCTCGACCTCACGGCCGCCGAGGTCTCGGCCGTCGCGACGTTCTACACCCAGTACAAGCGCCACCCCAACGGCACCTACACGGTCGGCGTCTGCACCAACACGCTGTGCGCGATCATGGGCGGCGACGCGATCTTCGACGAGCTGTCGGACCACCTCGGCGTCGGCCACGACGAGACGACCGACGACGGCGCGATCACCCTCGAGCGCGTCGAGTGCAACGCGGCCTGCGACTACGCGCCGGTCATGATGGTCAACTGGGAGTTCTTCGACAACCAGACGCCGCAGACGGCGACCGACGTCGTCGACCGCCTCCGCGCCGGCGAGCAGGTCGCCCCGACCCGCGGCGCCGCGAGCGTGTGCTCTTTCAAGCAGATGAGCCGCGTCCTCGCGGGTTTCTCCGACGGCCGCGCCGACGAGGGCGTCGGCGCGGGCGAGCCCACCCTCGCGGGCCTGCGCCTGGCCCGCGAGCACGGCTGGACCGCACCAGGCACGTCGGCAGGCGAGCCGACCGCCGAAGCCCCCACACCGCCGTCGGGCACGACGGAACCCACGACCGGTGGTGAGCCGGACGCGGAGGCGGGCACGGGGGCGCCGGATGCGAAGGGCGTGGCGGGCCTGGCGGGAGCGACGCGAGGAACGAGCGGCGCGGATGGTAGCCCGAGCACCGGCGCCCCCGTGCCCGCCGAAGGCGACGCCGCCTCCCCGGCCGGCGGTGAGCCCGCAGGCGGTGAGCCAGCCGCAGGCGAGGAGCAGTCCAGCGCCGAACGCCCACCCACGACCGACGCCGACGTCGACCCGGGCGGCAAGCCCGGCACGCCCGAGGCGAAGCCCGACGCGTCGAAGGGGACGGACGCATGAGCGAGCAGCAGAGCACACCGGAGCGCCCGACGCCCGATCCGCTGACCCCCGTCCTGTCGGACACCTGGGACGCGGACCGGTCGTGGACGCTTGCGTCGTACACGGACCGCGGTGGCTACGACGGCCTGCGAGCCGCCCTGGCGCAGGAGCCGGCGGCGATCGTCGAGACCGTGAAGGCCTCGGGCCTGCGCGGTCGGGGCGGAGCGGGCTTCCCGACGGGCATGAAGTGGGGCTTCCTGCCCGCGCCCGACGGCGGACCGCGCTACCTCGTCGTCAACGCGGACGAGTCGGAGCCGGGGACGTGCAAGGACATCCCGCTCATGCTGGCGAGCCCGCAGGCGCTCGTGGAGGGCGTGGCGATCACGTCCTACGCGATCGGCTGCGACCACGCCTTCATCTACGTGCGCGGAGAGGTGCTGCACGTGTACCGGCGTCTGCTGCGCGCGGTGGAGGAGGCGTACGAGGCGGGCTTCCTGGGCAAGGACATCCAGGGCTCGGGCTTCGACCTCGACGTCACGGTCCACGCGGGTGCGGGCGCGTACATCTGCGGCGAGGAGACGGCGCTGCTCGACTCGCTCGAGGGCCTGCGCGGGCAGCCGCGGCTCAAGCCCCCGTTCCCGGCGGTCGCGGGCCTGTACGCGCGCCCGACCGTGGTGAACAACGTGGAGTCGATCGCGAGCGTGCCGTCGATCGTGGCGCGCGGCGCGGACTGGTTCACGTCGATGGGCACGGAGCGCTCGGCGGGGTACGGGCTGTTCTCGTTGTCGGGTCACGTGACGCGGCCGGGGCAGTACGAGGCGCCCCTGGGCATCAC
Organism: Cellulosimicrobium sp. BMG9.23; assembly: GCF_059159985.1. Classification (NCBI taxonomy): domain Bacteria; kingdom Bacillati; phylum Actinomycetota; class Actinomycetes; order Micrococcales; family Promicromonosporaceae; genus Cellulosimicrobium; species Cellulosimicrobium sp. BMG9.23. The sequence goes on from NZ_JBZGBZ010000001.1 coordinate 216,263, forward strand.
GCTGCGCGAGCTGCTCGACATGGCGGGCGGGATGCGCGGCGGCAAGGCGCTGAAGTTCTGGACGCCAGGCGGGTCGTCGACGCCGCTCTTCACGGACGCGCACCTCGACACCCCGCTGGACTACGAGTCGGTCGCGAAGGCGGGCTCGATGCTCGGCACGCGCGCGCTGCAGCTCTTCGACGAGACCACGTGCGTCGTGCGGGCTGTGAGCCGGTGGACGGACTTCTACGCGCACGAGTCGTGCGGCAAGTGCACGCCGTGCCGCGAGGGGACGTACTGGATGAAGCAGGTCCTGGCGCGGATCGAGGCGGGACAGGGCACGCCGGGCGACCTCGACCTGCTGCTCGACACGTGCGACAACATCCTGGGCCGCGCGTTCTGCGCCCTGGGCGACGGCGCGACGTCGCCCGTGACGAGCAGCATCGAGCTGTTCCGCGACGAGTACGAGGCGCACATCACGGGCCACGCGTGCCCGTTCGACCCGTCCGCCGCGGCACTGTTCGACTACACGCCCCGACCGGCCGCCGCGCGCGCCCTGACGGCAGGAGTGCACTGATGACGACGACCACGCCGGCGACCTCCGGCACCGGAACGGAGCAGCCGCCTGCGGGCCAGGTGTCCTTCACGATCGACGACGTCGAGATGGCCGTGCCGAAGGGCACCCTGGTCATCCGTGCGGCGGAGCAGATCGGCATCCAGATCCCGCGGTTCTGCGACCACCCGCTCCTGGCCCCGGCCGGCGCGTGCCGCCAGTGCCTCGTCGAGGTCGCGACGCCGGACCGCGAGGGCAACCTGCGGCCCATGCCGAAGCCGCAGGCGTCGTGCACGCTCGAGGTGACGCCGGGCATGGTGGTGAAGACGCAGCGCACGAGCCCCGTCGCCGACAAGGCGCAGCACGGCATCATGGAGATGCTGCTCATCAACCACCCGCTCGACTGCCCGGTGTGCGACAAGGGCGGTGAGTGCCCGCTGCAGAACCAGGCGATGAGCAACGGGCGCGCGACGAGCCGGTTCGTGGACGTCAAGCGCACGTTCCCCAAGCCGATCTCCGTGTCGACGACGATCCTGCTCGACCGCGAGCGCTGCGTCCTGTGCCAGCGGTGCACGCGGTTCTCGAAGGAGATCGCGGGCGACGTGTTCATCGACCTGCAGAAGCGCGGGGCCGCGCAGCAGATCGGCCGGTTCGACGAAGCCGTCCTCGACTTCGCGCCGCCCGTGGGCGAGGCGCCGGGGGATCGTCCGGTCGGGCTCGCGCTCGAGGACGAGTCGGGGCAGCCGTTCGCGTCGTACTTCTCGGGCAACACGGTCCAGATCTGCCCGGTCGGCGCGCTCACGGGCGCTGCCTACCGGTTCCGCTCGCGCCCGTTCGACCTCGTCTCGACCCCGTCGGTCGGCGAGCACGACGCGTGCGGCAGCGCGATCCGCGTCGACCACCGGCGCGGCGTCGTGCTGCGGCGGCTCGCGGGCGACGACCCGCTGGTCAACGAGGAGTGGATCACCGACAAGGACCGCTTCGCGTTCACGTGGCAGTCCGCGCCCGACCGCCTCACCCACCCGCTGGTCCGGGACCGCGAGGTCGCGCCCGACGGCACCGTCACGCGCGGCGAGCAGCGCCCGGCGTCGTGGGCGGAGGCGCTCGAGCTCGCGGCGGACGCGCTCACCCGGGCGCGCGATGCCGGTGGGGTCGGGGTCCTGCCCGGTGGCCGCCTCACGGTCGAGGACGCGTACGCGTACGCGAAGGTGGCGCGCGTGCTGCTCCGGACGAACGACGTCGACCACCGCGCCCGCGCCCACAGCGCCGAGGAGGCCGACTTCCTCGCGCACGCCGTCGCCGGTCACGGGATCGGCGTGACGTTCACCGAGCTGGAGAAGGCTCCCGCGGTGCTGCTCGTCGGCCTCGAGGCCGAGGAGGAGGCGGGCGTCACGTTCCTGCGGCTGCGCAAGGGCGCGGTGCAGCACGGCGTGCGGGTGTTCTCGCTCGCGCCGTACGCGTCACGCGGCCTCGAGCGGATGCACGGCACGCTGCTCCCGGCCGCGCCGGGCACGGAGGCCGAGTGGCTCGACGGCCTCGCCGCGGGCGACCGGGTCCGCACGCTCGACGAGGCGGCCGGCTCGGAGGACGCGCTCGCCGACGCGAGCGACGCGCTGCGCGCCCCGGGCGCCGTGATCCTCGTGGGGGAGCGGCTCGCCGCGACCCCCGGCGGGTACAGCGCCGTCGTGCGCGCCGCCGCCGCGACGGGTGCCCGCCTCGCCTGGGTCCCGCGTCGTGCGGGGGAGCGCGGCGGCGTCGAGGTCGGCACGCTGCCGAACCTCCTGCCCGGCGCGCGTCCGGTGGCCGACGCCCGTGCCCGGGCGGACGTCGCGTCCCTCTGGGGCGTCGACGCGGCGGACCTGCCGGCGACCCCCGGCCGCGACGTCACCGAGATGCTCGACGCGCTCTCCGTGGGCCAGCTCTCCGGCGTCCTGCTCGGCGGCCTCGAGCTCGCCGACCTGCCCGACCCGGCGCACGCACGCCGCGCGCTCGAGGCGGCCGACGTCGTCGTGAGCCTCGAGGTGCGCCGCTCGGCCGTCACGGAGCTGGCCGACATCGTGCTGCCGGTCGCGCCGCCCGTCGAGCGGGCAGGGTCGTTCTGGAGCTGGGAGGGCCGGCTGCGGCCGTTCCCCGCGGCGCTCGCGTCGACCGCGATGACGGACCACCGCGTGCTCGACGCCCTCGCCGACGCCGCGGGCGTCGGCCTCGGTCTGCCGACCGCGGACGCGGTGCGCGCCGAGCTCGGCCGGCTCGAGGCCTGGAACGGTGAGCGCGTCGCCGCCCCGGACGTCCCGGCCGCCGAGCCGCCCGCCGTCGCCCCCGGCACCGCCGTCCTCGCGAGCTGGCGGCTGCTGCTCGACGACGGGCGCGGCCAGGACGGCGAGCGCTACCTCGCCGGGACGGCGAAGCGATCGGTCGCGCGGATGTCCGCGACGACCGCCGCGGCCGTCGACGTGTTCGACGGCGAGCTCGTCCGGGTCGCCACGGACCGCGGGGCGATCACGCTGCCGGTCGTCGTGACGGACATGGTCGACCACGTCGTGTGGGTCCCGCTGCGGTCCGCCGGGTCGCAGGTGCACGCGACGCTCGCCGCCGTGCCGGGCGACGTCGTGACGCTCGCGCCCGCCGACGTGTCAGGAGAGACGACCACCCCGGTGACCCCTGGCCACGACACGACACGTCGCACCGAGGGAGGGGAGCGGGCATGAGGTTCGAGACACCCGGCGTGCCCGGCATCGCGGCCGACTTCTCGCAGGACAACGGCTGGACGTACCTGGTCAAGGCGGTGCTCATCATCGTCTTCCTGCTGACGAGCGTGCTCCTCGCGATCTGGTTCGAGCGCAAGGTCGTCGCCCGCATGCAGGTGCGGCCCGGCCCGAACGTCCACGGACCCTTCGGCCTGCTGCAGTCGCTCGCCGACGCGATGAAGCTCCTGCTCAAGGAGGACATCACCGTCAAGGCCGCGGACAAGTTCGTGTACCTGCTCGCGCCGATGATCTCGGTCTTCTGCTCGCTGCTCGTGTTCGCCGTCATCCCGTTCGGCCCCGAGGTGCGCATCCCGTTCACGGACTTCGTGACACCCGCGCAGCTCACCGACTTCCCCGTCGCGGTGCTGTACATCCTCGCGTGCGCAGCGCTCGGCGTGTACGGGATCGTGCTCGGCGGCTGGTCGTCGGGGTCCACCTACCCGCTGCTCGGCTCGGTGCGCTCGACGGCGCAGGTCATCAGCTACGAGCTCGCGATGGGCCTGTCGCTCGTGTCGGTGTTCATCATGGCGGGGTCGATGTCGACGTCGCAGATCGTCGACTCCCAGACGCCGCTGTGGTGGGCGCTGCCGCTCCTGCCGGCGTTCGTCATCTACGTCATCTCGATGATCGGCGAGACGAACCGCCTGCCGTTCGACCTCCCCGAGGCCGAGGGCGAGCTCGTGTCCGGCTACATGACCGAGTACTCGTCGATGAAGTTCGCGTGGTTCTTCCTCGCGGAGTACATCAACATGATCAACGTCTCGGCGATCGCGACGACGCTGTTCTTCGGTGGCTGGCGCGCGCCGTGGCCGCTGTCGGCGATCAACGACGGGATGTTCAACGAGGGCTGGTGGCCGATCCTCTGGTTCCTCGTGAAGATGTGGGCCTTCATGTTCGTGTTCGTGTGGGTCCGCGGCACGCTCCTGCGGATGCGCTACGACCAGTTCATGACGTTCGGCTGGAAGGTGCTCATCCCCGCCGCGCTCGGCTGGGTCGTGCTCCTGTCCGTCGTCCAGGGCGTGCGCCAGTTCGGCGACGTCGACACGCGCACCGTGATCGGGGTCGGCGTGGGGCTCGCGCTCGTGGTCGTCGCGATCACGTGGTTCTGGCCCGAGAAGAAGTCCGCGCCACCGGGACCGGCCGGGACGAGCCGGCCCGCGACGTCGGGCACCCGTGGACCCGCCGAGCCGTTCGACGCGTTCGCGGGCGGGTTCCCCGTCCCGCCGCTGCCGGGCCAGTCGCTCCCGCCGTCCCCGCGCCGTCGGGCCCTCGTGCCCGACGACGCCCGCTCGCCCGACGACGCCCGCTCGCCCGCCGGGACGATGTCCGGTCCCGGCACGCCCCACGACAAGGAGGTCGACCGTGGCTGACGACCAGCAGCAGTCCGCAGCACCGGGGGAGTACCGGCCCCTGCGTCCGCAGGCCTCCGGCCTGCGCGAGGCCCTCGCGCCCGTCGCGGGCTTCGGCGTGACGTTCTCGTCGATGTTCCGGCCGACGGTGACGGAGCAGTACCCGCGGCAGAAGCACGCCCCGAAGGCGCGCTACCACGGGCGGCACCAGCTCAACCGCTACGCGGACGGCCTGGAGAAGTGCATCGGGTGCGAGCTGTGCGCGTGGGCGTGCCCCGCCGACGCGATCTACGTCGAGGGCGCCGACAACGCGGACCTGGCGGAGAACAGCGGGGGCTCGACCTCTGCCCACGTTTCACCGGGCGAGCGGTACGGCAGCGTCTACCAGATCAACTACCTGCGCTGCATCTTCTGCGGGCTCTGCATCGAGGCGTGCCCCACACGCGCGCTGACGATGACGAACGAGTACGAGCTCGCGGGCCCGACGCGTGAGGGCCTGATCTGGGAGAAGGAGGACCTCCTCGCGCCGCTGGAGCAGGGGATGCTCGCCGCGCCGCACCCGATGGTCCCGGGGACGACCGACACGGAGTACTACCGCGGGGAGGTGAGCGGCCCGGTGGCCGAGCAGGTGGCGTGGGTGCGCGAGCACCGTCCGGACGACCCGACGCTCCCTCCCGAGCCGCCCGGTCCGACGCCCGAGGTGCGCCGCGTCGAGCACGCCGACCGTCACCGGAAGGCGGCCCGATGACCGCGAGCGCGGGCGAGGCGGCCCTCTTCTGGGTCCTCGCCCCCCTCATGGTCCTGGCAGCCCTCTCGCTGCTGTTCGCGCGCAAGGCCGTCCACGCGGCGATCGCGGTCATGTTCGTCATGGTGGACCTCGCGATCCTCTACATCGCCCAGGAGGCGTCGTTCCTCGGGGTCGTGCAGGTCGTCGTGTACACGGGCGCCGTGATGATGCTGTTCCTCTTCGTCCTCATGCTCGTGGGCGTCGACGCGTCCGACTCGCTCGTCGAGACGATCCAGGGACAGCGCTGGATCGGCGTGCTCCTGGGGCTCGGGCTGGGCGCCGTGCTCGTGGGCGTCGTCACGCAGGCGACGTTCCCGCCCGCCGTCGGGCTGGCGGCCGCCAACGAGGCGACGAACCCCGTGGCGCTCGCCCGCGTCCTGTTCGCGGACTACGTGTTCGCGATGGAGGTCGTCGGCATCCTGCTGATCACCGCCGCGGTCTCGGCCCTCGTGCTCACGCACCGCCGTCGTCTCGTGCCGAAGGTGGGACAGCGCGAGCAGGCCGACGCGAAGGTCGCCGCCCTCCCGTCGGGCGGTCGCCTCACGCCGCTCGCCGCGCCGGGCGTTTACGCGCAGAACAACGCGATGGACACGCCCGCCCTGGATCCCGCCGGGCGCCCCATCGAGGAGTCGGTGTCGCGCATCCTGCGGATCCGCGGCCAGGAGCGCTCGGCGGGGACCATCCTCGCCGCCGAGCGCGAGGTGCTCGTCGAGCACGAGCCGCAGCGCGCCCTGCCGGCACTGCGGGCGGGCGACGCGAACGAGCGGACCGTCCAGGCGGAGCCCGCCGACGCACCACCCGCCGGTGACGTCTCCGGGCCCGACGACCCGGGCCGGACCCGCACCCTCGGAGGTGACGACTGATGGAGATCACGAACTACCTCGTGCTCGCGGCGATCCTGTTCACGATCGGCGCGACGACGGTGCTCCTGCGGCGCAACGCGATCATCGTGTTCATGGGCATCGAGCTCATGCTCAACGCCACCAACCTCGCGCTCGTGACGTTCGCGCGCATCCACGGCGACGTGACCGGGCAGGTGATCGCGTTCTTCGTCATGGTCGTCGCGGCCGCCGAGGTCGTCGTGGGGCTCGCGATCATCGTGTCCATCTTCCGTACGCGTCGGTCGGCCTCGGTCGACGACGTCAACCTCCTGAAGAGCTGAGAGGTCGGCACCGATGACGATGCTCCTGCCCCTCGAGACCACGATCGTGCCCGCCAGCACGATCGTCCCCGGCCCGTTCCTCGCGGCCCCGCTGCTGATCGTGCTCCCGCTGCTCGGCGCGGCGGTCCTCCTGCTGGCCGGACGCCGCAGCGACCGGTGGGGTGCGTGGTTCGGCGTGGCCATGTCCGGCGCGGCGTTCCTCGTCGGCGCGTGGGTCTTCCTCTCGATGCTGTCGCTGCCCGTGGACGAGCGGGTCGTGGACTACCGGCTCTTCGACTGGATCGCCGCCGGCGGCCTCGACGTCGCCGCAGGGCTGCGCATCGACCCGCTGTCGATGACGTTCGTGCTGCTCGTGACCTTCGTCGGCACGCTCATCCACGTGTACGCGGTCGCGTACATGGAGCACGACGTCGACCGCCGCCGGTTCTTCGCGTACCTCAACCTGTTCGTCGCGGCGATGCTCGTGCTCGTCCTCGCCGACTCCTACCTGCTGCTCTTCGTCGGATGGGAGGGCGTGGGCCTCGCGTCGTACCTGCTCATCGGGTTCTGGAACCACCGCCGCGACTACGCCGTCGCGGCCAAGAAGGCGTTCGTCATGAACCGCGTGGGCGACATCGGGCTCATCGTCGCGCTCATGCTCATGTTCGCGACGTTCGGCGCCGTGGACTTCACGTCGGTCTTCGAGCAGGTGCCGGAGGCGTCGACCGCGCTCCTCACCGCGACGGGCCTCGCGCTCCTGCTCGCCGCGTGCGGCAAGTCGGCGCAGTTCCCGCTCCAGGCGTGGCTCGGTGACGCGATGGCCGGCCCGACGCCGGTCTCCGCCCTCATCCACGCGGCTACCATGGTCACCGCGGGCGTCTATCTCGTCGTCCGGTCCGCGCCGGTGTTCGAGGGAGCGCCGACCGCGCAGCTCGTCGTCGTGATCGTCGGCGCGGTGACGCTGATCTTCGGGGCGGTCGTCGGCTGCGCGAAGGACGACATCAAGAAGGCGCTCGCCGCCTCGACGATGTCGCAGATCGGGTACATGATCCTCGCCGCGGGCCTCGGCCCGATCGGCTACGCGTTCGCGATCTTCCACCTCGTGACCCACGGCTTCTTCAAGGCGGGCATGTTCCTCGGCGCCGGCTCGGTCATGCACGGCATGGGTGACCAGGTCGACATGCGGCGGTTCGGCGGCCTATCGCGCTTCATGAAGGTCACGTGGATCACGTTCATGATGGGCTGGCTCGCGATCCTCGGCATCCCGCCGTTCTCGGGCTTCTGGAGCAAGGACAAGATCATCGAGGCCGCGTTCGTGCCCGTCGACGGCGCGCCCTGGCGCGCCTGGGTGTTCGGCGGCGCGGCGCTGATCGGCGCCGGGATCACCGCGTTCTACATGTCCCGCATGTTCTTCATGACGTTCCTGGGACGTCGGCGCTGGAACGACGGTCGCGGCGACGTCGACGGCCTCGGGTCGCAGGACGGGCCGGTGCAGCACCCGCACGAGTCCCCGCGGCTCATGACGTGGCCGATGATCGTCCTCGCCGTGGGGTCGGTCGGGCTCGGATGGTTCCTCGCCGCGGGCTCGCGGTTCGTCGACTGGCTCGAGCCGGTGACGGGGCACGCCGAGCACCACGAGCCGGTGCTCCCCGTGTGGTCGCTCATCGCGCTCACGCTGCTCCTCGTCCTCGCGGGTCTGGCGCTCGCGTGGCGGCAGTACGTCGTCTCGCTCGTCCCGGTCCGCGCCCCGCGTGGCTCGGTCCTCACGCGGGCGGCCCGCCGCGACCTCTACCAGGACGACGTCAACGAGACCGTGTTCATGCGCCCCGGTCAGTACCTGACGCGGTCGCTCGTGTACTCGGACAAGGAGATGGTCGACGGCGGGTGGCTCGGCCTCGCGGGCCTCGTCGGCAGGGTCGGCGAGTGGTTGCGCGGCTGGCAGAACGGGTATGTCCGCTCCTACGGCGCGACCATGCTCGGCGGCCTCGTCGTCATCGCCGCCGTCGTCCTCGCCCTCACCACCGGCACCGCGAGCTGAGGAGACTCATGATGAACGGCTTCCCCTGGCTCACCCTCCTCGTCGCGTGGCCCGTCGTCGGCGCCGCCGCGGTGTGGCTCACCGCCGCGGCACGCACGCGCGGCGTCGGTTCCGGCGCCCTCCGCGCCGTGCGGGGCATCGCGCTCGGCGCGGCGCTCGTCGAGGTCGCCCTGCTCGTCGGCGCGTTCACCGCGTTCGACACCGCGGCGTCCGGCACGGTCCAGCTCGCCGAGACGTACGCGTGGATCCCGCAGATCGGCGCGAGCTACGCGGTCGGGGCCGACGGGGTCGCGCTCGCGCTCGTCGCGCTCGCGGTCGTGCTCGTGCCCCTCGTCGTCGGGGCCGCGTGGAAGGAGCAGGAGGGCGACGTGCGCCGCCTTCGGCACTACCTCGCGCTCGTGCTCCTGCTCGAGGCGTTCATGGTCGCGGTGTTCGTCGCGCGCGACGTGTTCCTCTTCTACGTCCTCTTCGAGGCGATGCTCATCCCCGTCTACTTCATGATCGGCGGGTTCGGCGTGGGGGCGCGGCGGCGGTACGCCGCGGTGAAGTTCCTGCTCTTCTCGCTCGCGGGCGGGCTCATCATGCTCGCGGCGGTCATCGCGCTGTACGTCCAGGTCCCCGTCGACCCGACGACCGGGCTCCGTCCCGACGACGCGTTCCTCACCGCGAGCCTGGTCGAGACGTTCGCCGCGAACCCCATGCCGGTGACGACGGAGCGGCTGCTCTTCCTGGGCTTCTTCGTCGCGTTCGCCATCAAGGCGCCGCTCTTCCCCGTGCACACGTGGTTGCCCGACGCCGCGCAGCACGCCCCGGCAGGCACGTCGACGCTGCTCGTGGGCGTCCTCGACAAGGTCGGCACGTTCGGCATGCTGACGCTGTGCCTCCCGCTCTTCCCGAGCGCGAGCGCGTGGGCCGCCCCGGTCGTGATCGTCCTCGCGGTCGTGTCGATCCTCTACGGCGCGCTCCTGGCGATCGGGCAGAGCGACGTCATGCGGCTCATCGCCTACACCTCGGTGTCGCACTTCGGGTTCATCGTGCTCGGCATCTTCGCGTTCACCACGACGAGCGTCGCCGGGTCGTCGCTCTACATGGTCAACCACGGCATCTCGACCGGTGCGCTGTTCCTGCTCGCCGGGTTCCTCGTCGCGCGGCACCCCGAGCGGTCGCAGCGGCTCACGGACTACGGCGGGCTGCAGAAGGTCGTGCCCGTGCTCGCGGGGACCTTCCTCGTCGCGGGCCTCTCGGCGCTGTCCCTGCCCGGTCTGTCGACGTTCGTCAGCGAGATCTTGGTGCTCCTCGGCACGTTCGCCCGGAGCCCGTGGGCGGCTCTCGTCGCGGTGCTCGGTGTCGTCCTCGCCGCGCTGTACGTGCTGCTCACGTACCAGAAGGTGTTCACCGGGCAGACGCGCGAGGGCCTCGAGCAGCTCCCGGACCTCAACGGGCGCGAGAAGTGGGTCGTCGCGCCGTTGATCGCCCTGCTGCTCGTGCTCGGGTTCTACCCTGCGCCGGCGCTCGACCTCGTGAACGAGCCGGCAGAGGTCACGCTCTCCGACCTCGCGCCCGCGGGGGTCGAGGACCCGCCGCGCACCGACCCGTTCGCGTCCGACCCGACACCTGACGCCGCAGCCGCCGGCGACACCGCCGTCGTCGACACCGCCGTCGTCGACACCGCCGTGCCCACCACCGCAGAAGGGAGCGAGTCGTGAACGACTCCTTCGTGGCCCCCACGGTCGACTGGGTCTACCTCGTCCCGATCCTCGTGGTGCTCGGCGCCGGCGTGGTCGGCGTCCTCGTCGAGGCGTTCGTCCCGGCGCGCGTGCGCCGCACGACGCAGGTCGTGCTCGCGCTGCTCGCGACGGCGGCGGCGTTCGCCGCGATCGTCGTGCTGTGGCGTGACCCGGCGGTGCAGGGCACCGAGTCCGGCGTGCTCGGCGTGCGGGTGCTCGGCGGGTCGATGGTGGTCGACCACTTCGGGCTCGCCGTCCAGGGCACCGTGGTCGTCCTCGCGTTCCTGGCGCTGCTCGTCGTCGCCGACCGGACGTCGACCGGCCAGGACGCGTTCGCCCCGACCGCCGCGGCGGTGCCCGGCTCGCCGTACGAGGAAATCGCACGCCGCCAGGGCCTCGAGCAGACGGAGGTCTACCCCCTCGTGCTGTTCGCCGTCGGCGGCATGATGATCTTCCCGGCGACGGGCAACCTCCTCGTGATGTTCGTCGCGCTCGAGGTGCTCTCGCTGCCGCTGTACGTGCTCTCCGCGATGGCGCGCCGTCGCCGGCTCCTGTCCCAGGAGGCGTCGTTCAAGTACTTCCTCCTCGGGTCCTTCGCGTCCGCGCTCCTCGTCTTCGGCGTCGCGCTGATCTACGGCTACGCGGGATCGGTCGACCTCGCGGAGATCCAGCTGGCGCTCGCCACGGGGAGCAGCCCGGTCGCCGACATGCCGGGTCTCGTGCTCACCGGCATGCTGCTGATCTTCGCAGGCCTGCTGTTCAAGGTGGGCGCGGCGCCGTTCCACGCGTGGACGCCCGACGTCTACCAGGGCGCCCCGACGCCGATCACCGGGTTCATGGCCGCGTGCACCAAGGCGGCCGCGTTCGGCGCGCTCCTGCGCGTGCTCTACTCCGTGGCCATCGGCCTCGAGGTCGGTGCGCCCGACCTGCGCCAGGACCTCTTCGTCGCCCTGTGGGTCGTCGCCCTGCTCACGATGGTGATCGGCACCGCCGTCGGTGCCGTGCAGACGGACGTCAAGCGTCTGCTCGCCTACTCGTCGATCGCGCACGCGGGCTTCATCCTCGTCGGCGTGATCGGGTTCTCGCAGCTCTCGCTGCGCGCGACCGTGTTCTACCTCCTCGTCTACGGCCTCGCGACGGTCGGCGCGTTCGCCGTCGTCACGCTCGTGCGGGAGAAGGCCCCGTCGCCTGCCGCATTGCCGGCCGAGGTGCGCGCCGCGGTGTCCGCCGGCGTGGGGTCCGGCACGACCGCAGCGGCGGGCGAGCTCACCGCGCCCAGCGACGCCGCGGCGTCGGGCAGCGGCGAGGAGCCCGCGGACGTCCCCGACAACCCGTCCCGGGCCCCGGTGCCCGACGCCGGTGCCGTCCTCGGCGAGGCCACGCACCTCGCGCAGTGGGCGGGCCTGGGACGGCGCAGCCCGTGGCTCGCGGGCGCGTTCGCGCTGTTCCTCCTCTCGATGGCCGGCATCCCGCTCACCGCGGGGTTCATCGCCAAGTTCACGGCGTTCGGCGCGGCGATCGCCGGACCGGACGGGCAGGGCGGCGGATCGACCTGGGTGCTCGCCGTCGTCGGCGTGCTCGCGTCCGCCGTCGCGGTGTTCTTCTACGTCCGGATCATCGTGCTCATGTTCTTCACGCCCCCGGCCGACGAGGGCGCGGAGGCCGACGGCGGCGTCGGCGTGACCGTCGTCCGGTCGAACGGACCGACCACCGTGGCGATCGCCGTGTGCGCGCTCGGGGTGCTCGCCCTGGGCGTGTTCCCGTCCCCGGTTCTCGATCTGGCGGCCGAGGCGGTTAAGTTCGTCCCGTGACCTCCGCTCCTCCCGGGCCGCCCGCACGGACGACCCCCGTGACGACCACCGCCATCCCGATCTCGGACCCCGAGCTCGCCGCCCTCCTCACGCAGCGGCTCGCGGGTGTGGAGACCCGGCTGCGGGACGCCGTCGCGCACGCCGAACCGCTCGCCGACACGGCGTCGCGCCACCTCGTCAACGCCGGCGGCAAGCGGCTGCGGCCGCTGCTCACGCTGCTCGCGGCGGAGCTCGGCGACGGGGACCGTTCCGAGGTGGTGGAGGCCGCCGTCGTCGTGGAGCTCACGCACCTCGCGTCGCTCTACCACGACGACGTGATGGACTCCGCGGCCGTACGGCGCGGGGCGCCCGCCGCGCACGCCGTCTTCGGCAACTCCGTCGCGATCATGGTCGGCGACCTGCTCTTCGCGCGTGCGGCCTCGACGGTCGCGGCGCTCGGTCCCGAGGCCGTGCTCATCCAGGCGCGCACGTTCGAGCGACTGTGCCTCGGCCAGCTCCACGAGACGGTCGGCCCCGGCGAGGGCGAGGACCCCGTCGGGCACTACCTCCAGGTGCTCGCCGACAAGACGGCGTCGCTCCTGTCCACGTCGGCCCGCCTCGGCTCGATGTTCGCGGGCTGCGACGAGCGCACGGTCGACACCGTCGCCGCCTACGGGGAACGCCTCGGGGTCGCGTTCCAGCTCGCCGACGACGTGCTCGACCTCGCGTCGACCGGCGACGAGTCCGGCAAGACGCCCGGCACCGACCTGCGCGAGAAGGTCCCGACGATGCCCGTCCTCCTGCTGCGGGCGCGGGTCGCGGACGGCTCGGCCGATGCGGCGGACGTCGCGCTCGTCGAGCTCCTCGACTCGGACCTGTCCGACGACGCCGCGCTCGCCGACGCCGTGGCCGCCCTGCGCCGCCACGAGGTCGTGGGCCAGACGCGTGCGCTGGCCGTGCGCTGGGCCCGTGACGCGGCAGGCGAGCTCGACGGTCTGCCCGACGGCCCCGTCGTCGACGCGCTCCGGTCCTTCGCGGAGGCGCTCGCGGACCGCGCCGCCTGACGGGTCGGAGGGCCTCGCGCGCCTCGACGCCGTCCGTCGGCGGGTGAGATCCGGGCGCCTCGTCCTCGGCCGCGGAACGGGTCGGGCGGTCCACCTCGATCGTTGCCATAGGCATCGATGACCTGCGAACATGCCTCCCGTGGGGCCCGTCGGCGTTCCCGCAACCGCCCGACGCCGCCGGCGTCCGATCACCGGACGGGGGACAACTCCCCATGAGGCAGTGACGAAACCGACACACGAGGACGCTATCCTCGTGTGCGCGATCGGTGCGGGGCCCGGCGACACGGAGCGACGGGGGACACGACGGAAGCCGGTCGCCACCGACCCGATCTCGGAGGACCAGTGGGCTTTCTGGCGCGCCTGAACGACAACCGACGCACCGTGGCATCGGTGACGGCGGTGTCGGTGTTCTCGACGGCGCTGGTCGGGCTCGCGTGGTTCTCCGAGGGCGAGGCCACGGCCGACGTCGAGCTGAACGACTCGGGCGTGTGGGTGACGAAGACGTCGGCCGGTCTGCTCGGGCGGTTCAACTACGAGTCGCAGGCCATGGACGGGTCGTTGGTGGCCGGCTCGGCGTCGTTCGACGTCCAGCAGGACGCGGAGCAGGTGCTGCTCGACGACGACGGCGCATCGGCCGCGGCGCCGATCGACGTGGCGCACCTGACGCTCGACGGGCAGATCCGACTCCCTGCCGGGGCGGACGTGGCGTCGGGCGGCGGGGCGACGGCGATCTTCGACGGCGAGGAGGGCCTGCTGTGGGTTCTGCCCTTCGGGGGTGCGACGTCATTCGACGCGGGGGAGACGGAGCCGGTCGCCGATCTCGAGGGTGACGGTGCGCTGGCGGTCTCGCGTGACGGCACGGTCTACGTCGCGGACCCGGCGAGCGGTGAGCTGGTCACCGTCCGGACGGCCGGGGGCGAGCCCGAGGGCGACCCGACGACGTCGTCGCTGCCCGTCGCCGCGGGCGCCGAGGTCGCCGTGACGACGGTGGGCGACGAGCCGGTCGTCCTGGACCGGTCCGGTGGCCGGCTGATTCTCCCCGGCGGGGAGTCGCTGACGCTCGACGGCGCGGACGGCGCCGTGCTGCAGCAGCCGTCGGAGGCGTCGGAGAACGTCGTCGTGGCGACGTCCACCGGTCTCGTGACGCAGCCCCTCGGTGGCGGGGACGCGCAGGTCCGCCGTGCGGAGGGTGTGGCGAACGCGCCCGCGCAGCTCGACGGCTGCACGTACGCGGCGTGGTCGACGACGGGACAGGTGATCCGGGACTGTCCCGGCACCGACCGCGACCTCGACAAGCGGCTCGAGGGCGTGGACCCGCAGGCGCGCCTGGAGTACCGCGTGAACCGGCACGTGATCGTGCTCAACGACCTGTCGTCGGGGACGCTGTGGATGGCGGCGGACGAGTACGAGAAGGTCGACGACTGGGACGTGGTCATCCCGGAGGAGGCCGAGGGCGAGGAGTCCGACGCCGAGCTGACCAACCCGGAGCAGGTGGACCAGTTCATCGCGGACCGGTCGCAGCCGAACAAGCCGCCGCAGCCGAAGGACGACGTGCTCGGGGCGCGCCCGGGGCGTTCGACGATCGTGCCGGTGCTCGCGAACGACGTCGACCCGGACGGCGACGTCATGACGGCCTCGGTGGTGGGTGAGGGACCCGAGGGCGTCGAGGTCCAGCAGGTGATCGGCGGCGCGGCGCTGCAGGTCGTGGTCCCGCCGGACGCCGCCGGGACGTACGGCTTCCGGTATGCGGTGTCCGACGGTCGCGGTGGCGTCGCGGAGGCGTCCGTGTCGCTGAAGGTCTCGCCGACCACGGAGAACGAGCCGCCGCAGCAGACCGGCGACCCGGTGCTCAAGGTCGGGCAGGGCGGTGCGGCCACGATCAAGGTGCTGCCGTTCTTCAAGGATCCGGACGGCGACGACCTCTACCTCGCCTCGGCGGACGCGACGGTGGCGGGAGACGACGTGCGCTTCCGGCCGGACGGGTCGGTGGAGTTCCGCGACGGCGGCGGGTCGACCGGTCGCAAGGTCGTGACGCTCGCGGTGGCCGACGGCCTGGGCGGCATCGCGGAGGGCAAGCTGCTCGTCGACGTGGTCGCGGGCGACGAACCACCGATCGCCGTGAGCGACCACGTCGTCGTGCTCGCCGGCCAGCCGGTGACCGTCGAGCCGCTGCGCAACGACACCGACCCGAACGCGGACGCACTCCGGCTCGCGACGGTGTCGGAGTCTGCGCCCGCCCAGATCACGGCGAACTACGACGCGGGGACGTTCACGTTCCTGTCGAACGAGCCACGGTCGTACGACCTGACGTACGAGGTGACGGACGGGCCGAACGTCACGGCGGGGCTGGTGCGGGTCGACGTCGTGATGCCCCCCGAGGGCGGCGGTGCCCCGGTCGTCGTGGCCGACACGGCGCTGCTGCCGACGGGCGGGAAGACGCTGGTCGACGTGCTGGCGAACGACACCGACCCGGCGGGCGGGGTCCTCGTGGTCCAGTCGGTCACGGTGCCCGACGACGCGGGCGTGTCGGTCGCCGTGCTGGCCCACCAGATGCTCCGGATCACGGAGCTGCGGGCGCTGGCCGGCCCCGTGACGATCGAGTACACGGTCTCCAACGGGACCGAGACGTCGGTGGGACAGGTGCGGGTCGTGCCGGTGCCGGCTCCGTCGGAGCTGCGGCCCCCCCGGGCGGTGGCCGACGAGGTGACCGTGCACGCCGGCGACGTGGTGACGATCCCCGTGCTGAAGAACGACACGCACCCGGACGGTCTCGAGCTGTTCCTGCAGCCCGAGCTCGAGCAGGACGTCGACCCGACGCTGGGCGAGGCGTTCGTCTCCGAGGACACGCTGCGGTTCAAGGCGGGGTCGGCGGCCGGTACGGCGTATGCGATCTACCGCGTGCGCGACGCGAACGGGCAGGAGGACTCCGCCCAGGTCACGATCCGCATCCGCGACGGCGAGGACAACGCCGCCCCGGTGCCCCGCGACGTGGAGGCTCGCGTGCTGGCCGGTTCCTCGGTCCGCGTGGCCGTGCCCCTCGACGGCGTCGACCCCGACGGCGACTCGGTGCAGCTCACGGGGGTCGCCTCTCCGGCGGGCAAGGGCACCGCGCGCGTGGTCGACGGGAGCCTCGAGTACAGCGCGTCGAAGAGCTCCACCGGCCTGGACACGTTCACGTACTCGGTGCTCGACGCGCGCGGCGCGACGGCGACGGGGACCGTGCGCGTCGGCATCTCCCGCCCGGCCGAGACCAACCAGCCACCCGTCGCGGTGGACGACGAGATCACCGTCCGGCCGGACCGCCCGGTCGCCGTCGCCGCACTGGTCAACGACACCGACCCGGACGGGGACCAGGTCGGTCTGGTGCCGTCCGAGCTGGAGGACTCCCAGGGCATGGACCCCGAGGTCGTGGGGGACCGCGTCGTCATCACGTCCCCGGCGGACGAGGGTGCCTACACGTTCTACTACGGCATCCAGGACACCTACGGCGCGCGCGCCACCGGCGCGATCACCGTGAACGTGGCCGCCGACGCGCCGCTGCTGCCCCCCGTCGCGCGCGACGACGCCGTGCCCGTCGAGAGCATCCTCGGCCGGACGAGCGTCCCGGTCCCGGTGCTGGACAACGACGACGACCCGGACGGGGTCGCGACCGAGCTGGAGGTCACCACCGACGCCACGGGCGTGACGGTGACCGAGGACGGCGGGCTCGAGGTCACCCTCACGGAGAGGCGGCAGATCGTCACCTACACGGTGACCGACGCCGACGGGCTCACCGCCAAGGCGTTCGTCAAGGTCCCGGGCATGCTGGACCAGGTCCCGACGCTGCGGCCGGGCATCACCCCGCTGGAGGTCAGCGCCGGGCAGTCGCTGGAGATCGACATCACCGACTACGTCCTCGTGGTCGAGGGCCGGACGCCGCGCCTCACGACGGAGGACACCGTGACCGCGCTCGAGGGGTCGCGCGAGGTGCCGTCCGCGACCCAGATCACGTACACCCCGAGCGAGGGGTACGTCGGTCCGGCCGCGGTGACGTTCGAGGTGACCGACGGTTCCGGGCCGGACGACCCGGAGGGCAACACCGCGCTGCTCACGCTCCCGATCACGGTGCTGCCGCCCGAGAACCTGGCGCCGGAGATGATCGGCACGCCGACGCTCGACGTCGCGGCGGGGGAGGAGGCGTCGGTGGACCTCACCCGGTTCGCCACCGACGCCGACGGCGACCCGCTCACCTTCCAGGTGACCGGTGAGGCGCCCGGCATCACGCTCACGCTCGAGGGCGCGACCCTGCACGCCCAGGCCGCACCGGACACCCCCAAGGGCACCGTCGTGCAGGTCCCGCTCACCGTGACCGACACCAACCACCCACCTGTCGACGGCGCCGCGGCGCTGACCGTGGTGGCGTCCACCAAGCCGCTCGTGCGGGCGAACGACGACACGGTGGACGACGCCCACCAGGGCAAGCCGACCACGGTCGACGTCCTGGCCAACGACTCCAACCCGTTCCCCGACACCCCGCTCACGATCCTGGACGCGATCGTCGAGACGGGCGCGAGCCAGTCCGTGTCGTTCGACGGCTCCGACGTCACCGTGACCCCTCAGCCGGACTTCGTCGGGGTCATGGTCGTGCGCTACCGCGTGCAGGACGCGACGAAGGATCCTGACCGCGAGGTCGAGGGCCGCGTCCAGCTCACGGTGCTCGGCAAGCCGGACGCCCCCACGACGCCGCAGGTCGAGGAGGTGCGCTCCGAGACGGTCGTGCTGTCCTGGGACCCGCCGAACAACAACGGCGCCGAGATCACGGGCTACACCGTGCGCTCCCAGAACGGGTACGAGAAGGCGTGCGGGACCACGACCTGCACCCTGGACGGGCTGACGAACGACGTCGAGTACACGTTCACCGTGTTCGCGACCAACGCCGTCGACGACGGACCCGCCTCCCCGCCCTCGGCCGTCGCGCGCCCGGACGAGAAGCCCGACCCGCCCGCCGCGCCCACCCTCGAGTTCGGCGACGAGTCCCTCACCGTCACGTGGGAGAACGCGACCTACACCGACCGGTCCGCGATCACGTGCGTCAACCTCCGCATCACCGCGGGCGGCGGCACCGACAGGACGTGCGTCGAGGGCACCACCTACGAGTGGACCGGCCTGAAGAACGGCACCTCGTACCAGGTTCAGGTCCAGGCCGTGAACGACGCCCCCGAACCGTCGGAGTGGGGCGACCTCTCCACGGCGATGATCCCGGCAGGCGTCCCGGACGCGCCGGCGGCGCCGAACGCCGCGCGCACGGAGAGCGCCGTCAACGGTGGTGTCATCGCGGTCACGTGGTCCGCGCCGTTCGAGAACGGCGACGCGGTGAAGACCTACCATCTGCAGCGCTACCGCAACGGCTCGCCCGACGGCAGCCCGGTCGCGGTCGCCGGCAGCTCCACGTCGTACTCGGCGACGAACCTCGACGTCGAGTCCACGTACGCGTTCAGCGTCGTCGCGGAGAACAAGGCCGGGAAGAGCGGAGCCAGCGGCCGGTCGAACGACGTCATCCCGTACGGCAAGCCGGGCACCCCGGGCCGGCCGTCGGCGTCCCTGATCTCCGGGGACACGAGCGGCAAGGCGCGGGTCACGTTCGGTGCCGCCGACGCGAACGGCAACGCCGTGACGTACGACGTGCGCGCGAACAGCTCCACCACGCGGAAGACGACGGACACCACGTACACGTTCACCGGGCTGTCGAACGGGACGGGCTACTCGTTCGACGTCCGCGCGTGCAACGCGGCCGGGTGCTCCGCCTGGACCGCGAAGTCCGGCTCCGTGAAGCCGTACACCACCCCGGACGCCCCGACGGTCCGCTGGGTGCGCAACGGCAACGACGGCCACTTCACGATCGCGACGAACGGCAACGGCGGCGACGCCATCGACCAGGTCCAGTGGCAGCTCTCGGGAGACGCGAACAACTCGGGCAACGGGACCTCGAACGTCGGGGTGCCGAACGCGTGCGGGAAGACCTACACCCTCCAGGCGCGCGCCCACAACGCGGCGGGCTGGGGTCCGTGGCACAGCGACACGGGGAGGACCGACGCGTGCCCGCCGCCGCCCAACCCGGACCTTCGGGTGGTCCATGGCTCGAGCGCCGGAGGTGGCATGAACTACTTCCGCGTGAAGTACACCGACCTGCCCCGGGGCAACTACGTCTTCGTCTGCGAGGACTTCGAGGGCGGGTCCTGGACGCTCGTCGGCGGTGGCTACCGTGAGCCCTTCACGCTCGAGGGCAGCGGGACCACGAGCGACCTCGGGTGCTGGTACGGCTTCTCCGGGAACCAGGTCCGCGTCCGCATGGAGGGCGCCGGCCAGCAGAGCTGGGTGACCCCGGTCCCCTGGTGACCCTCTACCCCTCAGACCACGGCGCGACGAGCGCACGACCGCATCACGAGAGAGCAGCGACATGACCACGATGACCCCCGAGCAGGCCTCCTGGTTCGCTCAGACCTTCGACCGCCTCGTCGGCAACGTCGGCCAGGCCGTGCTGGGCAAGCCGCACGTCGTGCGCCTCGTGCTGACGTGCATGCTGTCGGAGGGCCACGTCCTCCTCGAGGACGCGCCGGGCACCGGCAAGACGTCGCTCGCGCGAGCGATCGCGGCGAGCGTCCAGGGCACGCAGCAGCGCATCCAGTTCACGCCGGACCTGCTGCCCTCCGACGTCACGGGCGTGACGATCTACGACCAGAAGTCGGGCAAGTTCGACTTCCACCCCGGCCCGATCTTCGCGTCGATCGTCCTCGCGGACGAGATCAACCGCGCCTCGCCGAAGACGCAGTCGGCGCTCCTCGAGGTCATGGAGGAGGGGCGGGTCACGGTCGACGGCGTCGGGCACGAGGTCGGCCGCCCGTTCATGGTCATCGCGACGCAGAACCCCATCGAGCAGGCCGGCACCTACCGGCTGCCCGAGGCGCAGCTCGACCGCTTCCTCATGAAGACGTCGATCGGCTACCCCGACCACGCGTCGACGGTCGAGATCCTCATGGGCGCGTCGGTGCGCGATCGCAGCAAGACGCTGCAGCCGCTCATCACGACGCAGGCGGTCACCGAGATGGCAGAGCTGGGCGCGCGCGTGCACGTCGACGGCGCCGTCCTCGAGTACATCTCCCGGCTCGCCGAGGAGACGCGCAACGCCCCGGAGAGCCGTGTCGGTGTCTCCGTCCGTGGTGCGCTCGCGCTGGTGCGGGCCACCAAGGTCTGGGCGGCGGCGCACGGCCGCAACTACGTGCTGCCCGACGACGTCAAGGAGCTCGCGCAGCCCGTCTGGGCGCACCGCTTCGTCCTCGACCCCGAGGCCGAGTTCGCGGGCGCGACCGCCGAGGCGGTGCTCGGCCGACTCCTCGCCGACGTCGCCGCGCCGCAGGAACGCCGCAGCGCCTGACCGGGCCGCGCCGCCTTCGCCGGCGGTGCGGACCGCCCGCCACCACCCACCTCGCAGGACCCGTTCCGAGAGCAGGACGATGAACGCCTCACGACCCCGATCCCGCGGCGCGACCGCCGGCACCCCGCCGTCGACGGCGCTCGCCGGGCTCCTGCGTCCCCTCCGGGAGGCGCTGGCCCGCGCCCTGTCCGGGGTCGGCCGGGCGCTCGCACCGCTCGAGCCGGTGACGTCCGCGGTGAGCCCGCTCGGCTGGGCCACGATCGTCGCGGCGGTCGCCGCGTGGTGGGCGGGGCTGCGCTACTCGTGGCTCGAGCTGGTCGTCGTGGCGATCCTCCTCACGGTCGCGCTGCTCGCGGCGGTCGTCTTCGTGCTCGGGCGTTTCCGCTACGCCGTCGTGCTCGACCTGGCTCAGCGCCGGGTGACCGTCGGCGACCGGGCGGTGGGCCGGCTCGACGTGAAGAACGACTCGTCGCGCCCGCTGCTCCCGTCGGTCATGGAGCTGCCCGTCGGTCAGGGCATGGCGACGTTCCCCGTCCCGCGCCTGCGTCCGGGGGCGAACCACGAGGAGATCTTCACCGTGCCGACCCACCGGCGGTCCGTGATCTCCGTCGGGCCGGTCCGCTCGGTCCGGGCCGACCCGCTGGCGCTCCTGCGCCGCGAGGTCGTGTGGACGGAGCCGGAGGAGCTGTTCGTGCACCCGCGCGTGAAGAACCTCTCCGGGTCGTCGACGGGCTACCTCAAGGACCTCGAGGGTCGCGTCACGACCGACATCTCGAACTCGGACGTCTCGTTCCACGCGCTGCGGGACTACGTCCCCGGGGACGACCGGCGCCACATCCACTGGAAGACGACGGCGCGCACGGGCCAGCTCATGGTCCGCCAGTTCGAGGAGACGCGGCGCTCGCACCTCGCGGTGCTCCTGTCCACGCGTTCCGAGGACTACGCGACCGACGACGAGTTCGAGCTCGCCGTGAGCGCGTGCGGTTCGCTCGGGCTCCAGGCCATCAAGGAGGACCGCGGGGTCACCGTGCTCGTCAACGACGGCAACCTGCGCGGCGACCACCGCACGCGGCTGCTCGACGACCTCGCGCGCGTGGAGACCCGGTCGCAGCGGGCGTCGCTCGTCGACGTCGCTCGCGTCGCGGGCCTGACGATCACCGACGCGTCCGTCGTGGCGTTCATCGTCGGGTCGCGCGTGACGCCGACCGAGCTCCGCGCGGCGTCGGCGCGGCTGCCCCAGGACGTGCGGGTCATGGCGATCCAGTGCGTCCCGGGGGCGTCGCTGAGCCGGCACGCGATCGCCGAGCTCGTGGTCCTGACGATCGGGGAGCTCGGCGAGCTCCCGCTCGCCCTGCGGAGGCTGAACGACTGATGAGCGCCACCGGTACCACCACCCGCGGTTCGCGCCGCGCGCCGTCGGGGCAGCCCGGCAACCCGTCGGGCGCTGCGTCCGGCGCTCCGTCCGGGACGTCCTCCGGCACGTCCCGTCGGGGCACGACCCGCCTGCGCGAGGGACGTCCTCGTGCACTCACGGCGCTGGGCGCGATCGACGCCGTCGCCCTCGTCGTCGTGCTCGGCGCGACGGTCGTCGGGTTCGCGCCCGTCTGGGGCTCCACCGGCTACCTCCTGCCTGCGGTCGGGGGCGTCGTCGTCGGCCTCGGCGTCGCGTGGCTCGGGGCCTGGCGGCGCTGGCCCGCCGTGACCGTCCTCGCGGTCGCGGTCGTGGCCTACGTCCTGCTCGGCGGCGCGCTCGCGCTGCCCGCCGACGCGATCGGCGGCGTGCTGCCGTCGCTCGACACGGTCCGGGACCTGCTCCTCGGCGCCGTCATCGGGTGGAAGGAGTTCGTGACGACGGTCCCGCCGCTGCACTCCTTCCCGGAGCTCGCCGTGGTGCCATACGTGCTGATGATGGTCACGGCGCTCGTCGCCGGCTCGATCGCGTGGCGCGCGAAGCACGCCGCCTGGGCGCTCGTCCCGCTGGTCGTGACGTTCGTCGGCGTGATCCTCCTCGGGACGGTCATCGCGGCCTACCCCGTGGCGCAGGGTCTCGTGGTCGGGATCGTCGGTCTGCTGTGGGCGAGCTGGCGCGTCACGGCGGCACGGCTCGGCGCGCACCAGGTCACGACCGAGGCGAGCAGGGCCGCCACGCGACGCCTGTGGTGGCACCGCGTGCGCGCCGGCGCGGCGATGCTCGCCGTCGGCGGTGTGGCCGCCGCGTTCGGCGGCCCGGTCCTGCTGCCCGACGAACCGCGCACCGTGCTGCGCGAGACCGTCGTGCCCCCCCTCGACCTCCACGAGTACGTCAGCCCGCTCACGGCGTTCCGCAAGTACGCCAAGGACATGAAGGAGGCCGAGCTCTTCACGGTCCGCGGTCTCCCCGCGGGCACGAAGGTCCGGCTCGCGACGCTCGACGCCTACAACGGCGTCGTCTACGACGCGTCGAGCGGCCTGCCGGGGTCGGGCGTGTACACCCGGGCCGGCGAGGAGATCGCGACCGTCGCGCCGGGCACCGAGGCGACCCTCGACGTCGTCGTCGGCGACTACTCGGGCGTGTGGGTCCCGGAGACGGGCACGCTCGCGGGCATCTCGTACACCGGCGACCGCGCGCGGGAGCTCGCCGACGGCACGTACTACAACGCGACGACGGGCACGGCGCTGACGACCGCCGGCCTGCAGCCGGGGGACAGCTACACCGTCGCCACGCGCGTGATGCCGGAGCCCACCGAGGAGGACCTGCGGGCCGGTGCGATCGACCAGGTCCCGGTGCCGCAGACGCCCAAGGGCCTGCTGCCCGCCTCGCTCGCGGGCAAGGGCGCGCAGTTCATGGGTGAGGAGACCGACCCGGTCGAGCAGCTCTTCGCGCTGCGCGACGGGCTCGTCGCGAGCGGCATCTTCTCGAGCGGGCTGGACAACCAGCCGCCCTCACGCCCCGGCCACTCGGCGGAGCGCATCGACACGCTGCTCGCGGACGACGAGATGGTCGGCGACGACGAGCAGTTCGCCGTCGCGCTCGCCCTCATGGCGAACCAGGCGGGGATCCCGGCGCGCGTCGTCATGGGCTTCTACCCCGACGAGAAGAACCCGCTCGAGCCGGGGGAGCCGTTTACCGCGACGGGGGCCGACGTCCACGCGTGGGCCGAGGTGCCGTTCGTCGGCCACGGCTGGGTGCCGATCACGGCGATCCCGGACGAGGACAACAAGATCCAGCCGGAGCCGAAGAGCCTGCAGGTCCCGAAGCCGCCGGTGCTCGAGGACCCGGAGCCCCCGGAGGAGCCCGCGGAGGCCGAGGCCGGCAAGGTCGACGACGAGGACAAGGAGAAGGCCGACAGCGACGGGTTCGACTGGGGCACGGTCCTGGTCATCGGTGTCGCCGTGGCCGTCCCGCTCGCGCTCCTCGCCCTGCCGATCGTGCTGATCCTGGCCTACAAGTCGCGTCGTCGGGCCCGCCGACGCGCGGCCGAGCGCCCGGTCGACCGGGTGAGCGGCGGCTGGCGGGAGGTGCTCGACGCGGCGACCGACCTCGGGACGCCGGTCCCGTCCGGCTCCACCCGGCGCGAGGGGGCGGGCGTGATCGCGCAGACCTTCGGCGCGACGACGACCATCCCGCTCGCGCACCGCGCCGACGCGACGGTGTTCGGGGCGGAGGAGCCGACCGAGCAGGAGATCGAGGCGTTCTGGGCGGACGTCGACGGCGTCGTCGGAGGGCTACGCTCCTCCGTGAACCGGCGTGCCCGGATCCGCGCCGCGCTGTCGACCCGGTCGCTGCGCTCGGCCCGGTCCGCCGGTCGGGCCGGGACGCGACGACTGACGTCGTGGTTCCGGCGCGGCTCGACACCGACGACCACGTCGTCGCGGAACCCGACGACGGGCTCCGCGACGGAGCAGGGAGAGAAGTGATGACGGACGTGACGTGCGCCGCGTGCGGGTCCGCGCAGTCGTCGGGCTCGGCGTTCTGCGCCGTGTGCGGCCAGCCGTTCCCGCGGACCGGTCGCCCGGTCGCCTCGGCCGTGGCCGGGCCGCAGGGCGGTGTCCAGGCCGCCGCCGGAGGACCCGGCCTGCCGCCGTTCGCCTCCGGCGGCGCCTCGCCCGACACCACGACGGAGCCCGAGGTCTACACGGCGACGCAGAAGGCCGTGCTGGGCGCGCCGTCGTCCGGCGGGCCGACGCTGCTCACGGCGCCGTACGCGGGCGTCGGCCGGCGCTTCCTCGCCTACCTGGTCGACGGCGCCGCGATCGGGGTCGTCCTGGGCGTCGTGCTCCTCGTCGGGACGGCGGTCGCCGGTGTCCCGCTCCTGGGCGGCGTGCAGACCGTGAGCGCCGAGGAAGCGTCGGCGATCGTCGGCAAGCTGCTCGGGGTCTACGTCCTCGCCGGGGTGATCGCGATCGCGTGGTGGGTCGGCGTCTGGTTCTGGGAGGGCACCACGGGCAAGACCCTGGGCAACCTCGCGACCGGGATCCGCACGCTCGACGCGGCCACCCGCGCGCCGGTCGGCTTCGGCCGGGCGTTCCTGCGCTGGCTCGTCGTCGGCGCGGGGTCGATCGCGTTCGGCATCGGGCAGCTCGTCGTCGTCCTCAGCCCGGCCTTCGACTCGTCCGGCCGCCGGCAGGGCTGGCAGGACAAGGTCGCGAAGGCCGTGGTCGTCGACGCCCGCGGCGTCGCCACCGCGCGCGACGGGTACGACGGCGTCGCGTCGCTCGTCCCGCCGGCCCCCGGCAACGCGGCCGGTGCGGGCTACCCCGCGCACGGCGCGTACGGTCCGTCGACCGGGTACGCGCCCGCCGCGACGCCCGGCGGCTACGCGCCCGCCGCTCCCGGCGGTTACGCGCCGGCCCCCACCCCGGGGTACCCGACCGTGGCCTCGCCGACCGGGTACGCGCCCCCCGCCCCGCCCCGCCCCACGGGTGCGCCGACGAGCGGGGCACCGTCGGGAGCGCCCGCCGCGACGCCGGCCGGGCACCCGGGGCAGCCCCCGGCGCCGCTGCCGGACCCGTGGGCCTTCCCGTCGTCGGCACCCTCGCCCGCGAGCAGCGGTGGGGGCCTGATCACCGGCGTCCCGGGAGCTTCCGGACCCGCGGCCCCCGCACACACGGGGCAGCAGCCCGGCGCAGGTCAGCCGCCCCGCTCACCCGAGGCGCCCCCGCAGCCGGCGCCCGTCGCGGCGGCCCCACCGGTCTCGCCCGTCCTGGCCCAAGCGGTCCAGGCCCCGGGCCCGGTCGCGGAGCCCGAGGACCCGGAGTGGGACAGCACGCGCATGGGCGCGCGCGAGGTCCGGGCCATGGAGCCCGCGCCGGTCGTGACCGTCGTGCTCGAGCTCGAGTCCGGCGAGCGACGCGTCGTCGACGGCCCCGCGCTCGTCGGACGCAACCCCCAGCCCGCCGACGGGGAGGACTGGATCCTCGTCGCCGTCGAGGACCCGACGCGGTCGGTCTCGAAGACGCACGTCGAGCTCGGCGTCGACCCGGACGGCCTGTGGGTGAGCGACCGCGGCTCGACCAACGGGACCGTCGTGTCCGTCCCCGGCGCGGCTCCGCGCGTCGCGGCGCCGGGCGCACGTGTCCGCGTCCCGGTCGGCGCGACGATCCACGTGGGTGACCGACGCCTCGTCGTGCACCCGGGCCCGGCATGACGGCACCCGCGACCGAGGTGCATCTCACCTGGGGCGCCGCCTCCCACCGCGGCGCCCGTCGACTCCTCAACGAGGACCGCTTCCTCGTCTCGCGCTCCGTGTTCGTCGTCGCCGACGGCATGGGCGGGCACGACGCGGGCGAGGTGGCGAGCGCGACCGCCGTCGACGCCCTGCGGCCGCTCGCCGACCTCGAGACCGTGACGCCCGACGACGTCCGCACGCACCTCGCGGTCGCGCAGGAGAACGTCCGCGCGATCACGACCGAGCCCGGGCGCGGCGCCGGGACCACGGTGACGGGCGTCGCGGTGGCCGAGCAGGACGGCAACCCGTACTGGCTCGTGGTCAACGTCGGCGACTCGCGCACCTACCACTTGTCCGGCGGGCGCCTGGAGCAGGTGAGCGTGGACCACTCGGAGGTCCAGGAGATGGTGGACGCCGGTCTGCTCACCCCGAGCGAGGCGCTCACGCACCCGCGCCGGCACGTCGTGACGCGCGCGCTGGGTTCCCGCGGGGAGCCGCAGGCCGACTTCTGGTACGTCCCGATCCACCGGCACGACCGGATCCTGGTCTGCTCCGACGGCCTCACGGGCGAGCTGTCGGACGAACGGATCACCGAGGTGCTCCTCGAGAACCCGGACCCGCAGGGCGCCGCCGAGCGTCTCGTGCACGAGGCCATCGTGGCCGGCGGCCGGGATAACATCACAGTCGTCGTCGTCGACGCGACGGGCGTGTCCGACGACACGAGCGGCGGGAGCACGGCACCGCGGGATCGGTCGTCCGAGCCGGGTTCGACGGTCGACGAGGACACCTTGCCGAGAGAGGCTCGACTCCAGATGGGGGGCATGGCGTGACGCTGCGCTACGTGACGGGAGAAGCACGCGCGCTCGTGCGGGGCGGTGCCGTCGTGGTGCTCCCCGCGCCGGTCGAGACGGCGCTCGTCGACCAGGTGTGGGACCAGCTCGGTGCCGCGCCGGGGGTCGTGGAGGTCCTCCAGGTGCTCACCGGCGCGTTCGGCTCGAGCCTGCGCACCATCCCGCCGTTCGCGGTCGCCGTCGTGGCCGACCGCCGCGTCCACGTCGCCGTGCGGGGCGCCCTCGCGGTGACCCTCGAGATCGAGGGTGGCGACCGCGTCCACGTCGACGGCGACGACGTCACCACCTGGTCGGAGCGCGTCGTGGACGACGTCGTCGAGCTGCTCGTGCGCACGGGCGTCGCCCCCGCCGACGCCTCGGTCGGCGAGCCGTTGCTCGGCGACCGTGCGACCTGGCCCCTCGGGTCCGCGGTCGTGCTCGCCGACGCCGTGGCGTGGCAGCTCGCGGAGCGCCCCGCGCGATCCGTCGAGGCCGACGAGGAGGACCAGTCCTCCGTCGCCGAGACCTCCGCGCCGACCCAGGTCGTCCCGTCCGACGGCACGTCCGGCGGCGCTGACGACGCGCCGCGCGCCGAGCCCTCCTCCACGGTGGCGCAGCAGTCGGGACCGTCCGAGCATCCCGGGGCGTTCGGCGCGACCATCGCGCTGCCCGAGGAGACGATGGCGCCCGAGCCGGACGGCGTCGGCCTCCTCGACCTGCCCGGACTCGCGCGCGAGCCCGAGGGCGACGCCCAGATGGCGCCGGAGGACCCGTTCCCCGCGGCCGACGACTACTCGCACCTGTGGGGCTCGACCGTGCTGCGCACCGTCGAGGACGCGGCGGTCCGGGCGCAGGAGGAGGCCGACGACGAGGGCGAGCCTCCTGCCCCCCAGGTGCAGGCCCCTGCGCCCGCCCCTGCGCCGGCCGCCGCGCCGTCCGGCTCCGCCGAGCGGGTCGACGCGACCGTGCCGCCGCCCCCGGGCGCCGGGGCTCCGCCGGTCCCCGGTCCGGACGAGCCACCGCACGCGGGCGGCCTCATCGCCGGTGTCCCGCGCGAGTGGACGGGGGCGACCCCGGCAGCGGCCCATCGTGCCGCGACCGTCACCCCGGACGAGGCGGCGACGGCCGAGGGGCCCGGCGACGGCGGTCTCGACCACGACGGGCACACCGTGCTGTCCTCCGCGATCGCCGATCTGCGCGCGGCCGCGCAGGAGACCGACGCCCCGCCGCCGCCCCCGACCCCCTCGTTCACGACGCCGCCGGCCTCGGGACTGCAGCGGATCCTCGCGCGGACGTGCGAGCAGGGGCACTCCAACCCGCCGTCGCGCGACACCTGCGCGGTCTGCGCCGGCACGCTCGACGGCGACGCCGCCCTCGCGGTGCGCCCGCCGCTCGGTCGGCTGCTCGTCTCCACCGGCCAGACGGTCGAGCTCGACCGGGGGGTCGTCGTCGGGCGGCGCCCCAGGACGCCCAGGACGCAGGCGGCCGACCTCCCGCGCCTCGTGACCGTGCCGAGCCCGCAGCAGGACATCTCGCGCTCGCACCTCGAGGTCACCCTCGAGGGCTGGCACGTGCTCGTGAGCGACATGGCGACGACGAACGGCACCACGCTGCTGCGCGCCGGTCAGCCGCCGCGCCGCCTGCACCCGTCGGAGCCCGTGCTCGTCGTCGACGGCGACGTCGTCGACCTCGGGGACGGCGTGACCCTGACGTTCGAAGGAATCTGGTGAGCACCAAGCGAGCACCGTCCCCACCCCCGGAGATCCAGGGCTTCGAGTACGTCTCGCTCATCGGCTCGGGCGGGTTCTCCGACGTCTTCCTCTACCAGCAGCAGCGGCCACGGCGCCGCGTGGCCGTGAAGGTCCTGCTCCAGGAGTGGTCGAGCCCGTCGCAGCGAGCCGCCTTCGACGCCGAGGCCGACCTGATGGCGACGCTGTCGACGCACCCGTCGATCGTCACGATGTACGAAGCGGACGTCGCGGACGACGGCCGCCCGTACCTCGCGATGGAGTACTGCTCGCGGCCGAACCTGGGCGCCCGCTACCGCACGGAGCGGCTGTCCGTCGCGGAGGCCCTGCGAACCGCGGTGCAGATCGCGGGAGCCGTCGAGACCGCGCACCGCGCCGGCATCCTCCACCGCGACATCAAGCCGGCGAACATCCTCGTCACGGAGTACGGCCACCCGGCGCTCACGGACTTCGGCATCTCGTCCACGGTCGACGACGCCGCGCGCGCCGAGGGCATGTCGATCCCGTGGTCCCCGCCGGAGTCGTTCGCGGAGCCGCCCCGCAGCGGCATCGCGACCGACGTGTGGGCGCTCGCCGCGACGACCTACACGCTCCTCGCGGGTCGCTCGCCGTTCGAGGTGCCGGGTGGCTCCAACTCCAGCGCGAACCTCATCTCCCGCATCGAGTCGTCGCCGCTGCCGCGCACGGGGCGCACGGACGTCCCCGCGTCGCTCGAGCGCGTGCTCGACACGGCGATGGCGAAGAACTCCGCGTCGCGCTACCCGACGATGCTCGCGTTCGCCCGCGCGCTGCAGCAGGTCCAGAACGAGCTCTCCTACGCGGTCACGCCCGTCGACCTCCTGGACGACTCCGGCCACGTCCACGAGGAGGAGCCGGACGACGACGGCGGGACCCGCCTGCGTCAGGTCGTGTCGATCGACCCCGGTGGTCAGGCGCAGCCGACCCCGACGCGCAACCCCACGCTGTCGACCACCCCGCTCCACCCGCCGCGACAGCCCGCCCCGCAGTGGCCCGCTCAGCCCGGTCCGGGAACTCACGTCCCGCATCAGGCTCCTGTCTCACCTGCGGCCCGGACGGACCGTCCGGGCGTCACGTCGCCCGGCGTCCCCTCGTCGAGCACGGCGGGCACCTACCCGACCGCGGGCCCGTACGCGCCCGTCGTCGAGGCGACGGACCCGTCGCGGCGGCACCCGAGTGCGCCCGCGCCCTACGCGCCCTGGGGCACGGCGCCCGTCGAGGACACAGTGCAGCGCACCGTCGGCCCGGCGGAGGGAGGGGCCCCGGGAGCACCGGAGCAGGAGGCGCGCCGTGGTGCCCTGGTTCCCGTCCTCGTCGGCGCGGGGATCCTCGTGCTCGCAGGCGTCGGGATCTTCGCCCTCACGCAGGGCGGGGGCTCCTCCGAGGCCGACGACGACCCGACACCCACGCCGACGGGCGAGGCGTCCGCCGTGCCGTCCGACAACCTCGGCGCGCTCGTCCCGCCCGTCAACGACCTCGCGGGGACGTACGACCCGGATCGTCAGGTCGCGACCTTCACCTGGACGTACGACAGCCAGGACGCCCAGGAGGGCGACAGCTTCGCGTGGCGCAAGCTCGACCTCGTGGAGACGACGCAGTACAAGGAGATCTGGGACCAGGACACCGTCGAGCTCAGCGCGGCACCGGACGAGCGCGTGTGCATCGAGGTCATCGTGATGCGTGACGGCAGGCCGTCCGCCAGCCCGCAGACCGCGTGCGTCGAGGGGGACGCCGGATGAGCGAGCTCGCGATCGAGTTCTGCGGCGAGTGGTTCCGCCCGTCCGCGGACGACGGCGACGTGTTCGAGATCGGCCGCGACGGCGACCTCTCGATCGAGGACAACCCGTACCTGCACCGCCGCTTCCTGCGGGTCTCGTTCGAGAGCGGGATCTGGTGGCTCGCGAACGTGGGTTCCCTCATCTCCGCGACGGTGTGCGACGCCGGCGGCGGCGTGCAGTCCTGGCTCTCGCCCGGGAACCGGCTCCCGATCGTCTTCCCCACGACCTCGATCGTGTTCACCGCCGGCCCGACGACGTACGAGATCCTCGCGCAGCTGCACGGCGCGCCGTACCAGGAGATCCGGTCGGAGGACGCGGACTCCGGGGCGACGACCATCGGGATGATCACGTTCACGACGAGCCAGAAGCAGCTCATCGTCTCGCTCGCCGAGCCGATGCTCCGCCGCGACGGCACCGGGCTGTCCGAGATCCCGTCGTCGGCTGCGGCGGCCGCGCGGCTCGGGTGGGCGACGACGCGGTTCAACCGCAAGCTCGACAACGTGTGCGACAAGCTCGACCGGATCGGCGTGAAGGGGCTGCGCGGCGGCCCCGGGGCGCTCGCGACGAACCGGCGGGCGCGGCTCGTCGAGTACGCGGTCGCGTCGCGCCTCGTGACGTCCGCCGACCTGCCCCTGCTCGACGCGGCCGACGACGGCTGACCCGCTCGCGCCGGCCACGGCGCGGCCACGACCCAGGACCACCCCCGAGGACCCCCCGAGGACGCCCCTGTGCGCATCAAGCTCACCCTGCACCGCCCCGACTCGACGACGACGAACGTCGCCGTCACGGCCGACGCGACAGCGACCGTGCGCGACGTCGCGGAGGCGCTGTTCGCGGGCGACCCGACGCGCGCCGGCTCGTCCGTGCCGGAGCGGCTCACGCTCCAGGTGACCGGGACCCCGACGGCGGTCGGGACGTCGGGCCAGGGCCGCGTGCTGTCGCCGACGAGCGACCTCGTCGAGGCGGGACTGCGCTCGGGCTCGGCCGTCTCGATCGTGCGGGTCTCCGAGCAGTTCGACTCCCCGGGGCAGGACCGCGGCGCCGCGGTCGCCGTCCTGCGGGTGCTCGAGGGGCCGGACGCCGGGCGCGAGTTCCCGCTGCCGGTCGGGACGAGCTACGTCGGCCGTGACCGCAACATGGACATCCGTCTGTCCGACCCGCAGGTGTCGAAGCGGCACGCGCGCATCACCGTCGGCGAGTCGATCGAGATCACCGACACGAACTCGGCGAACGGTCTGGTCATGGGCGGTCAGCGCATGACGCGCTCGACGCTGACGTCGGCGGACACCGTCGCGATCGGCAGCACCGTGGTCTCCGTGGTGTCGCTGCACCGGTCGACGAGCCTCGCCCCGACCAGCCCCGTCGTCGAGTTCAACCGGTCGCCGCGCGTGGTCGCACGGTTCGGCGAGCGCAAGCTCCGGGCCCCGAAGCCGCCGCAGCCCCAGGACCCGGCGCGCTTCCCGTACCTCGCGATGGTCGCGCCGCTCATCATGGGCGTGATCCTCTACTCCGTGACACGCAACATCCTGTCGATCGTGTTCATCGCGCTCAGCCCGATCATGATGCTCGGCAACTACGTCGACCAGCGGTCGCAGGCCAAGCGCAAGTTCAAGGCCCAGGTCGAGCAGTTCCGGGCGTCGGTCGCCGCGATGCGCGACACCATCGACCGCACGCACGCCGTCGAACGGGCCGTGCGCCTCACGGAGGCACCGTCCGTCACGGACACGGTCGACGCGGTCCGTCGCCTGGGTGGTCTCCTGTGGACCCACCGGCCCGAGCACGACGCGTTCCTCACCGTGCGCGTCGGGCTGGGGACCGCGCCGTCGCGCGCCCAGGTCGAGCAGCAGAACGAGAACAACTCGCTCCCTGAGTTCTGGAACGAGCTCGAGAAGCTCCACGCGCAGTGCGCGACGATCGACGGCGTGCCCGTCGTGGCGCGACTGCGCACCGACGGCGCGCTGGGCATCGCCGGCGCCGGGGCCACGGCGGACGCCGTCGGCCGCGGGATCCTCGTGCAGCTCGCCGGGCTGCACTCGCCGTCCGAGCTGGTCCTCGCCGCCATCACGTCGCAGCGCTCGCGCGCGGACTGGGAGTGGCTCGAGTGGCTCCCGCACACCGGCTCGCCGCACAGCCCGCTCGGCGGTGGCGCGCACCTCGCCGACAACCCGGGCGCCGCGCTGTCCCTGCTGTCCCGGCTCGAGGACATCGTCGAGCTCCGCGGGGCCGACCTCGGCGCCCACGCCGAGCTGCGCGGCCCGATCGACCCGGAGGAGCCGCAGGACACCCCGAAGCCCGTCCTGCCGAGCGTCGTCGTGCTCGTCGAGGACGACGCGCCGGTGGACCGCTCGCGCCTCACCCGGCTCGCCGAGCGCGGCGCGGACGCGGGGGTGCACCTCGTGTGGGTCGCGCCGTCCGTGGAGCAGCTGCCTGCCGCGTGCCGCACGTTCGTCCTCGTCGAGGAGACCGGCGCCGCGGCCGACGCGCAGGGCGCGGGTCGTCCCGGCGCGGCCCAGGGCGCGACGACGGGGGAGGTGCGCGTCGGGCGCCTGTCGTTCCCCGTGACGTGCGAGACCGTGGACCTCGCGACCGCGCACGACGTCGCGCGCATCCTCGCGCCCGTCGTCGACGTCGGTGCGCCCGTCGACGACGACTCCGACCTGCCGCGCTCCGTCTCCTACCTGGCGCTCGCGGGCACGTCGCTCGCGGAGGACCCGTCGATCCTCGTCGACGCGTGGCGCGAGAACGGTTCCCTGACCCCGCGCGACGGCTCGCCGCCCGTGCGGCGCCGCACCCCGACGAACCTGCGCGGCCTCGTCGGGCACTCCGGGACGGAGCCGCTCTACCTGGACCTGCGCACCCAGGGGCCGCACGCGCTCGTCGGCGGGACGACGGGTGCGGGCAAGTCGGAGTTCCTCCAGTCGTGGGTGCTCGGCATGGCGGCCGCGCACAGCCCGGACCGCGTGACGTTCCTGTTCGTCGACTACAAGGGCGGCGCGGCCTTCGCGGACTGCGTGAACCTGCCGCACACCGTCGGTCTCGTCACCGACCTGTCCCCGCACCTCGTGCGGCGTGCGCTGACGTCGCTGCGCGCGGAGCTGCGGTACCGCGAGCATCTGCTGAACCGCAAGAAGGCCAAGGACCTCGCGTCGCTCGAGCGCACCGGCGACCCCGACGCCCCGCCGAGCCTGCTCATCGTCGTCGACGAGTTCGCGGCCCTGGTCAACGAGGTCCCGGAGTTCGTCGACGGCGTCGTCGACGTCGCGCAGCGCGGTCGTTCGCTCGGCCTGCACCTCATCCTCGCGACGCAGCGGCCCGCGGGCGTCATCAAGGACAACCTGCGCGCCAACACGAACCTGCGCGTCGCGCTGCGCATGGCGGACGAGGACGACTCGACCGACATCCTCGGCATCCCCATGGCGGCCCACTTCGACCCGTCGATCCCGGGCCGTGGCGCCGTGAAGACCGGTCCCGGCCGCATCACCCCGTTCCAGACGGGGTACGCGGGCGGCTGGACGTCCTCGCGCCCCGAGCCGTCCCGGATCGACGTGCAGGAGATGTCGTTCGGCACAGGTCTGCGCTGGGAGCTCCCGGAGCCCGACGTCGAGGACGACACGCAGGACCCGGGCCCCAACGACATCTCGCGCGTGGTCGCGACGATCTCGCGAGCGGCCGTCGAGGCGGCGGTCCCGGCGCCCCGCAAGCCGTGGCTCCCCGAGCTCGCGCGCACCTACGACCTCGCCCGCCTGCCGAACCCCCGCACCGACGCGATGCTCCTGCTCGGCGTCGAGGACGACCCGACCACGCAGACGCAGCCCACCGTGTTCTACGAGCCGGACCGCGACGGCAACATGGCGATCTACGGCACGGGTGGTTCCGGCAAGAGCGCGACGCTGCGCACCATCGCGGTGTCGGCGGCGATCACCGCGCGCGGCGGTCCCGTCCAGGTGTACGCGATCGACGCCGGCGCGAGCGGCCTGCGCATGCTCGAGGACCTGCCCCACGTGGGGGCGGTGGTCCAGGGGGACGACGAGGAACGGGTCCAGCGCGTGCTGCGCACGCTGCGCGACGTCGTGGACGAGCGGTCCGCGCGCTACGCCGCGGTGCGTGCGGGTGATCTCAACGAGTACCGCCGGATCGCGAACGTCCCTGACGAGCCGCGCATCCTGCTCCTCGTCGACGGGATCGGTGCGTTCCGCGACACGTACGAGTTCCGTCCGTCGCACGCGTTCCCCGTCTGGGGTGCCTTCACGCAGATCGCGACGGACGGCCGCCAGGTGGGCGTGCACGTCGTCGTCACGGGCGACCGCGCGGCCTCGGTCCCGACGTCGCTCGGGTCGACCATCCAGAAGCGTCTCGTGCTGCGCCTCGCGAACGAGGACGACTACATGACGCTCGGCGTCCCGAAGGACGTCCTCACGCTGACGTCGCCCCCCGGGCGCGGCATCCTCGAGGAGAACGAGGTCCAGGTCGCGGTGCTCGGCGGCGACGCGAACGTCGCGCTGCAGGCCCGCGAGCTGGGCCGGCTGCGCGACGCGATGTCGCGGCTCGGCATCCCGCAGGCGCCCGGTGTCGAGCGGCTGCCGGACAGCTTCACGCTGGACGTGCTGCCCGAGCTCACGGGGGACCGCCCCACGATCGGCCTGGACGACCTCGACATCGCGCCCGTGGCGCTGCCCGCCCGCGGCACGTTCATGCTGTCGGGTCCCCCGGGAGGCGGGCGGACGACGGCGCTCGTCACCATCGCGCAGGCCGTGCGCCGGGCGCGCGCGGGCCGGGTGGTCTACCTCGCGCCGCGCCGCACGAGCATCTCCTCGCTCGACGCGTGGGACACGACCGCGACGTCCCCCGAGGACGTCGTGACGCTGCTCGAGAGCCTCACCGCCGCGCTCGAGGGCGGCTCGCTGCGCCCGGGGTCGTTGACGGTGCTCGTCGAGTCGGTCACGGAGTTCACGGGGACCCCCGCGGAGCAGCCGCTCGCGGCGTTCGTGCGGACGGCCGTGCGCGCGGAGCAGCTCGTGGTGGGCGAGGCGGAGTCGTCGACGTGGGGGCAGGCGTGGGCCATCGCCCAGCCGTTCAAGGCCGGCCGGTCGGGTCTGCTGCTGACGCCGGGCGACCTCGACGGGGACACGCTGCTCGGGACGGGTCTCGGGCGGCTGCGCCGCGCCGACTTCCCGCCTGGCCGCGGCTTCCTCGTGGTCTCGGGGCGGGCGCGCAAGATGCACGTGGCGCTGCCCCGCTGAGGGCGCAGGACGCTCGGAAGCACTTCCGGCACGGGCGATGGGGAGGCCTCCCCATCGACGCGTGCGGGGGCCGATGGTTGAGTAGGGCCATCGACAACGGGACGGCGCTCACGCACGGTGGGGGCCGAGGACAGAAGGAGATGAACCATGGCTGGATACTGGGGCGCTAACGTCGAGGACCTCCGCGGGCTCGGTCAGACGCTGCAGCAGAAGGCGGACGAGATCCGGACCACGATGAACACGCTGAACACCCAGGTCCAGGGTGTCACCTGGGAGGGCCCCGACGCCCAGCAGTTCAAGGGCAGCGACTGGCCGGCTGCGCAGACGCAGCTGAACAACGTCTCGCAGATGCTCACCGAGGCCGGCCAGAAGGCCACGCAGAACGCGCAGCAGCAGGAGCAGGCTTCGAACTCCTGATCCGCGAGCACCACTGCGGTCCACCGAGGGCGCAGGATCCCGCAAGGGGTCCTGCGCCCTCGGCGCGTCCGGGAGCGGGGCGGTCTGCGAGACTGCTGAGGCACCACCCCCGACGAGAGGCCCCGCCGCATGACCGAGCTGCGCTACCCGAGCGACGACTTCCCCGCACCCGTGGGTGTCCGCGTGACGGCCCCGGAGGGCTGGCTCCCGCTGCCGCACGTCGCGCTCCCGCTCGCGCTCGGGCGGGAGGTGCCGGAAGGGGAGTTCAACCCGAACGTCATCGTCGTGGTCTCGCGCGTGCGGGCCGACGCGACGCTCGACGACGCGCACGCCGAGGTGGTCCGCAAGCTCCGCCCGCTGCCCAGGCTGCGTGAGCTGGGCAGCGGTGAGATCGACGTCGACGGGCTGGCCGGCCGCTGGGTCGAGGCGTCGTTCAAGGGCGGGGGCGGCGTCGTGCTCGTGCAGTCGGTGCGCACGGTCGTCGTGCCGCGCGGGCCGGTCGCGGACGTCGTGCAGACGACGGGCACGTGCACGTTCGCGCAGCACCCGTGGGCCGGCGAGGAGATCCGGGCGGTGCAGGGGAGCCTGCGCCTCGACCGGTAGCTGCCGGTACTCGTCGGTGGCTGCCCGTGGTGAGACCGCAAGACCGTCACCGTTTACATTCGCCCGGATCACAAGACGCCCTATCCACCTGGCGAGACCGCTGGCACAGTAGGAGGATCGGGAGAGGGCTGAGTGAGGTTACCCTCACCCGGCCGTACAATCGAGGTGGTCTCCTGCGGTCGGTCAGCATCGGCCCGCCGTGCTGCGGCCGGGCACGAGCCCTGCTCGTGCCTCGGCGAACCAGACCGAGCACCACACCGAGCACCAGACTCCCGTCCTCGACCGGAAGGCACCTTGTCCTGTGAGCAGCATCCGTCCCCTGCGCGTCGCGATCGTCGGCGCGGGTCCCGCCGGGATCTATGCCGCGGACATCCTGTCCAAGACCGATCTCGACGTGAGCATCGACCTCTTCGAGCGCCTGCCCGCACCGTTCGGGCTCGTGCGCTACGGCGTCGCGCCGGACCACCCGCGCATCAAGCAGATCATCGTCGCGCTCCACAAGGTGCTGAGCCGGGGCGACATCCGCCTCCTCGCGAACGTGGACTACGGCGTCGACCTCAAGCTCGACGACCTGCGCCAGTACTACGACGCCGTGATCTTCTCGACCGGGTCGATCCGCGACACGGCGCTGCAGATCGAGGGCATCGACCTGCCCGAGTCCTACGGCGCCGCAGACTTCGTGTCCTGGTACGACGGGCACCCGGACGTCCCGCGCACGTGGCCGCTCGAGGCGCCGCAGGTCGCGGTGCTCGGCGCGGGCAACGTCGCGCTCGACGTCGCACGCATCCTCGCCAAGCACGCCGACGACCTCCTGCCGACCGAGATCCCGCAGAACGTGTACGAGACCCTCAAGACGTCGCCGGTGACCGACGTGCACGTGTTCGCCCGTCGTGGCCCGGCGCAGGCGAAGTTCTCGCCGCTCGAGCTGCGCGAGCTCGGCCACGTGCCCGACGTCGACGTCATCGTGTACCCGGAGGACTTCGAGTTCGACGAGGGCTCGATGGCCGCGATCAGCTCGTCGAACCAGACGAAGCAGGTCGTC
Organism: Cellulosimicrobium sp. BMG9.23; assembly: GCF_059159985.1. Classification (NCBI taxonomy): domain Bacteria; kingdom Bacillati; phylum Actinomycetota; class Actinomycetes; order Micrococcales; family Promicromonosporaceae; genus Cellulosimicrobium; species Cellulosimicrobium sp. BMG9.23. The sequence goes on from NZ_JBZGBZ010000001.1 coordinate 254,173, forward strand.
AAGACCCTCACGGACTGGACGCTCAAGGATCCGAGCGAGCACACGGCGTCGCGCCGCCTGCACCTGCACTTCCTCCACGCGCCCGCCGCGATCCTCGGCGACGGCAAGGTCGAGGCGCTGCGCACCGAGCGCACGCAGCTCAACGGCGACGGCACCGTGTCCGGCACCGGGGAGTTCCACGAGTGGCCCGTCCAGGCCGTGTACCGCGCGGTCGGCTACTTCGGCTCCCCGCTCCCCGAGATCCCCTTCGACGAGCTCAAGGGCGTCATCCCGAACCGCGAGGGCCGCGTCCTCGACATCGACGGCGAGCACCTGCCGGGCGTGTACGCGACCGGCTGGATCAAGCGCGGTCCGGTCGGGCTCATCGGCCACACGAAGTCCGACGCGTCCGAGACGATCCGCCACCTCGTCGAGGACGTCACCGGTGCCGGCGACGGCGGCGACGTCGCGTCGGCCGACCTCGAGGCGGGGCGCGTCGCCCCGCTCGGCACGCCGGACGCCGTCGTCGAGTTCCTCGCGGAGCGCGGCGTCGACTACGTCGAGTGGTCCGGCTGGGAGCTGCTCGACGCGTACGAGCGCGGTCTCGGCGAGCCGCACGGGCGCGAGCGCATCAAGGTCGTCCCGCGCGAGGACATGATCCGCGTCGCGCGCGGCGAGTCGCAGGTCGGCTGACCTCCGGCTCCACGTCACGACGGCGCCCCGCCCTCCCGGGTGGGGCGCCGTCGTCGTGCCGGTGCGGGGCGACAGGACCGGGCGACAGGCCGGGCGGTGCGACGGGTGCCCTGGGAACGTGTCGGGACCGTGGCGCGTTCACCTGGTGGGCGGCGGCAGGAACGCCGCCCAGCGGGCGGCCCGGCACCACGGTGGGCCGCCCCGAGCATGGAAGGAGCGCCCGTGGGACGACGCCAGCACTTCAACGGTCTGAAGACCGCCGCGCTGTTCGGGGGCATGTGGGCGGTCGTGCTCGGCCTGTGGGCCCTGTTCGGGGCCAAGGCCAGCCTGCTCTGGGTGTTCGTGGGCATCGGCCTCGTGACGACGTTCTACGGCTACTGGAACTCCGACAAGATCGCGATCCGGGCCATGCACGCCCGACCGGTGAGCGAGCTCGAGCAGCCGGCCATGTACCGCATCGTCCGCGAGCTCTCGACCGAGGCGCGCCAGCCGATGCCGCGCCTGTACGTCTCGCCCACGCAGGCGCCGAACGCGTTCGCCACCGGTCGCAACCCCAAGAACGCCGCGGTCTGCTGCACGGAGGGCATCCTGCGGATCCTCGACGAGCGCGAGCTGCGCGGGGTGCTCGGGCACGAGCTCATGCACGTGTACAACCGCGACATCCTGACGTCCTCGGTCGCGGGGGCGCTCGCGGGCGTCATCACGTCGCTGGCCCAGTTCCTCCTGTTCTTCGGAGGGGACCGTGAGCGGGGCGGCAACCCGCTCGCCGCGCTCGCCATGATGATCCTCGCCCCGATCGCGGCCATGCTCATCCAGCTGGCGATCTCGCGCACCCGCGAGTACGACGCGGACGAGGACGGCGCGCGGCTCACCGGCGACCCGCTCGCGCTCGCGTCCGCGCTGCGCAAGCTCGACGCGGGGACGCAGCGTGCCCCGCTGCCGCAGAACCGGGACCTCGTCGACGTCTCGCACCTCATGATCGCGAACCCGTTCCGGGGCGCCGGTGTCGCGAAGATGTTCGCCACGCACCCGCCCATGGCCGACCGCATCAAGCGCCTCGAGGCGATGGCCGGGCACGGGCCGGGCTACGGCGGGATCACGTACCACTGACCGCGCGCGGCCATCCGGTGTGATCTTCCTGCGTGACGCAGGAGCGTGACGCCCGAGCGTGACGCAGGAGCGTGACCGACGAGCGTGACGCACCGGCTGCGTGACCCGTCTCACGACCCGGTCCGCGCGGGTGTCGCCGTGCCTACCGTGGACGGAGGCCCCGGTTCCCCGGGACCGTCGCCCGGACCCCCGGGCCGGGCGACCCTGGTGCACCGACGGAGGTCCCGCCATGCAGTGGAGTCATCGACGTCTCGCGACGAACGTCCTCGTGATCGGCACGGGAGGCGCCGGCCTGCGCGCCTCGATCGAGCTCGCGGAACGGGGGGTCGACGTCCTCGCGGTGGGCAAGCGCCGCCGCCACGACGCGCACACCAGTCTCGCGGCCGGTGGCATCAACGCCGCGCTCGGGACCATGGACCCCGAGGACTCGTGGCAGCAGCACGCGGCGGACACGATCACCGAGTCGTACGGGCTCGCGGACCCCGACGTCGTCGAGATCGTGACGCGCGGCGCAGAGCGTGGCATCGAGGACCTCGAGAGGTGGGGCATGCCGTTCGCCCGCGAGGACGACGGGCGGATCAGCCAGCGGTTCTTCGGCGCGCACTCCTACCGGCGCACCGCCTTCGCGGGCGACTACACGGGGCTCGAGATCCAGCGCACGCTCGTGCGACGCGCCGGCGAGCTGCGCGTGCCGGTCCTCGACACGGTCTACGTGACCCGGATCCTCACCTCGGGCGGGCGCGTCTTCGGGGCGTACGGCTTCGACGTGACCGACGGTGCGCGCGTGACGATCCACGCGGACGCTGTGATCCTGGCCGCGGGCGGCCACACGCGGATCTGGCGGCGCACGTCGTCGCGCCGGGACGAGAACACCGGGGACTCGTGGCGCCTCGCGGTGCTGGCCGGTGCGCGACTGCGCGACGCCGAGCTCGTGCAGTTCCACCCGTCGGGGATCCTCGAGCCCGAGGACGCCGCGGGCACGCTCGTGTCGGAGGCCGCTCGCGGCGAGGGCGGGATCCTGCGCAACGCCGCGGGGGAACGGTACATGGAGCGGTACGACCCGCAGCGCATGGAGCTGTCCACGCGCGACCGGGTCGCGCTCGCGGGCTTCACCGAGATCGCGGAGGGGCGTGGCACCGCGAAGGGCGGCGTCTACCTCGACGTGTCGCACCTGCCGCGCGAGCAGGTGCTCGACCGGCTGCCGCGGGTCTACCGCATGATGTTGGACCTCCAGATGCTCGACATCACGACGACGCCCATGGAGGTCGCCCCCACGGCGCACTACTCCATGGGCGGGGTGCGGGTCGCGGCCGCCGACCACGCGACCGACGTCGCCGGCCTGTACGTCATCGGCGAGGCGGCGAGCGGGCTGCACGGGGCGAACCGGCTCGGCGGCAACTCCTTGATCGAGCTCCTCGTGTACGGGCGGATCACGGGCGAGGCCGCGGCGGAGTTCGCGATCGGGGCGGACGCCCCTCGACGGGACCGCGACGCGCTCGCGGAGGCCGCGCACGAGGTCGACCGCTTCCTGGGCCTCGGGACGCCCCTCGGTGCGGACGCGGCCCGCCAGGAGAACGCACGCCGCCTCCAGCGCGAGGTGCGCGACCTCATGTCCGCGCACGCGGGCGTCGTCCGCTCGGAGGACGGGCTGACCGAGGGGCTGCGGCGGCTGGGCGAGGTGGAGGACCGCGCCGCGGCCGTCGTCGCGCACCCCGACATCGCCGGGTACGACGACCTCGCCCACGCGTTCGACCTCCGAGGTTCCCTCCTGGCGGCGCGCGCGACGCTGGAATCCGCGCTCGCGCGCCGCGAGACGCGCGGGTGCCACAACAGGTCCGACTTCCCGGCCACAGACCCGGCGCTGCGCGTCAACCTCGTCTGGTCGCCCGACGGCGGCGTCGAGGCCGAGCAGGTCCCCCCGGTGCCGGACGAGATCGCCTCACTCCGGCGTGACGACGACTCCGTGGCGGGCAAGCTCGTCGAGTAGCGCGAGCGCCACCCCGTCGTCGTCGTTCGAGCCGGCCCGGTCGGTCGCGGCCGCGAGGACGTCGGGGTGAGCGTTGGCGACGGCGAAGGAGCGGCCCGCCCAGCGGAGCATCGGTATGTCGTTGGGCATGTCGCCGAACGCCCACACGTCCTGTGCGCGAACACCGAGACGGTCGCACCAGCGCGCGAGCGCGGCGTCCTTCGTGATGTCCGGTGCGAGGAGCTCGGCGAGGCCCGCCGCACCGGAGTAGGCGAGGTGCGCGCGGTCGCCCACGACCTCGCGCACCTCGGCGAAGAACCGCTCCTGTGCCGCGTCGTCGTCGGTACCGCCGTGCGCGACGACGACGGGTTGCGTCGCGGGCGCGTCGGGCGGCGGCGGGGCGCCTGCGCGCCGCGCGAGGATCTTCCCGACGGCGCCCGGGGTCGACCGGTCGGCGGCGGACCCGAGCGTCTCCTCCACGGGGCGCACGACGTCGGCCTCGGCCGGGTCCGTCGTGTCGTCGGCCCGCGAGCGGAAGCCCGGGTCGAACGTCGGCCCCTCGACACGCTCGAGCGCGAGCACGACGTCCGGGACCTCGGCACGCAGGTCGGCGACGAGCCGCCGCGCGTCGGCGTCGGCGAAGCCGCACACGTCGAGCGCGCGCCCGGTCGCGAGGTCCCACACGGCCGCGCCACCGAGGCAGATCACGCGACCGTGCCCGCCGACGACGTCGCGCAGCGGCGCGAGCCAGCGCGGCGGGCGCGCCGTGACGAAGACGATCTCCACGCCGGCGTCCTCGGCGGCGAGGAGCGCGGCGCGCGTGCGCGCGGACACGCTCCCGTCGGAGCGCAGGAGCGTCCCGTCGAGGTCGGTCGCGACGAGGAGCGGTAGTCCGGCTGGGCGCGTTGCGCCCGGGTGGGCGGACGGCGCGAGGTGCGGACCGCCGCCGGGCAGGGCCACCGCGGACTACCGGTAGTTCGTGAACTGCAGCGCGACGTCGAGGTCCGCGCCCTTGAGCAGCGCGATGACGGTCTGCAGGTCGTCGCGGGACTTCGAGGTCACCCGGACCTCGTCGCCCGTGATCTGCGTCTTGACGGCCTTGGGGGCCTCGTCGCGGATGATCTTCGTGATCTTCTTCGCGTTCTCGCTCGACAGACCCTCCTTGAGGGTCGCCGCGAGCCGGTACTCCTTGCCGGAAGGCTTGGGCTCCTTGTCGCCCGTGTCGAGCGACTTGAGCGAGATGCCGCGCTTGATGAGCTTGGTCTCGAAGACGTCCAGGATGGCGAGGACGCGCTCGGCCGAGTTGGCGACCATGACGATGCTCTCGCCGCTCCAGGCGATCGAGGCTCCGATGTTGCGGAAGTCGTACCGCTGCGCGACCTCCTTCGCGGCCTGGTTGAGCGCGTTGTCGACCTCCTGGCGGTCGACCTTGCTCACGATGTCGAACGACGAGTCGGCCATGGGTTCTCCCTCGTGACGTGTCCGGCGCGGCGCTGCGTGCTGCCGCGTGCGCAGCCCACGGTAGCCGAGTCGGGCGCACGCCGACCGTCGGGGACGGTCCCTGCCGGCGGTCGCACCCGGGTCCCCGGGCGAGCGCAGCGCCCGCCCGGGGACCCGGGTGCGTGGTCCCGCGAGCGGTCAGCGGGTCGCGTCGGCCCCGAGGACGGAGCCGTCGGTGACCGTCACACCACCCTGCGTGGCGCTCACCGTGACGGTGACCGTCCCCGCCGAGCCGTCGCCGCTGCGCATCGGGAACGCGTGGTAGGCGTTCCGGCCCGGGTCGACGTCCTCGAACGTGCGGCTGCCGTACTGCGTCTCCACGGTGACGTCCACGGCGACGTCCGCGTCGTTGCGCACGCGCACCGTGAGGTACGGCCGCGTCCCGAGCTGGCGCACCTGCACGTCGACCGTGTGGTCGAGCTCGTCGTCCGGGTCGCCGGCGCGCGTGAGCGGCACCTCGACCGCGTCGGAGACCCGGTCGCCGAAGCCCTGCACGACGGAGACCACGGTGCCCGTCGTCCCGACCGCGGTCGCGGGGATCGCGAGCGACCAGGTGCCGTCCTCGGCGACGGTCGTCGTGAGCGCCGGGGCGGCGCCGGGAGCCGCCGTGACCGTCGCGCGCGGCGTGCCGACACCGGCGAGCTCCACCTCGGTCGCGTCCGCGGGGACGGGCTGCTCGGGGACGTCCGTCACCTCGAGGCCGGCGAGGTCCGGGCGGGCCGTGAGCCACTCGCCGCGGTCGAGCGGGCGGTCGACGACGCGCGTCTCGCCCACGCAGCCGTGCCAACCGTTCGTGGCGGCGTCGTCGACCCAGTCGGCACCGACGATCCACGGCATGCCCGGGTTGAAGGACGCCCCGACGGTGTCCAGGGCCGTGCGCAGGACCGGTGCGCCGTTGACGTACGTCGTGGTCTCGGCCGTCGCGGGGTCGTTGACGATCGCGACGTGGCTCCACGTGTCGACCATGATCTCGCCGGACCAGCTGGTGCGGTCGCCCTTCGTCGCGTCCTGGCCGACCTCGGTCCACTGGAGCTCGCGGAGGTTGGAGATGCCGAGCGCCGCGGGAGACGCCGTGTAGTCCCACCGGCTCCACGGCATGCCGGGGATCTTCGAGCGGTTGCCGGTGCGCGTGAGGGCCTTGCTCCACGCGTTGTCGTCCGCGGTCCAGGACGCGTCCATCCGGACGAACGTCTCGATCGTGTAGCCGCCGGAGAGGTCGGCGTCGTTGACCGCGGCGTCGGCGGCGGTCGACAGGTAGCTGTACCGGTCCGTGACCTTGGTCGAGCCCGCGAAGCACACGGCCTGGCCCGAGGAGGAGTACGGGTAGGTCTCGTCGACGACGGTGACGTCCTCGACCTGCGCGGTCGGGGAGCCCGACTCGGCGATCGTGACGCGGTGCAGGTCGCTGTCGCCCGCGACGTCCTCGACGATCCCGCCCTCGGCGAGGATCCCGGTCTCCCCGGTCGTGCGCCAGTGTGCGAGCGTGCCGTCGACCGCGACGTAGTCCTCGCGGTTCCCGGGCGCGACGTCCGTCGTGCCGGGCACGCCCTCGAAGCCGTCGGTGATCAGCTCGACCGCACGGTCGCTCAGCGACGGCCACTGTCCCTCGCCCGGGCCGAAAGCCGGGTCGAACCCGCCGAAGCGCTCGGAGAAGTCGACGGGGATCGAGAACCGCTGCGCGTCGCCCTCGAGCACAGGGTCGTCGTACGACGTGAGCGACTCCGCGGGCTTGCTGACGACCCACGGCGAGACGGTCTCGACGTCGATCATGTCGTTCGACAGGTCGAACTCGAACAGCCCGAGGTACCCGTTCCCGCCCTCGTAGGCCATCTGGTAGTCCATGAGGATCTGCGTGACGGTGTTGCCGGCGTCGTTGGTGCGCTCGGTCACGGCGGCGCCGTGGTAGTGCCCGTTGAGGGTGAGGAAGATCTGGTCGTTCTGCGCGATCAGCTCGTCCCACAGGCGCTCGCCGTTGGCGCTCGTGCCGCCGGTGCGGCCGTCGGCGCCGAGGTCGGCGTTGATGACGTCGTGCGACGTCAGGATCACGGGCGTCGTCGGGTGCGCGGCGATGACGTCGTCCGCCCACGCGAGCGTCGCGTCGGACGCGCGCCACGAGAGACCGAGCACGAGGAACTGCTGCCCCTCGGCCTCGAACACCTGGTACTGGTTCATGCCGGTCGGGTCGACCCCGCCGTCGGTCGCCTGGTCCGCGGCGCGCTCAGGGCCGAACCACCGCAGGAAGGGCTCGGCGGCGAGGTCGTACCCGGTGTCGTAGAGGTCGTCGCGCGAGTTCAGCACGTCGTGGTTGCCGGCAAGGATCGAGTAGGGGAGCGCGACGTCCTCGAGCGTGCGCATCGCCGCGTCCGCCGTCGTCCACTCGTTCTCCACACCGACCCGGTCGACGACGTCTCCGAGGTGGGTGACGAACGGGATGTTCAGCTCGTCGGCGTGCTCGGCCAGCCACGCCGTCTGCGCGGCGAACGGGTTCGTCCCGTAGTCGGGCTCGAAGTTCGACTGCGCGTAGCGGGAGTAGAACTGCGTGTCCGGCAGCACCGCGAGCGTGAACCGGGAGCCGACGTCGTCGGTGGCCGTGGCCGTGGCGGTGGGGGCGGCGGTGGCGGGCCGGGCGGTGGCGGGCGCGGCGGTGAGGCCGACGCTCGTCGCGAGGACGGCGAGCGCGGTGGCGGGCGCGGCTGCGGCAAGCAGCCGTCGGGAGCCTCGTGGCACGGGAGGACCTTTCGATAGCCGTGGGGGACGAGCCGGGTGCGGCCGTCGCACGGGCTGCCGCCAGCGCTGTCAGAACAGACGAAGGTCGGCCCGGGAGACGACGCGTCGACCGGCGCTGCGACGCTACGGGCGCGCCGTGAACGGGGGTCGTCGGGGACGTGAACGTCGGCGCCCGATGTCGACGCGGCTTGTCAGCGCGTCGTCGCGCGTGCCATCCGCGCGGCGCGCGACGCGTGCAGGCCGTCGGCCGTGAGCACGACGAGCGCGAGCCACACCAGGACGAACCCGGCCCACCGCGCGGGCGGCATGTGCTCGTGGAACACGAGGACCCCGCAGAGGAACTGCAGGACGGGCGCGAGGTACTGGAGCATGCCGACGAGCGACAGCGGGATGCGCCGCGCCGCGGACGAGAACAGCAGGAGCGGGACGGCGGTGACGAGCCCCGACGACGCGAGCAGCAGGGCGTGGCCGGGGTCGGCGGGCGAGAACGTGCCGTTCCCCGTCGCGCCGAGCCACGCGAGGTAGGCGATCGCCAGCGGCGCGATCGTGGTCGTCTCGGCGGCGAGGCCGGGCAGGGCCTCGACATTCCTGCCGACGCGGTTCTTCACGAGCCCGTAGAGCCCGAAGCTGAAGGCGACGCCGAGCGCGATCCAGGGCACCCGCCCGACCCCGACCGCGATGACGACGACCGCTGCCGTGCCGATCGCGAGGGCGACCCACTGCGCGGGTCGCAACCGCTCGCGCAGCACGACGACGGCGAGGAGTACCGTGACGAGCGGGTTGACGAAGTACCCCAGGGCGGCGTCGAGCACGTGGCCCGACAGCACGCCGTAGACGTAGATCGTCCAGTTGGTGGCGACGAGCACGCCGGCCACGCCCAGCAGCGCGAGCGTGCGCGGGGTGCGCAGGACGCGCACGAACCGGCCGAGCTGTCGCGCGACGACGAGCAGCAGCACGCAGACGACGAGGCTCCAGACGACGCGGTGCGCGATGATCTCGAGCGGCCCGGCGGGCTCGAGGAGCGGGAAGTAGAGCGGCATGGCGCCCCACAGGACGTAGGCGCTCGCGCCGAAGATGACGCCCCGGCGGTCGAGGGCGCCGGGGGTGGGTGCGGGGCGCTGGTCGGGTCGTGCAGCCGTGTCGTCGAGGTCCGGTGTGCGCTCCGGCGTGGAGGGGGTGCGCTCCGGCGAGGGAGCAGGGTCGGTCACTGGACCACTCTAGGAGCCCGCCGCGGAGCGGATTTCGCACTGCGGCCGGACGGGCTGTATCGTTGGCTCGCCGCCATGGCCACCCCGCACGACGTTTCACGGGTCGGTCGTGCGCGACAGCTCCACACGGCAGGTTGCCCGAGCGGCCAAAGGGATCTGACTGTAAATCAGACGGCTCAGCCTTCGGGGGTTCGAATCCCTCACCTGCCACCGGAGCGACGGGGCGTCACCTCACGGTGACGCCCCGTCGTGGTTCGTCACCGGAGGGCGCCGGTCCGAGCCGCGACGGGCCCGGACCGGCGGAATCCCGCCGATTTCGTACCGCGCCCGGTTGCGTGTAGAGTTTTCCGCGCTGCCCCGATAGCTCAGTCGGCAGAGCGTCTCCATGGTAAGGAGAAGGTCAAGGGTTCGATTCCCTTTCGGGGCTCTGTGGTGACGCGGGGTCGTCTTGCTGGAATACTGCGAGACGACCTCGCGTTCGCCTCATGCGGCGGGGTAGCTCAGATGGTTAGAGCGCACGACTCATAATCGTGAGGTCGCGGGTTCGATCCCCGCCTCCGCTACCACTTTCGACAATCTCCGTACGGCGGCCGGCGTCGTGCGGCCTGCACAGCACAAGCGCCTGAGGCGCGAGAGGTGGCTCACTACCGTGGCAAGCAAGAGCGCTGACGTTCGCCCCAAGATCACGCTGGCGTGCGTGGACTGCAAGGAGCGCAACTACATCACCAAGAAGAATCGTCGCAACGACCCGGACCGTCTGGAGCTCGCGAAGTTCTGCCCGCGCTGCGGCAAGCACACCGCGCACCGCGAGACCCGCTGACCCAGCGGTCCGGCACCCGACCCGTGGCGATCAACGCAGACTTCGCCGGTCGCGAGTACCCGGCGAACGCCCCGTACTCCGTCGGCAGGGAGAAGCTGCGCGAGTTCGCCGCGGCGGTCGGTTCCACGCACCCCGTGCACCACGACCTCGTGGCGGCGCGGGGTGCTGGCTATCCGGACCTTGTCGCACCGCCCACGTTCGCGGTCGTCGTCGCGCAGCGCGCCGAGGCGCAGCTCATCGAGGACCCCGAGGCGGGCATCGACTTCTCGCGCGTCGTCCACGCCGACGAGCGCTTCACGCATCACCGGCCGATCGTCGCGGGCGACGAGCTCGTGACCGTGCTGCACGTGGACTCGATCGTCGAGCGGGCCGGCCTCGCGATGGTCACCACGCGCTGCGAGATCCTCGCGGAGTCGCCCGGCGAGGACGGCGAGCCCGTCCGGACGCCGGTCGCGACGGTCCGCTCCACCCTCGCCGTCCGCGGGGAGGACGCATGAGCACCGAGTCCGGCGTGCCCGGCCGCCCCGTCCTCGCGGACCTCTCGGTCGGCGACGTCGTCGGGACCCGCACGGTCGACGTCGACCGTGCCCGTCTCGTCCGCTACGCGGGCGCGAGCGGCGACTTCAACCCGATCCACTGGAACGACGCGTTCGCGGCCCAGGTCGGTCTGCCGGGTGTCATCGCGCACGGCATGTTCACCATGGGCGCGGCCGTCGCGCTCGTCGAGGACTGGGCGGGCGACCCGGGCGCCGTCGTCGACTACCAGGCGCGCTTCACGCGCCCCGTACCCGTGCCGAACCCCGGCGTCGCGACGCTCGAGGTCACCGGCACCGTCGGCGCGATCGACGCCGAGGCCGGGACCGTGCGCGTCGACCTCACGGTGATGTTCGAGGGCGCGCGCGTGCTCGGCAAGAGCCAGGCGGTCGTCCGGCTCTGATCGCCGCGGTCGCTCTGCACGCAACGCGCTCGTGACGCCGCGAGGGCGCCGCACCCGGCGGGTGCGGCGCCCTCGTCGTCGTACCAGGGCCTCAGCAGGTCTCCCAGCAGTCGACGCCCCCGTCGTGGTCGGGCGGCGCATCGACGGGCCCCTCGTCGAGGAACGTCCTGCGTTCCACGACGTTGGTGGGCGTGCCGAACTCTCCGGTACCGGACTCCTGCGAGGCGTCGGTGGCCGGAGGCTCGGCGTCGGACACGGGCGTGCCGAGGTCGATCTCCATGGTGAGCTCGAGCAGCCGGTGCGCGGCGGTGTCGTAGACGAGGCGCACGGTCCTGCCGGGCTGCTCCTCGCCGGTCCACTGGACGCCCTCGCCGGTGCGCCCCTGCGCGTCCTGGACGGCGCCCAGCGGAGTGCTGCCCGGCAGGCCGGTCAGCGTCGCCCAGAGCCCGTCGCGCACGGCGGGAGTGGTGGGGCCGTTCTGCAGAAGGTTCCACGTCGTCTGGGCGAGCGCGTCCTCGATCACCGACCCCACCTTCGCCTCGACGCTCTCGCGCAGGAGCCCGTCCAGCTCTGCGGGGTCGATCGGGAGCGCAGAGAGCTCGTCCCAGCTCAGAGGCACGAGCTGCCCGGCGACGACGAGCGAGCCGAAGGTCGAGCCGGGCGACGGCTCGAGGCCCTCGGTGCCCTCGAAGGCCCGGTATGAATCGCCCTCGGGGTCGCGCGCGGTCCAGTAGGTGACGCCCTGCGAGTGCTCCCGCGTCTGGCCGTTCGCGCCCGTCTCCGTCGTGTGCGTCACGGTTCGAACTCGCCAGTACTGCCCGGCGGCCGGGACGCCGCCTGCCGCGGTCGCGACGGGTTCCGGGGTCGCGGTGATGCCGTTCGCCGGGACGACCTCGGACGGTTGCGTGGGGGTGGGCTCCGTCCAGTGGGAGGCCGCCCCCGCCCCACCGGTGACGAGGACCAGAGCGCACGCGCCCGTGACGAGGACGCGCCGCCGTCGTCGGCCGCGGCGGGCCGCCGGGAGCACGCGATCGGTGTCGACGTCGATGCGGGGTGCGACGGCCTCGACCTGTGCGCGCAGCACGCGGACGAACGTCTCGTCGTCGGTCGGAAGGGTGTCGTTCATGACTGCCTCCTGTCGGTCCGGTCGTGCGTGGGGCGGTAGGGGGTTCGTACGGCTGTCGGTGCGTCGGCCCGCGAGCGGACGGCGTCCGCCGCGCCGAGGACCGAGCGAAGCTGCGCGAGCCCGCGCGACGCCGTCGACTTCACGGTGCCGACGGAGACGCCGAGGTCGTCCGCGACCTCCCGCTCCGTCATCCCGACGAGGTGGCGCAGCACGACGATCCGGCGCTGCCGGAGCGTGAGCGTCGCGAGCGCGCGGACGAGCCGGTCGCGCTCGGCGTGCGTCTCCGCGGACGCCGGTCCGGCCGGATGCTCGGGCACGTCGGGAGGAGCGACGAGGACCTCGCGCCGTCGCCGCCTCCACTGGTCGACGCGCGAGGTCGCGAGCGCCTGCCGGGCGTAGGCGTACGGGTCGCGCTCGCGCGCCGTAGACCAGCGCAGGTAGGTCTTGGTCAGCGCCTGCTGGACGAGCTCGTCGGCGAGGTGCGCGTCCCCGCACAGGAGCCAGGCGGTGCGCGCGAGCCGGGGCGCGGCGCCGGCCATGAAGTCGGCGAACTCCTGGTCGCGGTCGGTGGCCACCCGGACGAGGGTGATCTGGTCGGGTGGCCCGTCGTCGGGCGCGTGGTCGTCCTCCGCGAGGGCGAGTGCGTTCACGGTCATGACTGTGACACGCCCGGGAACGGGGAAAGGTTGAGTCCCGCGGGGCCGTCTTGCGTCATCGAGCTCGGCGACGCAGGACGACGCGCGCCCTTCCCCTCGTGGGAACGCTCCCACTATCGTGGTGCGCACGGTTCGCCGACGTCGAAGGAGACGCTCATGACCCTGCCCGGACCCCACGACCCCGGAACCCGTGGCCCCGCACCCGCCCGGCGGACGAGCACCGGTCGCGCGCTCGACCGTCGCGCCTTCCTCGCCCTCTCGGGCGCAGGTGCCGCCGCGCTGACGACCCTGCTGGCCGCCCCGGCGACCGCGACGACCGTCGGCGCACCGCTCCTGCCGGCGGGCGGCGGGCACGGTGGCCCGCACGGTGGCTCGCACGGCGGCGACCAGCGCGAGTCCGTCCGGCGCGCGCAGGCCTTCCTCGACGTCATGACGGACGCCTACCCGCAGCAGAACCCCGGCCCACGCCTCGCGCAGTCGTACGCCGACCAGCTCGGGCTGTTCTCGACGGCATTCGTCTACGACAACGCCCTCGCGATCTGCGCGTCGCTCACCGCCGGCCGGGCGCACCTCGACCGGGCACGAGCGCTCGGCGACGGCTTCCTCTTCGCGCAGGAGAACGACCCCGCGTACGACGACGGCCGCCTGCGCCAGGCGTACAACGTCGGCCCGTACGTGTTCTACGACGGCACGCCGCAGGAGCACGGGCTGGCACTCCCCGACGGGACGGCGAACATCGGCTGGCAGTTCGGGTTCCTCGGCACGGCGGTCGGGGACATGGCGTGGCCCGGGATCGCGCTGCTGCACCTGCACGCCGCGACGCGTGACGGCCGCTACCTGCGCGGCGCGCTGCGGATCGCCGAGTGGATCGTCGCGAACACCTGGTCGACGCGGCCGCTCGGCGGCTTCTCGTTCGGCGTGGACGCGGCGAACGCGCCGGTCCCGAACGGCTCGACCGAGCACAACGTCGACTGCGTCGCGTTCTTCCGCCAGCTCGCCGCCGCCACGCGCGACCGGCGCTGGAACCGCGCGAGCGAGCACGCGCGCGCGTTCGTCGACCGCATGTGGGAGCCCGACGGCGCCTACCTCTACACCGGCACGAACGACGGCGTCGAGATCAACCGCGACCCGCTCCCGCTCGACCCGCAGACCTGGGGCTGGCTCGCGCTGCGCGACCGCCGGTACGCGCGGGCGCTCGACTGGGCGGGGGAGGCGCTCTCGGCGCGCGACGTCGCGGGCGACGGCGTCTCCCAGCTCCCGGCGGGCGTGGCCGTCGAGGGCGTGACGTTCTCGAGCGCGAGCCTCACCTCGACGGCGTCGTACAACGGGCTCCCCGTGCACCCGCAGGGGGTGTGGCTCGAGGGGACGGCCCAGCTCGCGGGAGCGTTCGCGGACCGCGACGACAAGGGCGGGCGCAGCGGCCACGACAAGGGCCGGCGCGGGGCGGGGAGAGGCGGGAGGAGTGACCGCGACCGCGCGGCGGACCTGCTGCGCGAGGTGCGGGTCGCGCAGGACTCCGTGGGGACGGGCCAGACGGTCGGCGGCACCCCGTTGCCCGAGCGGTCAGGCGTCGTCGCGGCGTCGAGCCTCATCGACTCCGGGTTCGGCTTCGGGTACTTCCAGGTCCAGCACGTCGGTGCGACGTCGTGGTACCTGATGGCCGCGGCGGGCGCCAACCCGCTCCAGGTGGGCGGGCTGCGCTGACCCGGCGCACCGGGCTCGTGCCGGCGGTCGTCAGGCCGTCGGCGCGGGCCCGGTCGTCGTCCCGACGACGAGCTCGACGTCGAGAGTGACCGTCCGGGGCTCCTCGCCCGCGATGAGCCGGATCACGGCGTGCCCGAGCTCCGCGCCCTTGCGTGCGAGCGGCTGGTCGACGCTCGTCAGCACGTCGGGGTCCAGCCACGGCAGGTCGAGGCCGTCGAACCCGGCGATCGACACCTCGTCGGGCACGCGCAGACCGAGCTCGCGGGCTCCCAGCAGCGCGCCCGCGGCGAGCAGGTCCGAGTGCGCGATGACGGCGGTGGGCCGGCCCGCGGCGTCCTGCGGCACGACGCCGCCGGTGCCGTCCGGGCGGCCGAGCAGCGCGATCGCGGCGGAGCGTCCGTGCTCGACGAGCGACGCCTCCGTCTCCCAGCTCGCGACCGGCTCGATCACGTCGCGGACCCCGGCGAGGCGGTTCGCGGTCGGGGTCCGGTCCACCTCGGCGAGCCGTGCCGCATCGATGGGCCCGCTCCGGTCGGAGGTGTCGAGGGGGAGCGAGACCTCGGCGACGCGCGCGTGGCCGAGGTCGACGAGGTGGCGGACGACGTCGGCCGTCCCCCGGCGGTCGGCGATCCCCACGAGCGGCGCGCCCTCGACCTCGCGGCCTTCGCCGATGACGACCGGGACGCCGCGCCGGCGCAGCGCGGTGAGCGTCGCGTCCTCGGCGCCGACGCCCCAGACGAGCACCGCGACGTCCATCGCGGCGCTCTCGACGAGCGGGTCGACGGCGTGCGCCGGGTCGTCGGACGGGATGCCGGGGATGAGGAGGACGCCCAGACCGTTCTCGCCGAGCGTGGACACGAGCCCGTCGAGGACCTGGACCGCGACGGGGTCCCGGAAGGCGCGGCGCAGCTGGTCGCCCACGACCACCCCGACGACGCCCGACCGGCCGGAGCGCAGCTGGCGCCCGAGCGGGTTGGGCCCGGTGTACCCGAGCTCCTCGGCGGCGGTGAGGACGCGCGCGCGGGTCTCGGGCGTGATGGGCCCCGCGCCGGAGAACGCGAGGGACGCCGTCGAGACGGACACGCCGGCGAGCTCGGCGACCTTCGCGAGCGTCGGTCGCGAGCGGGGCGCCGGTGCCGTGCCCTCGGCGGGCTCGTTGCCGGACGTGCCGCCGGTCGTACCGCGGGTGCCGCTCATCACGCTCCTGCCTGCCCGTGCCGTGCCTCACCGTGCCACGCCGTGCCCGCACCTGCGCGAACGTGCGTGGTCGGACCGAATGTCGATTGACGCGCGGCCAGCGTACCCGCACACTGGTGACCATGCCTCGAATCGATTCGAAGCGCTCTGTCCTCACTCGGATCGAATCGATTCGAGGAGGTGCGCGCACTCCGTCCCTGGCCCGCGCCCGCTGGGCCCTCCTCGGCATCTTCGCGCTCAACGGCGTCATGATGTCGAGCTGGCTCGCGCGCATTCCCTCGGTGCGCGACGCGCTCTCGCTCACCCCCGCCGACCTCGGCGTCGTGCTGCTCGCCGGCGCCGTCGGGGCGCTCGCGACCGTCACCGCCGCCGGACCGTTCGTCACGCGGTTCGGCGGCCGGATCGCGTTCGCCGTTTCCGCGTTCCTGTTCGGCGGCGCGTTCCTGCTGCTCGGCCTGGGTCCGGCCACCGGCTCCGTCGCGCTGCTCGCCGCGGGCATCTTCCTCAACGGCATGGCGTTCGCGCTCGGCAACGTGCCCATGAACGTCGAGAGCGCCGGGATCGAGCGGCGCATGGGGCGCACGATCCTCCCGCAGTTCCACGCGGCGTTCTCCGTCGGCGCCGTGATCGGCTCGCTGATCGGCGCGGCGTGCGCGCACGCCGGGGTGCCCGTCCTCGCGCAGTTCACGGTCACCGGCGCGGTGGCCCTGGTGTGGCGCCTCGTGGCGATCCCGGCGACCGTGCACGACACGGCGGTCGCTCGCCGGCCGCGCGGCGCACGGGGAGCCTCCCTGCACGAGCCGGAGCACGCCCCGGCTCCGCTCGAGTCGCTCGGCGACGCCGTCGTGGACGTCGAGACCGCCGGGCTGCGCGCTCGTCTGGCACGTCGCGGCGCGGGCCGCGGACCAGCGCGCCGCGGTGCCCGACCCGGTGCCGCGCTCGGCGCGTGGCGCGAGCCGCGCACGCTCCTCATCGGCCTCGTCATCCTGTCCGCCGCGCTCTCCGAGGGGTCGGCCAACGACTGGCTGTCGCTCGCCGTCGTCGACGGCTTCGCGCAGACCGAGGCCGTCGGCGCGGTGGTCTTCGGCACGTTCGTCGCCGCGATGACCGTCATGCGCCTCCTCGGCACGCGGCTCATCGACCGGTTCGGGCGCGTCACCGTGCTGCGCGCCTCGGGCGTCACGTCGATCGTCGGGCTCGTCCTCTTCGGGTTCGCGCCGACCCTCACGCTCGCGGGCGTCGGCGTCGTCCTCTGGGGCTTCGGTGCGGCGCTCGCCGTGCCGGTCGGCATCGCGGCGGCCTCGGACGAGCCGTTCCGCGCCGCGGGGCGCGTCTCCGTGGTCTCGGCGTTCTCGTCGATGGCGTCGCTCGCTGCCCCGCCGCTCCTCGGCCTCGCGGCCGAGGCGATGGGGGCGCGCCACGCGCTCGTCCTCATCGTCGGCGCGATGGTCCTCAGCGTCCTCCTCGCACGTCAGGTGGCGCCGCTGCGGACCCCCGCAGCGCTCGCCGCCCGCCGGACGGGGGAGGATGGTGCGGTGGACGACGCCGCCCCCACCCCGGACCTGGCACCCGTCCTGCCTGCTCCGTCGCCCGAGGCCCCGACGCACGACGTCCGCCCGACGCGTGGCCGCCGGCACGTCGACGTCCGGCACGGGCGCCGTCGTCCCCACCGCACCTCCCCCCATCGCCGCGAGGAGACCTCCGCATGACCGCACTGCCCCGCCCCGCGCCCGTACGCGCCGTCGCGCTCGCCGCGTGGGCCGTCTTCGCGGTGTTCTTCCTCAACGGCTTCAACTTCGCGACCTGGGCGTCGCGACTGCCCGCGGTGCGCGACGAGCTCGGGTTCGCCGAGGCCCAGATGGGTCTGCTGCTGCTCTTCATGGCCGTCGGCTCGTTGCTCGCGCTCCCGCTCTCCGGGCTGGTGGTCCAGCGCCTCGGCGCGGCGCGCGCCGTCGTGATCTTCGCGACCATCAACACCGCCGGCCTCGTGACGACCGCGTTCGCCGTCTCCGAGGGCGCGGACTGGGTCGTGCGCGTCGGGCTGTTCGTCACCGGCGTCGGGACCGGCGTGTGGGACGCCGCGATGAACCTCGAGGGCGCCGCCGTCGAGCAGCGCCTCGGCCGCGCGATCATGCCGCGCTTCCACGCCGGGTTCTCGTTCGGCACGATGGCGGGCGCCGGCCTGGGCGCCGTGGCCGCGGCCACGCACGTGCCGGTGCAGTGGCACCTCGCCGTCGCCGTGGCCGTGAGCCTGCTCGCCGTCCTGTGGTGCGTGCGGCTCTTCCTCCCGGCCGGGAAGGTGGACGACGGCGGTCCGCGGCACGCGGACGGCTCCAGCGGGGCGGACCCTGCCACCGCGATCTCGGTCCACGGGTCCGGCGCCGACCGGTCGCGCGGCGCCCGGTCGGCGTTGTCGGCCTGGACCGAGCCGCGCACGCTGCTCATCGGGCTCGTCGTCCTCGCCGCGGCGCTCACCGAGGGTGCGGCCAACGACTGGGTGAGCCTCGCCGTCGTCGACGGCTTCGGTACCGACGACGCGACGGGCGCGGTCGGGCTCGCCGTGTTCCTCACCGCGATGACGGGCATGCGGCTGCTCGGGACCGGTCTGCTCGACCGCTACGGCAGGGTCGCGGTCCTGCGCATCTCGGCCGGGTTCGCGCTCGTCGGGCTCCTCCTGTTCGGTCTCGCGCCGAACTTGTGGCTCGCGCTGGGCGGCGTCGTCCTGTGGGGCATGGGCGCGGCACTCGGGTTCCCCGTGGGGATGAGCGCGGCGTCGGACGACCCGCAGCGCGCCGCGGTGCGCGTGAGCGTCGTCGCGACCATCGGCTACTCGGCGTTCTTCATGGGCCCGCCGCTCATCGGGTTCCTCGCCCACGAGGTCGGGTACCGGTCGGCGCTGCTCGTCATCGCGATCCCGGTCGTCGTCGGTCTCCTCGTGGTCGGTGCGGCGCGGCCGCTCCCGACGGCGGCGGGCGCGGCGGGCTCGGCGGGCGCGACGGGCGGCCGAGCCGTCGAGGACGGCGACCTCCCCGGCGCTGAGGGAACCGCGTCGACCGCCGAGCGGCCGAACTAGGCTGTCCGGGTGACCTGCGAACCTGCCGCACCGCGCGTCGTCGACCCGGCGACCGCCACCGCGACCGAGCCGGGCCTGCGGCCCGACTCCGTCGGCGACCCGACGCTCGCCGAGCTGACGACGCTGCGCGTCGGCGGACCGGCGGACCGCTACGTCGAGGTGCACGACGAGGCCGAGCTGATCGCCACGGTCCGCGCCGCCGACGACGCGGGCGAGCCGCTGCTCGTGCTCGGTGGCGGGTCGAACCTGCTCGTCGCGGACGAGGGGTTCGGGGGCGTGGTCGTGCGCGACCTGCGCCAGGGCGTGTCGGTCGACGCGCAGGACTCGTGCGGCGGGGCGAGCTTCACGGCCCCCGCCGGCCAGGACTGGGACGCGCTCGTGGCGCGAGCCGTCGCGGAGGAGTGGGTCGGCGTCGAGGCGCTGTCGGGCATCCCCGGCACCGTCGGGGCGGCGCCGGTCCAGAACATCGGGGCCTACGGCCAGGAGGTCGCGGGCGTCGTCTCGACCGTGCGCGTGTGGGATCGCGAGCGCGGCCGCGTGCGCACGCTTGCGCTCGGGGAGCTGGGCTTCGGGTACCGCACGTCGGTGCTCAAGCGGTCGATGCACGTGGCGTCGGCAGCCGATGCCGCTGCCGACGGCGAGGTGTCCGGTCCCTGGTACCCGTCGCCCCGCTGGGTCGTCCTCGAGGTGGGCTTCCAGACGCGCCTCGGCTCGCTGTCCGCGCCCGTCGCGTACCCGGAGCTCGCGCGCCGCCTCGGCGTCGAGGTGGGGGAGCGGGCGCCGATGGCGGACGTGCGCGAGGCCGTTCTCGCGCTGCGCGGGGGCAAGGGCATGCTGCTCGACGCCGACCCCGCCGCTCCCGACCACGACCGCTGGAGCGCGGGCTCGTTCTTCACGAACCCGGTCGTGCCGGCCGACCAGGCGGACCTGCTGCCGGCGGAGGCGCCGCGCTACCCGGTGCGGTCCGCGACCCCGAGCCGGACGACCGGGCCGAGCCTCGGCGAGGTCGACCCGACGCTCGTCAAGACCTCCGCGGCGTGGCTCATCGAGCACGCGGGCTTCCGCAAGGGCTTCGGCGTGCACGGCGCGGCGAGCCCTGTGACCCTCTCGACGCGGCACACGCTCGCCCTGACGAACCGGGGTGGGGCGAGCACCGCGGACGTCCTGGAGCTCGCGCGCGCCGTGCGCGACGGCGTGCTCGACGCCTTCGGGGTCGAGCTCGTCCCCGAGCCGGTCCTGGTGGGCGCGTCCCTCTGACCGCCCCGTCCACTCAGCGAGTGGGTGCGACTCAGTAGACGACGACCGTCGTCCCGGGCGGGGCGCCCCAGGTGTCCCAGATCCAGTTCATCGCGCTGTTCGCGACGCGGATGCAGCCGTGCGACGCGGGCCACGGCGGGATCGACGCCGAGCCGTGCACGGCGATGCCGCCGGTGAAGAACTTGGGCCGCCACATGCTGCCGAGCTCGAGGCTCGACTCGTAGTTCGCGTCGACCTGCCGGCCCACCTGGAACGTCCCGGTCGGGGTGCCGGCCCGGTACGACCGGCCCTTCGCCTCGAACCGCTCCCCGTTGCCCGACGACGCGTTGATCACCGTCACGACCCGCCCGTCCTCGACGGCGAGGAGGAGCTGGCGGTCGAGGTCGATCTCGATGACCTTGCCCGACCCGGACTGCGCCTGCGGTCGCACGCCCTGGTCCAGCGCGGCCTGCGTCGCGGGGCCGACGACCCCGTCGCGCGAGATCCCCGCGGCCTTCTGCAGCGCCCACACGGCCTGCTGGGTCCCGGGTCCGAAGTCGCCGTCGGGCGCGCCGATGAAGTAGCCGAGCTCCGCGAGCCGGGCCTGGAGCGCGACGACCCGGTCGCCGTTCGCGCCTCGCTCGAGCTCGGCAGGCTCCGCCGGCGGCGGTGGCTCGGCGGCGGGCGGGGGAGTCGTCTCCTCCGGGGTGGGCGCCGGCTCCTCGGGGGGTGCGGGGGCGGGCTCCGGAGGCTCGGTGGGGGCCGGCTCGGCCGAGGGCGTCTCGCTCGGGGTCGTCGTCGGGGTGGCGTCGTCCGGCGTGGCGTCGTCCGCGGTGGCCGACGGCGCGGGCTCGCTCTCCGCGGTGGCCGACGGCGTGCGTCCGGGCTCCAGGTCGGGCAGCCCGGCCTGGCAGCCGGACACCACGAGCAGCCCGACGACGACCGGCACCAGGGTGCCGAGCCACCCGGCCCGGTGTCGCGACCCGGTCGGGCTGCCGCTCGCGCGGGCACCCGCAGCCGCGGCCGCTCGCGGCGACTCGTACCCTGATCGTCCGTCGTCCACGACGTCCCCCTCCGGTCTTCCGACTCCGTGCGCGTGCGCGGGTGCGAGCGCGTACACACGCTGCGGAGGTCCATCATGCGCCGCGACGCACCGCTCGGACCGTCGGCGGCGCGGGTGAACCGCGGATCGTGATGCTCTCGTGACGCACCACGCCCTCTCGCGTCGCCGCAGCGCGGCAGGGGCGTGCTCAGCCGTCGGCGCGGCCCTGGTCGTGCTGCAGCGCGGCGACGACGAGGGAGAGGACCGTCTCGTCGCTCAGCCCTGACGCGCGGGCGACCGCCACGAGGTCGCGCGCCGCACGGCGGGCGTCGACGTCGGCAGGGGAGACGCCGTCGGACACCACGGTCCCGGCGCAGCCGCGCGTGACCACCACGCCCGACTCCTCGAGCTCGCGGTACGCACGGGCGACGGTCCCGGGCGCGACGCCGAGCTCCGTCGCGAGCGCGCGGATCGTGGGGAGACGGTCGCCCGGGACGAGCCGGCCGGCGGCGACGTGCTCGACGACCTGCGCCCGGATCTGCTCGAAGGGCGCGACGCCGGAGCCCGCGTCGATCCGGAGCCGGACCAGACCGCCCCCCGGGCCGTGGACCGAGGCGTGTCCTGACATGGTGGTGACCGTTCCACCCCGGGCGACCGGCGTCAAGGACCAGGGCGGCCGGCGGATGAGAGCACTCTCATCCCGGTCTCATCACGACCCTACGCGCGGGGGGTTCCCTGGCATCGTGACCGCGACCTGTGACCCCGCCCTCGCACACCGTGCGTGGCTCGACGTCCTGACCACGCCCGGCGCGGCCGACGTCCTCGCCGCCGCCCTCGCCGCGGACGGCGCGCGTCTCGGCGCGTGGAGCGTCGACCGGGTGCACGCCCGCCCGGGTGCTGAGGTCACGGTGGGGTACGACGTCGTCGCGCAGCGCGACCTGCCCGGGGTGTCGCGCAGCGCGGAGACCGTGGCCGAGTCGCGGGAGTACCTGCTCGCGACGACGGCCGAGCTGCCGGACGACGTCGTCGGCCTGGGTGTGGTGCGCCTCGCCGACGGGCCGCGCGTCGTGCACGTGTGGCGGCACCCGGTCGACCCGTCGCTGCCCGGGCTGGCCGCCGCGTGCGACCCGGCCGAGCTCACCCGACGCCTGCGCGCCGCCGGTCATCCCGCGGATGTCGAGTCGGTCGAGATCGTCACCTACCGCCCGCTGCGCCGCGCGGTCCTGCGGGCTCGCACCACGCGCGGCACGGTCTACGTCAAGGTCGTGCGCCCCGACCGGGTCCGGTCCCTCGTGCGTCGGCACGTGCTGCTCGGCGGGTCCGGCCGGCCGCCGGGCGTCGTCGCCGCGCCGCGCTGCCTGTCGTGGTCGGCCGACGGCGTCGTCGTGCTCCGGGAGGAGCGCGGGCGGTCGCTGGCCCAGTACCTGGCCGCGACCGCTCCCGACCGCCGCGCGACCGCGATCGACCCGCACGCCCTGCTGCGGGCGCTCGACGAGCTGCCCGCCGCCGCGACCACGCTCACGCGCCGCCCGGCCTGGGCGGCACGCGTCCAGAGGTACGCGCGGACGGCGGTCGACGTGCACGGTCTCGACGCCGCGCGCACCGGCCGCGTCGTCGCTGCGGTCCGGGGGGCCGACGACCGCGGGCTCGGCCCGGTCGTCGCGACGCACGGGGACTTCCACGCCGCGAACATCCTGCTCGACGGCGCGACCCCCTCCGCAGGTGTCGCCGAGCCGGGCGCGGCGCCCGACGGTGGACGCGTCGGCGTCCTCCTCGACGTCGACACGCTGGGGCCGGGGCACCGCGTGGACGACCTGGCGTGCGTCGTCGCGCACCTCGCCGTGCTGCCCTCGCTGTCACCGGCCGACTACGCGGGCGTCGACGGCCTCGTCGACAGGTGCCTCGCCGCGTTCGACGCCGTGGTCGACCCGGCCGTGCTGCGGCTCCGGGCCGCGGGCGTCGTGCTGTCCCTCGCCTCGGGGGCGGGCACGCCCGAGCTCGCCGAGTCCTGGCTCGGGGTCGCCGAAGACCTCGTCGGCCGGGCGCCCACGGTCTCTGGTCCCGACCTCTCGTTCCCTGAGAGGTCTCTCATCGACGGCTCCTCGCCGTCTCACGTCCCGTCGGAAGACTCGGGTCCAGACGCAGCCGGCAGGCTGCGCGCACCACGACACGAAGGAGAAGGATCATGAAGGCTCGCAGCGCATGGATCGTGACGGGCGCTCTCGGTGCGGTCGGCCTCGGCGCGACCGTCGCCACCGCGCAGGGCGCGTTCGACGCCCCGGACGACGCCGTCGTCTCGCCCGCCGTCGAGGTCGACGCGTCGACCCCTGCCTCGACGCCCGCGTCGACCACGACGACGAGCACGCCGAGCCCGAGCGCGGTCCAGAACGGGTCGTCGGTCACGACGGTCACCCCGAACACCGCTCAGTCGGCGAACACGGCTCCGACGGCCGACACCGCGAACACCGGCCCGTCGGCGAGCACCGCCGCGACAGCCGACACCGCGAACACCGCCCCGTCGGCGAACACGGCGAACACGCCGGCCACCGCCCCGACCGCGGACACGGCAGTCACGCCCCCGACCCCGCAGTCGGCCGACTGACCGACCGCCGAGAGAGCGACGCCCGGCCGTCCCACCCTCGTGGGACGGCCGGGCGTCGCTCTCTCGGCCGGTGGTCGCTATCTCGCGGCGCGGCGCGACGCTCGGTGGGACGGCGAACGGTGGGGCGGTGGGACGCGCAGGTCAGCGGGACGCGTCGGCGAGCCGGTAGCCCATGCCGCGGACGGTGACGAAGTGCTCGGCCCCGAGCTTGTTGCGCAGGTAGCGCACGTACACGTCGACGACGTTCGAGCCGGGGTCGAAGTCGTAGCCCCACACGCGCGACAGGAGCTGCTCGCGGCTGAGCACCTGCCCGGGGTTGCGCAGAAACGCCTCGGCGAGCGCGAACTCGCGCGCCGAGAGGTCCACCTCGCGCTCGGCGGTCCGTGCGCGCCGCGTGCGCAGATCGAGGCTGAGCGACCCGTGGCTCAGGACGGTGACCTCGCCCGCCGGCTCGGTCCGCAGGCGCAGCCGGATCCGTGCGAGGAGCTCCTCGAACCGGAACGGCTTGGCCATGTAGTCGTCGGCGCCGCCCTCGAGCCCCGCGACGGTGTCGGTCACCGAGGTCCGTGCGGTGAGGATGATGACCGGGATCGCGTTGCCCGTCTCGCGGAGCCGGCGCAGCACCGTGAAGCCGTCCTGGTCCGGGAGGCCGAGGTCGAGCACGAGGAGCGCGAAGTCGCCAGTGCTGGCGAGGTCGAACGCCTCGCGCCCGGTCGCGACGGTTGTGCTCGCGTAGCCCGCGGAGCGCAGGCCCTTCGCGACGAACGACGCGATGCGGGTCTCGTCCTCGGCCACGAGGATCTGGCTCACGGGATGGTCCTTCCGTCGGGGTGCGTGGGTGCCCCGGTGTCGTCGCCGGGCAGCAGCGGCGTGGGGGCCGTGGGTGCGGTGGGCGCCGTGGCGGCCGTCGGGTCGGGCGCCGTGGCACGGGTGGGCGCGGGAGCAGACGTCACGCCGCCGTGCGGCGTCACCGGGAGGTCGAGCGAGAACGTGGACCCGACCCCCGGAGTGGACGCGACGGCCGCGCGCCCGCCGTGCCCCTCGGCGATCGCGCTGACGATCGCGAGCCCGAGCCCGGCTCCCTCGGGGCGCTCGCGGCCGGCGGGCGCCGGCGCCTGGGCGAACCGTTCGAAGATACGACCGACCTGGTCCGTCGGTATGCCGACCCCTTCGTCCCGCACCCACAGGCGCAGGCGCGTCCCGTCGTCGGACACCGCGGACCCGATCGCGACGACCGACCCGGGGGCGGAGAACTTCACGGCGTTCGCAGCAAGCTGCAGGAGCGCCTGGGTGATCCGCTGCGCGTCGACGGGGGCGACGACGTCGGCGCGCGCGTCGACGAGCCAGCACCGGTCGCCGAGGGTCCGGACCTTGTCGAGCACGTCGTCGGTGAGGCGCCCGACGTCCGTCGCCGCGGGGCGCACGAAGTCGGGCCGGCCGACGGTCGCGAGGGTCACGAGGTCGTCGACGAGACGGTTCATGCGGTCGAGCTCGTCGAGCGTGAGGTCGCGCGTCTCCCGCGCGTCCTGCGGGTCGTGCGGGTCCATGAGCTCGAGGTGGCCGCGGACCACGGTGAGCGGGGTGCGCAGCTCGTGCCCGACGTCGTCGAGCAGCCGGCGCTGGGACTCGAACGACCTCTCGAGGCGGTCGAGCATGCCGTTGACCGTCCGGGACAGGTGCGACAGGTCGTCGTTGCCGGTGACGGGGATCCGGGCGGAGAGGTCGGTGTCGCCGATGGCCTGTGCGGTGCGGGCCAGGACCCGGATCGGTTGCAGGAGCCGACCGGCGACGACCCAGCCCACGATCCCGGTGAGCACGAGCGCCCCGAGCGCGACGAGGGCGTAGGTGCCGAACACGCGCGTGAGCTCGGCGTGCTCGGCCGTGCGGTCGTAGGCGAGCACGAGGGCGGCGGGCTCGGCGGCGGTGCCGGTGGCGTCGGCAGCTCCGGTCGTGCCGGCCACGGCGACGGGGGCGACGAGCACGCGGTAGTCCGCCGTGGCGGTCGTGACCGAGCGCAGCACGTTCATCTCGCCGTCGACGAACGGCGCGACGGCGGCGAGCAGCTCGGCGTCGTCCTCGAGGTGCACCTGGACGTCCTGCTGCGAGACGAGCGGCGCCCGGCCGGCCCGCAGGCCGATGATGCCCTCGTTGCGTCCGGGGACCACGAGCTGGATCGCGGCGACGACCACGTCCTCGGACGACGTGAACGGCTCGCCCGTCACCGGGTTCACGCCCGAGGCGCCGAGCGTCGTCAGCTCGACCGCGCTCCGCCGCAGGCTCTCGTCGAGGCGCGTGTCGACCTGCCCTCGCTGCAGCAGCCACGCGGCGCCGCCGGCGACGACCAGCGCGAGCGCGGACAGCGCGAGGAACGCCGCGAGCATGCGCGTCCGGACGGTCAGCCCGAAGCGGTGCCGTTCGCCCTCGACGCCGGTGGCGTCGACGGGTCGGGGGCGACGCCCCATCAGTCGTCTCCCTCGGCGTCGTCGTCCCCGTCGTCCCCCGGGCCGTCGTCGTCACTGTCGTCGTCGTCATCGTCGTCGGACGACGGCGGCGCGGGGGCCACGGGGGCGACACCGCCACCCGGCTCCGACGGCGAGGTCTCGCGGGGCGCGGGATCCGGCTCGCCCGGCCCGGGACCGGGCGAGCCGGTCGGGGCGGAGGAGGGCGTCACGACGACGGCCCGGCCCACCTCCTTGTTGTCCGGCCGGGCGGAGAGCGCCGACGCGGCGGCACCCCCGGCGAGCAGGAGGAGGAGTGCGCCGACGATCCAGGCGACGGTCCGGCGGGTCATGCGCCCAGTATCCGAGAGGCTCATGAGACGCACATGAGAACGCCGCCCGGGCCGGGCCCGCCACCGAGGCCCGTCAGGAGGGCGCCAGCCAGTCGTCCACGCCCGCGAGAAGGCGTGCACGCGTCGCCTGCGACGCCCGGCTCGCCCGGATCGACGAGCGCGCCAGATCGGCGAGCTCGCCGTCGGAGAACCCGTGCTCGTGCCGCGCGATCTCGTACTGGGCGACGAGCCGTGACCCGAAGAGCAGCGGGTCGTCCGCCCCGAGCGCGACGCGCGCGCCCGCGTCGACGAGAGTGCCCAGCGGTACCTGGGCCGCGTCGTCGTACACGCCCAGCGAGACGTTCGACGCCGGGCACACCTCGAGCGCGATGCCGCGGTCCACGACGTCGTCCAGGACCCGACGGTCCTCCGCGGACCGGACCCCGTGGCCGAGCCGGTCGGGGACGAGCGCCTCGACGACCTCGTGCACGTGCGCGGGCCCGAGCAGCTCACCGCCGTGCGGCACCGACGCGAGCCCCGCCCGCCGGGCGATCGCGAACGCTCGCCCGAACTCCGCCGTGTCGCCCCGCCGCTCGTCGTTGCTCAGCCCGAAACCCACGACCTCGCCCGGCCCCTCGCCCGCGTACTGCGCGGCGAGGCGCGCGAGCGTGCGCGCGTCGAGCGCGTGCCGCATGCGCGACGCCGCGACGACCACCGCGACCTCCGTCCCGGTCGCGGCGCTCGCGGACCGGGCGGCGTCGAGCACGATCTCGACCGCGGGGGTGATCCCGCCGACGAACGGCGCGTACGACGTCGGGTCGACCTGGATCTCGAGCCGTCCCGAGCCCTCGGCGGCGTCGTCCTGCGCCGCCTCGAGCACGATGCGGCGCATGTCGGCCTCCGAGCGCACGCACGCGCGCGCGGCGTCGTAGAGGCGCTGGAAGCGGAACCACCCGCGCTCGGTCGCGGGCAGGCGCAGCGGGTCGCCGTCGAGGAGCGCGTGGGGGAGCCGGACGCCGTAGCCCGTGGCGAGCTCGCGCAGGGTCTCGAGGCGCATCGACCCCGTGAAGTGCAGGTGCAGGTGGGCCTTGGGGAGCGTCGCCAGGTCTCGCACACGCCGGAGTCTGTCATGCGCGCCTGGTCACGACACCAGGTAGCCCCGCTCCATCGCGACCGTCACCGCGGCCGTCCGGTCGTCCACGCCGAGCTTCGCGAACGCGCGCAGCAGGTGGGTCTTGACCGTCGCCTCGGCGATGAAGAGCTCCTTGCCCACCGCGGCGTTCGACAGCCCGCGCGCGACGAGCCGCAGCACCTCCGTCTCGCGGTCCGTGAGCCGGTCGCCGCGGACGGAGGTGACGAGCCGGGTCGCGACGCTCGGCGCGAGCACCGTCTGGCCGCGCGCCGCGGCGCGCACGCCCGCGACGAGCTCGTCGCGCGGCGTGTCCTTGAGGAGGTAGCCCGTCGCGCCCGCCTCGACGGCCCGCAGGATGTCCGTGTCCGTCTCGTACGTCGTGAGCACGACGACGCGTGGCGCAGCCCCGCCCGCAGGCCCGCCGTTCGCCGGGGTCCGCCGCCCGGGCCCGCCCGACGCCGCGAGGATCGCCGCCGTCGCCCCGACGCCGTCGAGCACGGGCATGCGCAGGTCCATGAGCACGACGTCGGGCGCGAGCTCTCCCGCGAGCGCCACGGCCTGCTCGCCGTCGCCCGCCTCGCCGACGACCTCGAGGTCCGGCTCCGCGGCGAGCATCCCGACGAGCCCCGACCGGACCACGGGGTGGTCGTCGACGACGAGGACTCTCACGGGGCCGACCCGCGTCTCGGCGTTCACGCGGCACCGCCCGTCGCCGGCGTCGCGTCCGTGGCCGCCGCGTGCGGCACCCCGGTGCGCCCTGCCGTCGCACCGCGGTGCCGCGCGGTCGGGACGTCGGTCACGGCCCGTGCGGCGCGGGGCGGCACGGTGCGCGGGAGCTCGACCACGACGACGGTCCCACCGGTGTCGCCCGGCCCGAGCCGGACGGTCCCGCCACCCGCGGCGACGCGCTCGCGCATCCCGCGCAGCCCGTAGCCCTCGGTGAGGTCGGCGGGCAGGCCGCGACCGTCGTCGTGCACCGCGAGGCGCGTGGCGGCGCCGTCCTGCGTGAGCTCGACCCGGACGGAGCGCGCGGCGGCGTGGCGGCGGACGTTCGCGAGCGACTCCTGGGCCGAGCGCAGCAGCACGACCTCGTCGGCGCTGGAGAGGCCGACGACCCCGTCGAGGTGCGTCCGGACGGCGACGCCGGACTCGGCGCCGAACCGCTCGGCGAGCCGACCGATCGCGTCCGCGAGCGTGCCGCCCGCCTCCAGCGGCACGGGACCCGTCGCCGCGACGAGAGCGCGGGCCTCGGCGAGGTTCTCGCGGGCCGTGTCCTCGACGAGCGCGAGCCGGTCGCGCGCGGCGTCGGTCGCGTCCCGGTCGAGGTCGGCGCTCGCGGCCTGGGCCAGCATGACGACGCTCGTGAAGCCCTGGGCGAGCGTGTCGTGGATCTCGCGCGCGAAGCGCTCCCGCTCGGCCGCGACGCCCTCCTGGTGGTGCGATCGCGCGAGCTCCGCCTGGGTCGCGCGCAGCTCGTCGACGAGGCGCGCGTGCCGCTCCGCCTGCCGCATCGTGTGCGCGGTCCACAGGCCGAGGCCGAGGGAGAAGGCGAGCGCGACCCCCATCTGGGGCGCGGTGCTCACGAGCGCGGCGGGGTCGACACGGCCGGTCGTCGGGTCCCACGCGAGGGCGATCGCGGTGCCCGCGGCGAGGATCACGCACAGCACGACCTGCGCCCACAGGCGCTCGGACATCATCCAGATCTGGGTGAAGGTCGCGAACAGCAGCAGCGTGCCGAGGGTGTCCTGCGCCGCGACGACGACCGTCGCCGCGACCGCGACGACCAGGTAGGCGTGGGCCACGACCTGGTCGCGCGTGCGAGCGGCGCGCCGACCCCAGACCGTGTAGCTGACGAGCATCACGCCGATCGCCGCGAGCGCGACGACGAGCGCCGTCCGGGAGAGCGACGTCGTGAACAGCGCGACGGCGCTGAGCGAGACGATGACGTAGAACGCCACGTCCCACCAGCGCACGTCACGTTCCCACGCGCCGTCGAGCTGTGCCGTCGCGGTCTCCTGTGCTCCGGACGGGTCAGCCGTCGTCACGACGACGCCACCGGAACGTGCGCGCGCCCACCACGAGACCCACCACCAGCCATGCGACCAGTACAGCAGCCGTGGCGCCGTGCTGCCACGACCCCGACGGCTCGAGCGACGCCGCCTGCTCGGGCAGGAACACCGAGCGCATGCCCTGCGCCATCCACTTGAGGGGGAACACCGACGCCACGGACTGCATCCACGACGGCAGCGCGAAGAACGCGAAGAAGACGCCGGAGATGAACTGCAGCACGAGGACGACCGGCGTGACGACCGCCGTCGCGGACTTCCCCGAGCGCGGGAGCGACGAGAACGCGACGCCGCACACCGCGCCCGCGGCGCAGCCCAGGACGAAGACCCAGAGGAACGTCGCGACCCGCTCCGCGCCGTCGGGCATGGTCCACGGCATGGGGACGTCGAACGCGAACGCCGCGAGCGCCAGCAGCAGGGCCGTCTGCACGACCGACGTCGCGAGCACGAGCCCGACCTTGCCGTAGAAGTACGCCGTCGCAGGCAGCGGCGTCGAGCGGAGCCGCTTGAGCGTGCCGTCGTCGCGCTCGACCGCGATCGAGATCGCGAGCGACTGGAAGCTCGTGAGCATGACGCCCGTCGCGACCATCCCCGGCAGGAAGTACTGCGCGAACGGGACGCCGTAGCCGTCCATGCCCTGGTCCTGGCCGTCGAAGACCGACGCGAAGATCGCCAGCATGATCACCGGGTACGTGAAGATGAAGATCACCGCGTCGCGCTCGCGGAAGAACGCGCGGAGCTCCGCGCCGGTGCGGGCGAGGCCGAGCCGGGCGGCGCCCGGGAGCGCGGGGGCGGGCACCGCCGCGCGCGTCGCGGTCGTGGTCGGAGCGGTCACGGTCGTGCCTCCTCGGGGACGGGCGCGGACGCCCGGTGGGTCGGGGCGTGCGGGGTGGCGGGGCCGTCGTGCGGCGTCGCCGGGGCGGCGCCCTCCGCCGGTGCGCCGATGAGCTCGAGGTACACGTCCTCGAGGCTCGGGCGGGTCACCGAGAGGCCCGGGACCTCGCCCTCGTCGTCGCCGAGACGGGCCGCGAGCGCCGTGACGAGCGCCGTGGGCGACGCGGTGCGCTCGGTGCGCCATCCGCCGTCGAACCAGCGGACCACGGGCCGGCGGGCCTCCGGGCCGCCGAGGCGGTCGGGCGCGTCGAGGGCGACGACGCGGCCGTCGCGCACGACGGCGGCCCGGTCGGCCAGGTGCGCCGCCTCGTCGAGGTAGTGGGTCGTCAGCACGATGGTCGTGCCGTCGTCGCGCAGCGACAGGACGAGGTCCCAGAACGAGCGTCGAGCCTGCGGGTCGAACCCGGTGGTCGGCTCGTCGAGGAACAGCAGCTCGGGCCGCCCCACGATCCCCAGCGCGACGTCGAGCCGGCGGCGCTGGCCGCCGGAGAGCTGCCGCGTGCGGGTGCGGGCCTTCGGCCGGAGCCCGACGGCGTCGATCACCTCGTCGGGATCGCGGGGCCTCGCGTAGAACGTGGCGAAGTGCTGCACGAGCTCGGCGACGGTCAGCTCGGACTGGTCGCGCGAGTCCTGGAGCACGACGCCGAGACGTGCCCGCCACGCCCGGCCCGCCGACTGCGGGTCCTCGCCGAGCACGCGGACCTCGCCCGCGTCGCGGCGGCGGAAGCCCTCGAGGATCTCGACCGTGGTCGTCTTCCCGGCGCCGTTGGGGCCGAGGACCGCGAAGATCTCGCCGCGCTCGACGCGCAGGTCGACCCCGTCGACGGCCTGCTTGCTGCCGTACCGCTTGCGCAGGCCGCGCACGTCGACCGCCGGTGCGGCCGTCCCTCCTGGTGTCCTGTCCATGCCCTCAGCCTCCTCGGGAGGGGCGAGGTGCCGCGACGACCGTTCGTCCGGACCTGGCGTCCACCGGTCGGTGGACGGTGCGGCGCGGGCGTGATCGGGTGGTTCGACCAGGCGCCCGGTGTCGCGTACAGTATTCCTTCGGTGGTTGACGCCCACCATGCTGAGCCGCGCCTCGACGTCCACACGACGTCCGATGTCGAGCCTCGGCAGACGGCAGAAGGGTGTCGGTCGCGAAGGGTAGTGGCGCAATTGGTAGCGCAGCGGTCTCCAAAACCGCAGGTTGCAGGTTCGAGTCCTGTCTACCCTGCACAGCACCTCCCCCTCGGGGGTCGTGCGTGGTCCGACAAGGGACTGCACGAGAGGTACCAGCAGGTCCGGGGCACGTCCCGCACGTCAGCGATGGGGTAGATCAGTGAGCGAATCGCCGTCAGAGGCCGTGGGTGCGGACGGCGCACGCGCCGACGAGGTGACGAAGGGCCGTCCCGTCAAGGACAAGAAGCCCAACGTCTTCGCCCGTATCGCCCTCTTCGTGCGTCAGGTGGTCGCCGAGCTCCGCAAGGTCGTCACGCCGACGCGGTCCGAGCTGATCACGTACACCACGGTGGTCCTGGTCTTCGTGGTCGTCGTCATGGCCTTCGTGACGGTGCTCGACCTCGGGATCGGCCAAGCCGTCCTGTGGGTCTTCGGGGACTAGCAGGCCACGACGCACCCGACGTGCCGGTTCTCCCGGCACCCGGCGCCCCTCGGGGCGCCGTCGGCGCTTCCAGCAGCAGTCCTTCCAGAAGTCATCGAAGCCGGTCAGCAGAAAGCAGGTTCGTTCGTGTCCCAGGAGTCGCTGGACCAGACGGAGAACGTCGACCCGACGCAGCCCGAGGGTGCCCAGGACGAGGTCGACCAGACCACGGACGCGCCCGAGGTCGAGGAGACCGACGAGCTCGTGGAGAGCGACGAGCTCGAGACGATCGACGAGGACGACGAGCCCGGTGCGCCCGAAGGTGACGACGCCGCCGCCGACGAGCCCAGTGCGACCGACGAGGACGAGCGCCCGTCCGACGAGGACGGCGACGTCATCGAGGACCCGGTCGCGGAGTTCAAGCGCGCGCTGCGCACGCAGCCCGGAGACTGGTACGTCATCCACTCGTACGCCGGGTACGAGAACCGTGTGAAGGCCAACCTGGAGAACCGCATCCAGAGCCTGAACATGGAGGACTACATCTTCCAGATCGAGGTCCCGATGGAGGAGGTGGCCGAGATCAAGAACGCGCAGAAGAAGATCGTGCGTCGTGTCCGCATCCCCGGCTACGTCCTCGTCCGCATGGACCTCACCGACGAGTCGTGGGGCGCGGTGCGTCACACGCCCGGCGTGACCGGTTTCGTCGGCCACACCCACCAGCCCGTGCCGCTGACGCTCGACGAGGTCTTCTCGATGCTCGCGTCGACGCTGGCACCCGTGGCAGAGCCCGGCAAGCCGCTGCCCGCCGCGGCCAGGGCCCCGATCGAGGTCGACTTCACGGTCGGCGAGTCGGTCACCGTCACCGACGGCCCGTTCGACACGCTGCCCGCCACGATCTCCGAGATCAACGTCGAGAACCAGAAGCTCAAGGTCCTCGTCTCCATCTTCGGCCGGGAGACCCCGGTCGAGCTGTCGTTCAACCAGGTCGCCAAGATCTGACACCCAGGCACGCAGCCTGGCGCGGCACGACCTGCCGCGTGGACGCAGTACTGCAACCGGGTCATCGCCCACGGCGTCGGCCCACGAGAAAAGAAGGATAGGGAAGACTCATGCCTCCCAAGAAGAAGGTCTCCGGCCTCATCAAGCTCCAGATCCAGGCCGGTGCGGCGACGCCCGCCCCGCCGATCGGCCCCGCGCTCGGTCAGCACGGCGTGAACATCATGGAGTTCTGCAAGGCCTACAACGCGGCCACCGAGTCGCAGCGCGGCAACGTGATCCCCGTCGAGATCACGGTGTACGAGGACCGCTCGTTCACCTTCGTGACGAAGACCCCGCCGGCCGCGGAGCTCATCAAGAAGGCCGCGGGCGTCCAGAAGGGCTCGGCGACGCCCCACACGGTCAAGGTCGCGAAGCTGACCGCCGACCAGGTGCGCGAGATCGCCCAGGCCAAGCTCGAGGACCTCAACGCGAACGACATCGACGCCGCGTCGAAGATCATCGCCGGCACGGCGCGCTCGATGGGCATCACCGTCGAGGGCTGACGCCCTCGGCCTTCCCCACCCGGGCATCGCCCGGGCTGGGGAGACCGACGTCCGTCCGCGTCCTGCGGGCGGCAGTGGCAGGGTCCGCGCGGACCCGCTGACCACGACTGCAGAAGGAGAAGCAGCATGGCAACGCGCAGCAAGGCGTACCGCAACGCCGACGAGAAGATCGACCGCGAGCGTCTCTACGCTCCGCTCGATGCGATCCGTCTCGCCAAGGAGACGTCGACCGTCAAGTACGACGCGACCGTCGAGGTCGTCTTCCGCCTGGGTGTCGACCCGCGCAAGGCGGACCAGATGGTCCGTGGCACGGTGAACCTCCCGAACGGCACGGGCAAGACGGCCCGCGTCATCGTCTTCGCGAACGCGGCGAAGGCCGAGGAGGCCCGCGCGGCCGGTGCCGACGAGGTCGGTGGCGACGAGCTCATCGAGAAGGTGGCCGCTGGCTACACCGACTTCGACGCCGCCGTCGCGACGCCGGACCTCATGGGCAAGGTCGGTCGCCTGGGCAAGGTGCTCGGTCCCCGTGGCCTCATGCCGAACCCGAAGACCGGCACCGTGACGATGGACGTGACCAAGGCCGTCACCGACATCAAGGGCGGCAAGATCGAGTTCCGCGTCGACAAGCACTCGAACCTGCACTTCATCATCGGCAAGGTCTCGTTCGACGAGAAGGCGCTGGTGGAGAACTACGCGGCGGCGATCGAAGAGGTCCTGCGCCTCAAGCCGTCGTCGTCGAAGGGCCGGTACATCACCAAGGCCACGCTGGCGACGACGATGGGCCCGGGCATCCCGCTCGACCAGTCCAAGACGACGAAGCTCCTCGAGGACGACGCGGCCTGACCGCAGCGTTCCTCGTCCGTCCCTGGTCGATGACCGGGATCGGACCACACACCGACGGCGCGGTTTCCCCTGCGAGGGAGCCGCGCCGTCGGCGTTCGACGAGCCGGTCGTCAGCAGGCGCCGAGGTCGCGCCAGACGCCCCACTGCGCGCTCTGGGCCGGGTTCTCGTTGGTCGTCCACCACTTCGCCTCGTACGTGCGGTCCTGGTAGGCGACCCGGTTGCCTCCGGTGTAGACCGCCGACGCCGACCAGGCCGGTGCCGTGCAGTCGCCGGGATCGGTCGGATCGGTCGGATCGGTGGGGTCCGTCGGGTCCGTGGGGTCGGTCGGGTCTGTGGGGTCCGTGGGGCCGCTCGCGAGCCGACCACCGACGACCCTGGCGACCTCGTAGCCGTTCGTCTTGTCCCAGTTGATCGACCACGTCATCACGCCGCCGATCTTCCCGTACGGCGTTGCGGGTTTGAACGCGCCGCAGCCGGTCCCGACCTCGAGGCAGTCCACCGCCTTCACGACGTTCGCGAGCGGCTGGTACCCGCCACCCGCGGCGCGGGGGACGGCGGGGACCCCGATCCCGACCTGGTCCGGCCGGAGCCCCATCTCGAGCTGGATGCACGACAGCGCGGTGAGGAAGTCGACCGTTCCCTGGCTGTACACCTTCTGATCGCAGCCCATCATCGTGCCGGAGTTGTAGTACTGCGTGTTGACGATCGTGAGGATGTCCTTGATCGCGAGGGTCAGCTGGTAGTAGCCCATGCTCGTCGCCTGGTAGTCGATCGTCTGCGGCGCCATCGTGATGATCAGGTCAGGTCCCGCCTTGGCGGACAGCTGGCGCAGCGCGCTCGCCATGTAGGTGGCGTTGATGCCGTGCTCGAGGTCGATGTCGACGCCGTCGAACCCGTACCTCTGCATGAGCGCCCAGGTCGTGTCGGCGAAGTTCTTCGCCTCGGTCGCGTTCGAGACGACGACGTTCCCACGCTCGCCCCCGACCGAGATCACGACCTTGCGGCCCTGGGACCTGATCGTCGCGACGTCGGCCGTGAACTGCGCCTCGGTGTACCCGCCGAGCTCTGCGCTCGCCAGGTTGAACGTGATGCCGCCGGGCGTCCCCGCGAGGTTGTCCGCGAACGCGATCGCGACGAGGTTGTACGCCTGCGGGATCTCCGACAGGCGCATCGTCACGGAGCCGTTGTCGAAGTTGTGCCAGTAGCCGGTGAGCCACTGCGTGCCCGACGGCGCCGCGGCTGCCGGTGCGGTCGCCGTCGGGCTGGTCGCAGGGGCCGCGGGTGCGGCCGTGGCAGGGGCGACGGTCAGCGCGCCGGCGGCGGCGAGGGCCACGGCGGTCGCGACGGTGGCGAGCGTGCGCAGCGCCCGTCCCGCCCCCTGGGGCGGGCCGGCTGTCGAGAGGGTTCTCACGATGGTGCTCCTCGGGTCTCGGGCGCGCGCGACGTCGCCACGCGCCGACCCGTCTCGTCGACGGGTGGTCTCGACGCTAGGAGCCCGCGGGCCTGCCCGACATGAGGGATCTCCCGCGACTTGAGGCGGGTCGGCTACGGGAGAACGCGTAGACCCGACCGACCGCCCGGCTCACGGGTGGTGCCCGTGGAGCCCCGGGTGATCCGGCAGGCGGTGGTCGCCGTGGGGGACGGCATGCTCGCCCGCCTCGGTGCCACCGAGCCCGAACGTCGCGACCGTCGACACGAGGATCGCGCCGGCGAAGAGAGCGGCGAGGGCGCCCGCGGTGCGCAGGCCGGTGGGACGGGGGAGCTGAGGTCCGGCTGGGTCCTCGGCTGCGGTGGCGACGTCGCGCGGCGGGACGGCCGGAGCCGTCCGGGTCAGGACGCCCAGCATCCCGGCTCCTGTGAGCTGGAGCATCGTCGCCGCGGCGACGGAGGCGCCGAGCCGTCCGCCGCCCGAGACGGCGAGGGCCGCCTGCGCGACGCTCCCCGCGACGAGCGCACCGATCCCGACGCGACCGAGCGACGTCGGCCCCACGGCCCGGGGGCGGGCGTCGGTCAGCGCGAGGAGGGCCATGACGACCTCCACCACGCCGAGTCCGAGCGCGAGGAACCCGGCGGGCGCCGGGAAGGTCCCTCGGACCAGGCCGAGGTTGACGATCCCGGCGCCCAGCAGCGCGAACCCGACGAGGACGCGGAGCAGAGGGGCTCGTCCCGTCACGCGGGCACGGCGCGGGACTCGGCCTGCTTGTCCGCCGCGAGACCCACGCCGAGCAGGAGGATCGCGCTGCCGAGGTGCAGCACGTTGTCGGCGCCGTTGAGCGCGATGATGTTGGCCGCTGTCCCGATGAGGAAGAGTCCGAGGACGCCGACCAGCAGGTAGACGGCGCCGATCGTCACGTTGACCGCCTTCGCGGCGGAGACGGAGCGGGAGGCGAGCAGCAGCGCGGCGCCGATGCCGAGGTGCACGATGTTGTGGAGGGGGTTCACCTCGAACAGCAGCAGCTTCTCGCCCTCCGTGGCGGCGAAGCCGACGCCGGACGTCACGACGAAGCCGGCGAGGCCGACGAGCAGGTAGACGGCGCCGAACACGGCGGCGAGGAGACGGTTGGGGGAGGAGGCCATGGTGCGTACCCACTTTCGATGTCGTGGCGCGGGCCGTTCCCGCGCTCGGACAGGGTTCGGACCCGCCGCACGGCCGGATGGGTGACGGCGGCAACCGGGGCGGGGAAGAACCTGTGGGCAAACTGGGCGCCATCGGATGTATCAGGCGCTCGAGACGTCCCTCTCGTCCGGGTGCAGGGGTGCACCAGCACCCCGCGCAGCCGGTTGCCGCTCACCACGGAGGAGAACGATGAACCCCCACCAGCGCGAGCACGGAGGGTCGTGACCAGTGACGATGGTTGTCGAGCCCGACGAATTCGCCGTACCATCAGGCGTCCCGGCGGAACCCCCGCCGTCGGCTGATCGCACGAGCGAGCCGAGGACAGAGCCGCCGATGACGAGGACGACCGAAGATCTCGCCGACACCGGTCAACCGGAGCCCAGCCTCGGGGACCGGGGGGCGGTCGCGCTCCTCGAGTACCGGGACGGGCGACCGCAGGCCCTCGGCGATTTCGTGCGCGAGGCGACCCCGCTGCTGTGGCACACCGTGCGCGCGCAGGGCGTCGACC
Organism: Cellulosimicrobium sp. BMG9.23; assembly: GCF_059159985.1. Taxonomy (NCBI): domain Bacteria; kingdom Bacillati; phylum Actinomycetota; class Actinomycetes; order Micrococcales; family Promicromonosporaceae; genus Cellulosimicrobium; species Cellulosimicrobium sp. BMG9.23. Next base: position 291,700 of record NZ_JBZGBZ010000001.1, read on the forward strand.
GCGAGCAGGCCGACGACGTCGTGCAGACCGTGTGGGTGGCGCTCGTCCGCAACGCGATGACCATCAAGGAACCGCACGCCGTGCTCAAGTGGCTGCTCATCACGGCCAAGCGCGCGGCGTGGGAGACGGTGCGCAAGCACCGTGACGACGCGCGACGCCGCACCGAGCTGCCCGACGACACCGACGAGGGCGTGCCCGAGCTCCCGTCGGGAGACCCGACGCCGGACGTCGAGGTGCTGCGCAACGAGCGGGACCGGGGGCTGTGGCGAGCCCTCGACCAGCTTCCGGACCGGTGCCAGAAGCTGCTGCGTCTCGTCTCCCTGGCCGACCGGCCCGACTACAAGGCCATCTCGGCCGCGATCGGCATGCCGGTCGGCAGCATCGGCTCCACGCGCGGCCGCTGCCTCGCCAAGCTGCGCGACATCATCGACGACCAGGGGGAATCGTGGGAAACATCATGAGCGCCGAGTCCAAGCACAGCCCCGACGAGCCCCTGGACGCGGTCGACGTCGCGCTCCTCGCCGACCTCGCACGCATCGCCGACGAGCTCGACCCCGTGCCCGCGGGCCTGGTCGACCGGTCGCTGTTCGCCATCACCCTCGCCGGCCTCGAGGCCGAGGTCATGGAGCTGGAGTACGTCCAGGCCCCCGCGATGTCGGTGCGCGGTGACGCGCCGCCGGTCGAGGCACGGACGATCACCTTCACGTCCGAGTCCGTCACCGTGATGATCTCGCTGTCGCCCGCCGAGGGTGGCCGCGTGCGCGTCGACGGCTGGGCCGCGCCCGCGACGGCGCTGCGCGTCGAGCTGCACCGGCCCGGGTCGGTGACCGAGACCGCGAGCGACGACGACGGCCGGTTCGTCTTCGACGCCGTCAACCGCGGCCCGGCGAGCCTCGTCGTCCGCCGCGCCGACGGCACCGGCGGCGCCGTGAGCACGCCGGTGATCGAGCTGTAGAGCCGCAGGGCGGGCGCCGCGACCGGCCCGGTCGGTCGCGGCGCCACGACTGCACCCTGAACCCCGCGTGGCGGTGATCGTCGCGCGTGCCGGACCGCCGTGGCACCGCGGCCGACCCGGCGTGACACTTCGTCCTCGAGGAGGAGCACGTGAGCGAGACCCCTGAGATCCCCCCGGCCCGCACGGTCCGAGACGCCGTGGGCGGTCGTCGACCGGTCCGGCACCTCGATCCGGAGCGCGTCCGGCGCAGTCCGGGCGCGTCGCGCGTCGAACCCACCGCGTACGTGGCCGACCGGATCATCGTCCGCGGAGCGCCGCCCGCAGGTCTTCGAGACCTCGCCCGCCCGGAGGTCGAGAACCTGCGGGCCGGTGGTCCCGGCGCCGAGGTCGCCCTCCCGGCGTGGTCCGGCGACGACGAGCCGACGACCTGGCTCGACGGCGTACGACGCATCGCGGCCAACCTGGGATACCAGGTCGTGTATGACGGCCGCCTCGGCGACCTCGCGATGGACGAGGACGACGCGTTCGGGTACGCGCTGCGGTTCGTACCGGTTCGTCCGGACGACGTCGAGGCGGACACGTGGGAGCTGCTGGAACGCATCGGCTCCGAGCTCGGCGACCTGCGGGAGGACGACGGTCTCGAGGCGCCGGCCGCCGGTCTCGACCACGTCATGCGTGCGCAGCGTCGCACGACGCCGTTGCCCTTCGTCGCGGTGTCGCGTCCTCGGTCGACGCCGCTTCCCGTGAGCGCGATCGACGAGTACGGCGTGCCGGGTTCCGGGGGCCTCGTCCCGGTCCGGCTCATCGCGCCCGCACCGGTGCGGCGCTTCGCCGCCGGCCCGAACCCATGGGTCACGGAGGAGGGGTTCGCACGGCCCGCCGTCGCGCTCGTCGACACGGGTGTCGGCACGCACCCCTGGTTCGGGACCTACGTGCCGGGCGAGTCGTCCGACCGGCCGGACTCGGTGGTCGTGCGCGACGCGACGTTGGACGACGCCCCGATCGGCACGTTCCCCGTCCCGCGCATCGACTCGGAAGACGCGGAGTACGGCGGGTTGAGCAAGGACCCGCTCACGGGTCCGCTCGACCCGGTGGCGGGCCACGGCACGTTCCAGGCGGGCATCGTGCACCAGCTGTGCCCGGACGCGGTGCTCCTGTCCGTGCGCGCCTTCGGTGGCTCCGGCGACGTCCCGGAGTGGGAGGTCCTCCATACCCTGTGGCGCCTCCTCCGGTTCCACCGCCGTGGTCTCCGTGGCGAGGACGGGTACCACCCGGTGGACGTCGTGGTCCTCGCGATGGGCTACTACCACGAGCAGCCCGAGGACTACGGCTACGACGGTCCGCTGCGCCGAGTCCTGCGAGCGCTGCGCAAGGCCGGTGTCGTGGTGGTGGTGGCAGCCGGGAACGACGGCACGACACGGCCGATGTTCCCTGCGGCGTGGACGCCCAGGGTCGACCGCACCGCAGACGGGGCCGTGCCCCGGAAGCCTGCGGACCTCAAGCCCGACTACACCCCGATCGTCGCCGTGGGCGCGACCAACCCGGACTCGAGCATCGCGGTCTTCAGCAACGACGGGCCCTGGGTCACTGCCGTGAAGCCCGGTGCCGCCGTCGTGAGCACCATGCCGACGACCATCGACGGTCCGGTGACCCCGTCCGTACGGCTGGCGGAGCGACTGGGCCCGGGTGTCCGCGCGTCCGTCGACCCCGACGACTTCAGCGGTGGCTTCGCGTCCTGGAGCGGTACCTCGTTCTCCGCCCCCTATCTCGCTGCGGAGATCGCTCGAGAGCTCCTCGAGGAGCGTGCGCAACCGACGAGCGAGACGGGGAAGCCCGAGGCCGAGCGGGGGAAGGCCGCGGCTGCCGTGACCGCCGTCGAGCAGCGCACGGCGAGCGCGTGGGATGCTGTGCGACGTGTACCGGGTCTGTTCGCACAGGGGGTCAGCACCGCCTGACCCAGGGCGGAAGGCGGTCGGATGAACGACGACGTGCGTCGTGCGTTCACCGACCGCCTGCGCGGTGCGCAGGAGATGAACGCGCTCTCGAAGGTGCGCCCCGCGTCCCGCGCGTTCCGGCGGCTCGTCCGCGACGTGGAGCGGTGGGAGGGGGCGAACGGGGCGACCCGTTGGTCCCGGGAGCTCCGGGTCCGTGCGCTCGTGGGCGAGGCCGCCTGTGCCTACGCGCTCACGGGGAGCGTGGACGCGGGCCGAGACGTGCTGGCGACCGCGCAGGCTGCGGCAGGCCCATTGGACGGCCGGCTCCGTGGCCTGGTCCACGGCCAGCACGGCGTGCTCCTGCTCCGCTCGGGCGACAGCAAGGCGGCGGTCCGTCCGCTCACCGTGGCGATCGATCTCGCGGACCCTTCCGACCACCGTGACCTGACGGTCCTGAGCCTGAACCGCGGGTCGGCGCTCGTCGACCTCGGCGTCATGGACGCGGCGCTCGCCGACTACGAGCGCGCGCTGGAGCACGCGCGAATGCTCGGCAACGATTACTACGTCTCCTTCGCGATGCACAACATCGGGTTTATGCACCACGTGCAGGGCGACATGCCGGCGGCCCTGAAGTTCTTCGACGACTCCGTGGCGTACCTGCCGGAAGGGCCGGACGGCATCGCGCTCGTCGGGAGAGCTCGCGTGCTGTACGAGGTCGGTCTGCTCTCCGAGGCCGAGGTCGCGCTGGAGGAGGCGGCGTCCCTCCTTGCCGAGGACGGGCTGGCCCAGGAACGCGCGGAGGCGCTGCTCGACCGCGCCCGGTGCCTGGTGGGACTCCGTCGGTACGACGACGCGCGGGCGCTCGCGGGCCAGGCCCGCCGGCTGTACGTGCGGTCGGGCAACACCACGTGGAGCCTGTACGCCCGCGTCGTGGAGCTGGAGGCCATGCTCGCCGCGGACCGTACGGAGCAGGTGACGCGCTCACGTCTGTCCCGGCGCGTCGACCTCGCGCTCGAGGTCGCGCGTGAGGGCGACGCCCGCGGCGCGGTCGCACGGTTCGGAGTCAGCGTGCCGGCCCGGCTCCAGGCCGCGGAGTGGTCGATCCTCGCGGGCCGCCTGGACCACGCCCAGGACGTCCTCGCCGAGGTCCGGCGGCTCCCCGAGTGGGCCCCGTTCCCTGTCCGGGTGCAGCATCAGGTCGTCCGCGCCCAGCTGGCGTTCGTCCGCGGTGACCGCCGCAACGGGGTCCGTGCGGTCCGGCACGGTCAGCGAGCCATCGCCGAGCACCGTGCGAGGCTCGGGTCGGTCGACGCGGTGACGGCGACGGCGGTCCACGGCGTGCGGCTCGGGAACCTGGATGTCGACGCGGCGCTCGGCACGGGCAGGCCGGCCGACGTCTTCGACGCGGTGGAGCGAGGGCGCGCGACGTTCGCGGGATCCGGGCGCGTGCGGCCACCAGCCGACCCGGAGCTGGCCGCGCTGCTCACCGCCGCGCGCCGCGAGGTCGAGGCGGCGCGGGACATCGGGTCCGACGGCGAGGGCGCGGCCCAGCTTCGGCGCCAGCAGCACCTGCGAGAGGCGAGGCGGCTCCAGGACGAGGCGCGGCGACGGTCCTGGCGGCACGAGGGCGAGGCCGGCACCCCGACACCGACGACGACGCGCGAGCTGCGGTCGGTACTGACCGACAGCGGGTCCGGGGCGGTCGTCGCGGACCTGGTGCTCTCGGGCGCCGACGTGATGGCGGTCAGGGTGTCGCGTGACGGCTCACGTCTCGTCCGCCTCGCGCCGCTCGCAGAGGTCGCCGAGCGGGTGCGGCGGGCACGCGCGGACTTCTCCGTGCTCGCCAACGCCCTCATCCCCGTCCCGATGCGGACCGCGGCCGTGTCGTCGCTCCAGCGTTCGTTGACCTGGCTCGACGACGCGCTGATCGCTCCGCTCGCGGCAGAGGGCGACCTCCACGTCGCGGCGCGGAACCTCCTGCTCGCCGTGCCGTGGGTGTCCCTGCCGTCCAGGAAGGGACGCCGGACCTGGGCGAACTCGTGGGTCGACCTGCAACAGGGCCTCCCTGTCCGTCGCCTGGGCGAGGCGCTCGTCGTGGCGGGACCGGGCCTGCGGTTCGCGGCCGCAGAGGCGAAGCTCGTGGCGGGCGTGTGGGACGACGCGCACCTGATCTCGGGGGAGGAGGCGACGTGCGCGGCGGCGGTCGAGAAGCTCCCGAGCGCAGGCGTTGTCCACCTCGCGGCGCACGGCACGCACGACATCGACAACCCGCTGTTCTCGTCGCTCCGTCTTGCAGACGGGCCGCTGTTCGCCCACGAGCTCGACGGCATCGACCTGAGAGGGGTGGTCGTGGTCCTTTCGGCGTGCGAGGTGGGCCTGTCGACACCGCGCATCGGCGGGGAGTCGCTGGGGCTCACGAGCGTCCTGCTGCGACTGGGCGCGCGAGCGGTGATCGCCAGCGTCGCCCCGCTGCGCGACGACGTCGCAGCGCGGGTCATGCCGGCGCTTCACGCCGAGCTGCGCGACGGCGCGATGCCCGGGACGGCGCTCGCACGCGCGGTCGCCGACGAGCCCGAGCCTGTGCCCCTCGTCTGCTTCGGCCCGCTCGTTGTCGAGGCCGGCGATGTCGTCGCTCCCTCGTAGAACGCGACGTCCGTCCGTCCGCAGCCGCGTCGCACGTCATGTCGTCCCAGGCTCTGGACGCCCTCTTGATGAGGGCACCGCGGCGCCCATACCCTCGCGTCGCCGCAGAAGCGGCATCTATCACGATCTGGGGGAATTCATGAATCGCCACCTCGCTCGAGTGCTCGCGTCCGCCGCCGTCGCGGCCGCCGTCACCTTCACCCTCGCGACCGGCGCGTCCGCGGCGGGTACGCTGCCGACGCCGTACGGCCAGCCCCTCGACCGGTCGGCGAGCGTCCCGGTCCTCCTGCCGACGCCGTACACCCAGCCCCTCGACCGGTCGGCGAGCGTCCCGGTCCTCCTGCCGACGCCGTACTCGACGCCGCTCAGCAAGGCCGTCCCGTTGACGTTGGGTGCCACGTCTACGACTGCCGTCTGAACGAGGCCGACGTCCCAGCCCGTCGGAGCGGGCCGGGGCGTCATCCTGCTCCGACCTCGGTTTTGGACCACGCGCCGTCGTCCCGTACGATGGTCGCGTACCCAAGACCGCCGGTCGTCCGACGCTGCCCGCAGACTCCTCTGCAGGACGTGAAGGCCGAAGTCCCACCACGAGGTGGAGGCCAGCGCAGGTAGCGAATCGACGACGTCCGCCCGGCCCCGCCGTGCGAGCGACACCGAGCCCCGCGCCTGCGCGGGGCTCTTTCTCGTTCCGGGGCCATACCGGTGGTACCACCACCGGAAGGATTGCCATGGCGAGGCCGGACAAGGCAGCCGCAGTCGTCGAGCTCTCGGACAAGTTCCGCGACTCGAACGCTGCCGTGCTGACCGAGTACCGCGGGCTCACCGTCGCGCAGCTCAAGCAGCTGCGTCGGTCGCTCAGCGGCAACGCAACCTACGCCGTGGTGAAGAACACGCTGACCGCCATCGCGGCCAAGGAGGCCGGTGTCGAGGGACTCGACGCCGACTTGCAGGGCCCGTCGGCCATTGCCTTCGTCACCGGGGACCCGGTCGAGGCAGCCAAGGGTCTGCGTGACTTCGCCAAGGCGAACCCCGCGCTGGTCATCAAGGGCGGTGTCCTCGACGGGCGCCCCCTGACCGCAGCGGAGGTCACGAAGCTCGCGGACCTCGAGTCCCGCGAGGTCCTGCTGGCCAAGGCGGCCGGCGCGATGAAGGCCAAGCTGTTCCAGGCCGCGTACGTCTTCACCGCGAACACCGCCCAGGCAGCCCGCGTCATCGATGCCCTGCGTCAGAAGCAGGAATCGGAGGGCGCTGCCGCCTGATCCCGTCCCGGTCCTCAGGACCGGCGCGTGATCACGACAGCGCAAGCACACACCCCGCTTCTGGCAGGCCCGCCACGGGCCGTGGCCGAGCACCAACCGAAAGGAACGCCATCATGGCGAAGCTCAGCACCGAAGAGCTCATCGAGCAGTTCAAGGACCTCACCCTCATCGAGCTCAACGAGTTCGTGAAGGCCTTCGAGGAGACCTTCGAGGTCACCGCGGCCGCTCCCGTCGCCGCTGCCGCCCCGGCCGCCGCCGGTGGCGCCGCTGCCGAGGAGGTCGAGGAGAAGACGGAGTTCGACGTCGTCCTCGAGGCCGCCGGCGACAAGAAGATCCAGGTCATCAAGGAGGTGCGCGCGCTCACGTCCCTCGGTCTCAAGGAGGCCAAGGACCTCGTGGACGGCGCCCCGAAGCCCGTCCTGGAGGGCGCGACCAAGGAGGCCGCGGACAAGGCCAAGGCTGCCCTCGAGGGCGCCGGCGCCACGGTCACCGTCAAGTGATCTCGCCGGTCCCGTCCTGACGGGACCGGTCGGAACGCCGCACGAGGCCCGCACCCCGCACGGGGTGCGGGCTTCGTCGTGTCCGGAGACGTGGCGGGCCGCGTGCGGCCCGTCGTGCCTGCTGCGGCGCGCGCGGAGCGCGGACCGGCTTCCCGGATGGACGTGGTGTGTGCCACCATGTGCGGGTCGACGATGCATCAGCACAGGACAGCGGAGCCGACGATCGGCCGGGCACCTGCCCGGAGAGCGTGCGGCGGGCGACGAGGCCCGCCGGAGGAGTACCGGGCAGGGTGCCGGACGGCGCCGGGTCGAGCCCGGCAGGTCGGTGCGCGGTCGGGGTGGACGTGCACGCTCGTAGGGGGTATGCTAACGCTTTGCGCTGTCCTGTGCCCACGATCTCAGATACCCCCGACCCCCTCGACGACGTACGTGCGCGTCCGCGAGGAGTCGTGGCGGCGGTGATCGCGACCAGCCGGGCGGTGCAGCGTTCTTTCGATCTGCAGGGAAGGACCCCTCTTGGCTGCCTCGCGCACCCCTTCTGCTCCGTCCGCCGACGCCATCGCGAACCGCACCGCTTCTCGGCGCGTCTCCTTCGCCAAGATCTTCGAGCCCCTCGAGGTCCCCGACCTGCTGGGCCTCCAGACCGAGAGCTTCGACTGGCTCCTCGGCAACGAGGCGTGGCAGGCCCGCGTCGCCGCGGCGAACGCGGCCGGACGCCAGGACGTCCCCGCGACGTCCGGGCTCGAGGAGATCTTCGAGGAGATCTCACCGATCGAGGACTTCGGCTCCTCGATGTCCCTCTCGTTCTCCAACCACCGTTTCGAGCCGCCGAAGTACACGGCCGACGAGTGCAAGGAGAAGGACTTCACGTACGCCGCGCCGCTGTTCGTCACCGCGGAGTTCGTCAACTACAACACCGGTGAGATCAAGAGCCAGACCGTCTTCATGGGCGACTTCCCGCTCATGACCGCGCGCGGCACCTTCATCATCAACGGCACCGAGCGCGTCGTCGTGTCGCAGCTCGTCCGCTCGCCGGGCGTGTACTTCGAGCGCACGGCCGACAAGACGAGCGACAAGGACATCTTCTCCGCGAAGATCATCCCGTCGCGCGGCGCCTGGCTCGAGTTCGAGATCGACAAGCGCGACGCCGTCGGCGTGCGCGTCGACCGCAAGCGCAAGCAGTCCGTCACGGTCCTTCTCAAGGCCCTCGGCCTCACGGAGTCCGAGATCCGCGAGGAGTTCTCGGACCTCCCGTCGGTGCTCGACACGCTCGAGAAGGACCACGTCCACACGCAGGACGAGGCGCTCGTCGACCTCTACCGCAAGATCCGCCCGGGCGAGCCGCCCACGGTCGAGGCCGGCCGCGCGCTGCTCGAGAACTTCTACTTCAACCCGAAGCGCTACGACCTCGCGAAGGTCGGCCGCTACAAGGCGAACAAGAAGCTCGGCATCGACGCGCCGCTGACCGACTCGACGCTGTCCGTCTCGGACGTCGTCGCGACGATCAAGTACCTCGCGGCCCTGCACGCCGACCACGCGACCATCCCCGGCAAGCGCGCCGGCGAGGCCGTGGACGTGCGCGTCGAGACCGACGACATCGACCACTTCGGCAACCGTCGCATCCGCGCCGTCGGCGAGCTCATCCAGAACCAGGTCCGCACGGGCCTGTCCCGGATGGAGCGCGTCGTGCGCGAGCGCATGACGACGCAGGACGTCGAGGCGATCACGCCGCAGACGCTGATCAACATCCGCCCGGTGGTGGCGTCGATCCGCGAGTTCTTCGGCACGTCGCAGCTCTCGCAGTTCATGGACCAGAACAACCCGCTCGCGGGCCTGACGCACAAGCGTCGCCTCTCCGCGCTCGGCCCGGGTGGTCTGTCCCGCGACCGCGCCGGCATGGAGGTCCGTGACGTCCACCCGTCGCACTACGGCCGCATGTGCCCGATCGAGACCCCTGAGGGCCCGAACATCGGCCTCATCGGCTCGCTCGCGTCCTACGGTCGGATCAACCCGTTCGGGTTCATCGAGACGCCGTACCGCAAGGTCACGAACGGCAAGGTCACCGACCAGGTCGAGTACCTGACCGCCGACGACGAGGACCGTCACGTCATCGCCCAGGCGAACCAGGTGCTCGAGGCCGACGGCTCCTTCGCGGACGAGCGCGTGCTCGTGCGCACGAAGGGCGGCGAGGTCGAGATCGTCCCCGGCGCGCAGGTCGACTACATGGACGTCTCGCCGCGCCAGATGGTGTCGGTCGCGACCGCGCTCATCCCGTTCCTCGAGCACGACGACGCCAACCGCGCCCTCATGGGTGCGAACATGCAGCGCCAGGCCGTGCCGCTGGTCCGTTCCGAGGCCCCGCTCGTGGGCACCGGCATGGAGTGGCGTGCCGCGGTCGACGCCGGTGACGTCATCGTCGCGACCAAGCCCGGCGTGGTCACCGAGGTCTCCGCGGACCTCGTCGTCGTCGCGAACGACGACGCGACCACCACGAGCTACCGCGCCGCGAAGTTCCGCCGCTCGAACCAGGGCACGAGCTACAACCAGCGCGTGCTCGTCGACGAGGGCCAGCGCGTCGAGGTCGGCTCCGTCCTCGCGGACGGCCCGGCGACGGACGAGGGCGAGCTCGCGCTCGGCCGCAACCTCCTCGTGGCGTTCATGTCGTGGGAGGGCCACAACTACGAGGACGCGATCATCCTCAGCCAGCGTCTCGTGCAGGACGACGTGCTCTCCTCGATCCACATCGAGGAGCACGAGGTCGACGCGCGCGACACCAAGCTCGGCCCCGAGGAGATCACGCGGGACATCCCGAACGTCTCCGAGGACGTCCTGGCAGACCTCGACGAGCGCGGCATCATCCGCATCGGTGCCGAGGTTGGCGCGGGCGACGTCCTGGTCGGCAAGGTCACGCCGAAGGGCGAGACCGAGCTGACCCCGGAGGAGCGCCTGCTCCGTGCGATCTTCGGCGAGAAGGCGCGCGAGGTGCGCGACACGTCGCTCAAGGTGCCCCACGGCGAGTCCGGCACGGTCATCGGCGTGCGCGAGTTCAACCGCGAGGACGGCGACGAGCTGCCCGCCGGCGTGAACCAGCTGGTGCGCGTCTACATCGCGCAGCGCCGCAAGATCACGGACGGCGACAAGCTCGCCGGTCGTCACGGCAACAAGGGCGTCATCTCCAAGATCCTGCCCGTCGAGGACATGCCGTTCCTCGAGGACGGGACGCCGGTCGACGTCGTCCTCAACCCGCTCGGTGTCCCCGGTCGCATGAACGTCGGCCAGGTCCTCGAGACGCACCTCGGGTGGATCGCGAAGCAGGGCTGGGACATCAGCCTCGCCGAGGACACCGTCAGCAAGGACGGCTCGAGGTGGAAGACCCACGTGCCGGACATCGCGGCGTCGTCCGAGCCCGGCCGGCCCGTCGCCACCCCGGTGTTCGACGGCCTCCAGGAGGACGCGCTCACGGGCCTGCTCTCCTCGACGATCCCGAACCGCGACGGCGACCGCATGGTCGGCGGCGACGGCAAGGCGCGTCTCTTCGACGGCCGCTCCGGCGAGCCGTTCCCGGAGCCGGTGTCGGTGGGCTACATGTACATCCTCAAGCTCCACCACCTGGTCGACGACAAGATCCACGCGCGCTCGACCGGCCCGTACTCGATGATCACGCAGCAGCCGCTGGGTGGTAAGGCGCAGTTCGGTGGTCAGCGCTTCGGCGAGATGGAGGTGTGGGCCCTCGAGGCGTACGGCGCGGCCTACACGCTGCAGGAGCTCCTCACCATCAAGTCCGACGACGTCCCCGGCCGCGTGAAGGTCTACGAGGCCATCGTCAAGGGCGAGAACATCCCCGACTCGGGCATCCCGGAGTCCTTCAAGGTGCTCCTCAAGGAGATGCAGTCGCTGTGCCTGAACGTCGAGGTGCTCTCGAGCGACGGCGTCCAGATCGAGATGCGGGAGTCCGACGACGACGTGTACCGCGCCGCGGAGGAGCTCGGCATCGACCTGTCGCGGCGTCCGAACGCCGCCGCGAGCGTCGACGAGATCTGATCTCGGGCAGGCGGGAGCGTCGGCCCGGTCCCACGACCGGGCCCCGCTCCCGCCCCTCCCCGCACCCCATTCGTTCCACCCCGTCTTGATGAAGCCGACGGCGACGGTCCCCCCGGCGGGACCGCGCCCCGGCAGACGAAGGAAGTAGGACACCTTGCTCGACGTCAACGTCTTCGACGAGCTGCGCATCGGCCTGGCAACGGCCGACGACATCCGTGCGTGGTCGCACGGTGAGGTCAAGAAGCCCGAGACCATCAACTACCGCACGCTCAAGCCCGAGAAGGACGGACTCTTCTGCGAGAAGATCTTCGGCCCCACCCGGGACTGGGAGTGCTACTGCGGCAAGTACAAGCGCGTGCGCTTCAAGGGCATCATCTGCGAGCGCTGCGGCGTCGAGGTGACGCGCTCGAAGGTCCGCCGTGAGCGCATGGGTCACATCGAGCTCGCCGCGCCCGTCACGCACATCTGGTTCTTCAAGGGCGTGCCCTCGCGCCTCGGCTACCTGCTCGACCTCGCCCCGAAGGACCTGGAGAAGGTCATCTACTTCGCGGCGTACATGATCACGTCGGTCGACGACGAGGGTCGCCAGGAAGACCTCCCGAACCTCCAGAACGAGATCGACCTGGAGAAGAAGGAGATCTCGGACGCCCGCGACAACGACATCAACGCCCGCGCCACCAAGCTCGAGGCCGACCTGGCCGAGCTCGAGGCCGAGGGTGCCAAGGCCGACGCGCGCCGCAAGGTCCGCGACTCGGCCGAGCGCGAGATGACGCAGATCCGCAAGCGCGCGGACGCCCAGCTCGACCGTCTCGACCAGGTCTGGGACCGCTTCAAGAACCTCAAGGTCGCCGACCTCGAGGGCGACGAGATGCTGTACCGCGCCCTCCAGGACCGCTACGGCACCTACTTCGAGGGCTCGATGGGCGCCGCGGCGATCCAGAAGCGTCTCCAGGACTTCGACCTGGAGGCCGAGGCGAACTCGCTGCGCGAGACCATCCGCTCCGGCAAGGGCCAGCGCAAGACGCGCGCGCTCAAGCGCCTCAAGGTCGTCAACGCGTTCCTCACGACGACCAACTCGCCCACGGGCATGGTGCTCGACGCCGTCCCGGTCATCCCGCCGGACCTGCGCCCGATGGTGCAGCTCGACGGTGGCCGCTTCGCGACGAGCGACCTGAACGACCTGTACCGCCGCGTGATCAACCGGAACAACCGCCTCAAGCGCCTGCTCGACCTCGGTGCGCCGGAGATCATCGTCAACAACGAGAAGCGGATGCTGCAGGAGGCCGTCGACTCGCTGTTCGACAACGGCCGCCGCGGTCGCCCGGTCACGGGCCCCGGCAACCGTCCGCTGAAGTCGATCTCCGACATGCTCAAGGGCAAGCAGGGTCGTTTCCGTCAGAACCTGCTCGGCAAGCGCGTCGACTACTCGGGCCGTTCGGTCATCGTCGTCGGCCCGCAGCTCAAGCTCCACCAGTGCGGCCTGCCCAAGCAGATGGCGCTCGAGCTGTTCAAGCCGTTCGTCATGAAGCGGCTCGTGGACCTCAACCACGCGCAGAACATCAAGAGCGCGAAGCGCATGGTCGAGCGCGCGCGCCCGGTCGTGTGGGACGTCCTCGAAGAGGTCATCACGGAGCACCCGGTCCTGCTGAACCGTGCGCCGACGCTGCACCGCCTGGGCATCCAGGCGTTCGAGCCGCAGCTCGTCGAGGGCAAGGCGATCCACCTGCACCCGCTCGTGTGCGCCGCGTTCAACGCGGACTTCGACGGCGACCAGATGGCCGTCCACCTGCCCCTGAGCGCGGAGGCGCAGGCCGAGGCCCGCATCCTCATGCTCTCGAGCAACAACATCCTCAAGCCGTCGGACGGCCGTCCGGTGACCATGCCCTCGCAGGACATGATCATCGGCCTGTACCACCTGACGAGCGACAAGACCGGTGCCGAGGGCGAGGGTCGCGCGTTCTCGTCCGTCGCCGAGGCGATCATGGCCTTCGACCAGGGCTCGCTCGATCTCAACGCCCCGGTGAAGATCCGCACCACGGACCTCGTCCCGCCGGTCTCCGGCTTCGAGGCGCCCGAGGGCTGGGAGCAGGGTCAGCCGATCCTGTTCGACACCACGCTCGGTCGTGCGCTGTTCAACGAGACGCTGCCCGTCGACTACCCGTACGTGAACTCGGTGGTCGACAAGAAGCGCCTCTCGGCGATCGTCAACGAGCTCGCCGAGCGCTACCCGAAGGTCGAGGTCGCCGCCTCGCTCGACGCCCTCAAGGCCGCCGGCTTCCGCTGGGCGACCCGCTCGGGCGTCACGATCGCGATCTCCGACGTCGCCACCCCGGTGGAGAAGGCCGAGATCCTCGAGCAGCACGAGGAGCGCGCGCTCAAGGTCCAGCAGCAGTACGACCGTGGTCTCATCACGGACGACGAGCGCCGTCAGGAGCTCATCGAGATCTGGACCCAGGCGACGGACAAGGTCGCGTCGGTCATGCGTGAGAACCTCGAGGCGAACGACCGCAACACGGTCTACCGCATGGTCGGCTCGGGTGCCCGTGGTAACTGGATGCAGGTCCGTCAGATCGCCGGTATGCGCGGTCTCGTGGCGAACCCGAAGGGCGAGATCATCCCGCGCCCGATCAAGTCCAACTACCGCGAGGGCCTGTCCGTCCTCGAGTACTTCATCGCGACGCACGGTGCCCGCAAGGGTCTGGCGGACACCGCTCTGCGGACCGCCGACTCGGGCTACCTCACGCGTCGTCTCGTGGACGTCTCGCAGGACGTCATCGTCCGCGAGGAGGACTGCGGCACGGAGCGCGGCCTGACGATGCCGATCGCCGAGGAGCTCGCGGGCCTCCTCGTCCGCCACCCCAAGGTGGAGACGAGCGTGTACTCGCGGACCCTCGCGTCCGACCTGGTCGACGCCGACGGCAACGTCATCGGCAAGGCCGGCGACGACGCGGGCGACGTCCTCATCGACGCCGCCGTGGCGGCGGGCGTGCGCGAGGCGAAGGTCCGCTCCGTCCTCACGTGCGAGTCGCGCGTCGGCACGTGCGCCAAGTGCTACGGCCGGTCGCTCGCGACGGGCAAGCTCGTCGACATCGGCGAGGCCGTGGGCATCATCGCGGCCCAGTCGATCGGTGAGCCGGGCACGCAGCTGACGATGCGTACGTTCCACACCGGTGGTGTGGCCTCGGCCGACGACATCACGCAGGGTCTGCCGCGTGTCACGGAGCTCTTCGAGGCCCGCACCCCCAAGGGTGAGGCGCCCATCGCGGAGTTCCCGGGCCGCATCACGATCGACGACTCCGAGCGTTCGCGTCGCCTCGTGCTGACGCCGGACGACGGCTCGGAGGAGATCGCGTACCCGGTGACCAAGCGTGCACGCCTGCTCGTGCAGGACGGCGACCACGTCGGCGTCGGCATGCAGCTCGTGCAGGGTGCGGTGGACCCGAAGAAGGTCCTGCGCATCCTCGGCCCGCGTGCCACGCAGAAGCACCTGGTGGACGAGGTCCAGGAGGTCTACCGCTCCCAGGGCGTGGACATCCACGACAAGCACATCGAGGTCATCGTGCGGCAGATGCTGCGCCGGATCACGGTCCTGGACTCGGGCGACGCCCCGCTGCTCCCGGGCGAGCTGGCCGAGCGCGGCCGGTTCGAGGACGCGAACCGTCGCACCGTGGCGGAGGGCGGCCAGCCGGCCTCCGGCCGTCCGGAGCTGATGGGCATCACGAAGGCGTCGCTCGCGACCGACTCGTGGCTCTCGGCCGCCTCCTTCCAGGAGACGACCCGCGTGCTCACCGAGGCGTCGATGAGCGGTCGTCGTGACCCGCTGCTCGGCCTCAAGGAGAATGTCATCATCGGTAAGCTCATCCCGGCCGGTACCGGTCTTCCCCGGTACACCAAGGTCACGGTCGAGCCCACCGAGCAGGCCAAGACGGAGCTCTACCCGAGCTTCGGCTACGACGAGATCGACTTCCCGGCGCTCGGCATGGGCTCCGGCGAGGCGATCCCGCTCGAGGACCTGGACTTCGGCGACTACCGCTGACGTCCCGGCTGTGACGGTGCCCGACGGCGCGACGCGAGTCGCGCCGTCGGGCACCTGTCGTTGTGCCTCCCTGGGTACTTTGACTCTCTGCGCCAGGCCAGGTACCCTGGTCAACTGTGCCCGCGCCGTCGGGCCCTCCGTGGTAGTTCCGGACGGGCCGATGTGAGTGCCCGGGCATTCCGGATCCGGTCCTCGTGGCGCCTCGCGCCGCAGGGCAGGAGATGGACCATCGGGCCGGTGGTAGGTGGCTGCTGCAGCGTGTCGAGCGCTGCGGGTGCCTCGTGCGATCGGCTCCACCAGCCAGCACGACCACCACCGGGGATAGCCCCGGTACAGCTCGAGAAGACACGGAGACGTAGTGCCTACGATCCAGCAGCTCGTCCGCAAGGGGCGGACCTCGAAGGTGGGGAAGTCCAAGACTCCCGCCCTCAAGGGTTCCCCGCAGCGGCGCGGTGTGTGCACCCGCGTGTACACCACCACCCCGAAGAAGCCGAACTCCGCGCTGCGCAAGGTCGCTCGCGTGAAGCTCTCCTCCCAGGTCGAGGTCACGGCCTACATCCCCGGCGTCGGCCACAACCTGCAGGAGCACTCCATCGTGCTCGTCCGCGGTGGTCGTGTGAAGGACCTCCCGGGTGTGCGCTACAAGATCGTGCGCGGCGCGCTCGACACGCAGGGCGTGAAGAACCGCAAGCAGGCCCGCAGCCGCTACGGCGCCAAGAAGGAGAAGAGCTGATGCCTCGCAAGGGCCCGGCCCCGAAGCGGCCGCTCATCGTCGACCCCGTCTACGGGTCGCCCGTCGTCACGCAGCTCATCAACAAGGTGCTGCTCGACGGCAAGAAGTCCACCGCCGAGTCGATCGTCTACGGCGCCCTCGAGGGCGTCCGGGCGAAGACCGACGGCGACCCGGTCGTCGTCCTCAAGCGCGCGCTCGAGAACGTGCGCCCCGCGCTCGAGGTCCGCTCGCGCCGCGTCGGCGGTGCGACGTACCAGGTCCCCGTCGAGGTGCGCCCCACGCGTTCCACGACCCTCGCGCTGCGCTGGCTCACGGACTACTCGCGCGCCCGTCGCGAGAAGACCATGACCGAGCGCCTCATGAACGAGATCCTCGACGCGAGCAACGGCCTCGGTGCCGCGGTCAAGCGTCGCGAGGACATGCACAAGATGGCGGAGTCCAACAAGGCCTTCGCCCACTACCGCTGGTAGTCCGCCCGACCGGCCCCGTGGACTCACGTCCCCGGGGCCGTCGGCGGGTCTCCGGCCGGCCACCCCGGTCCGAGCAGCGCCCCCGACTCAACCCACCTAGCGAGGGAAACAGACCGTGGCACTTGACGTGCTCACCGACCTGAACAAGGTCCGCAACATCGGCATCATGGCCCACATCGATGCCGGGAAGACCACGACCACCGAGCGCATCCTGTTCTACACCGGTGTGAACTACAAGATCGGTGAGACGCACGACGGCGCGTCGACGATGGACTGGATGGAGCAGGAGCAGGAGCGCGGCATCACGATCACGTCGGCCGCGACGACCTGCTACTGGAAGAACAACCAGATCAACATCATCGACACCCCGGGTCACGTCGACTTCACGGTCGAGGTCGAGCGCTCCCTGCGCGTGCTCGACGGCGCCGTCGCGGTGTTCGACGGCAAGGAGGGTGTGGAGCCGCAGTCGGAGACGGTGTGGCGCCAGGCCGACAAGTACAACGTCCCGCGCATCTGCTTCGTCAACAAGATGGACAAGCTCGGCGCGGACTTCTACTTCACGGTCGACACCATCGTGAACCGCCTCAAGGCGAAGCCGCTGGTCATCCAGCTGCCGATCGGCTCCGAGAACGACTTCACCGGCGTCGTCGACCTGCTCGAGATGAAGGCGCTCGTCTGGCACGGCGAGACGAAGCTCGGCGAGGCGTACGACACCGAGGAGATCCCCGCGGACCTCCAGGAGAAGGCCGAGCAGTACCGCGCGGAGCTCGTCGAGGCCGTCGCCGAGGCGGACGACGAGCTGCTCGAGAAGTTCCTCGGGGGCGAGGAGCTGTCGATCGCCGAGATCAAGTCCGGCATCCGCAAGCTCGTCATCGCCGGCGCGGCCTTCCCGGTCCTGTGCGGCTCCGCGTTCAAGAACAAGGGCGTCCAGCCCATGCTCGACGCGGTCATCGACTACCTGCCGTCGCCGCTCGACGTCCCCGCGATCGAGGGCCACGACGTCAAGGACGAGGAGAAGGTCGTCGAGCGTCACCCCGACGCCACCGAGCCGTTCTCCGCGCTCGCGTTCAAGGTCGCGACGCACCCGTTCTTCGGCAAGCTCACCTACGTCCGGGTGTACTCGGGCAAGGTCGCGCAGGGCGCCCAGGTGCTCAACTCGACCAAGGGCAAGAAGGAGCGCATCGGGAAGCTCTTCCAGATGCACTCCAACAAGGAGAACCCGGTCGACGACGCGACGGCTGGTCACATCTACGCGTTCATCGGCCTCAAGGACGTCACGACGGGTGACACGCTGACCGACCCGGCGAACCCCGTCATCCTCGAGTCGATGACGTTCCCCGAGCCGGTCATCGACGTCGCGATCGAGCCGAAGACGAAGGCCGACCAGGAGAAGCTCTCGACGGCGATCCAGAAGCTCGCCGAGGAGGACCCGACGTTCCGCGTGAAGCTGGACGACGAGACCGGCCAGACCGTCATCGGCGGCATGGGCGAGCTACACCTCGACATCCTCGTCGACCGCATGCGCCGCGAGTTCAAGGTCGAGGCGAACGTCGGCAAGCCGCAGGTCGCGTACCGCGAGACGATCCGCCGCACGGCGGAGAAGATCGACTACACGCACAAGAAGCAGACCGGTGGTTCCGGGCAGTTCGCGAAGGTCCAGGTGACCTTCGCACCGCTCGACACGTCCGAGGGCGAGCTCTACGAGTTCGACAACGCCGTCACCGGTGGTCGCATCCCGCGCGAGTACATCCCGAGCGTCGACCAGGGCATCCAGTCGGCGATGCAGCACGGCGTCCTCGCGGGCTTCCCGCTCGTGGGCGTCAAGGCCACGCTGATCGACGGCGCCTACCACGACGTCGACTCGTCCGAGATGGCGTTCAAGATTGCCGGCTCGATGGTCCTCAAGGAGGGCGTCAAGCGGGCGGACCCGGTTCTGCTGGAGCCGGTGATGGCGGTCGAGGTGCGTACGCCCGAGGAGTACATGGGCGACGTCATCGGCGACCTGAACTCACGTCGTGGAATGATCCAGTCCATGGAGGACGCGACGGGTGTGAAGGTCGTCCGGGCCCACGTACCGTTGTCAGAGATGTTCGGGTACATCGGTGACCTCCGGTCGAAGACCCAGGGTCGTGCCGTGTACTCGATGCAGTTCGACAACTACGCCGAGGTTCCTCGGAACGTTGCCGAAGAGATCATCAAGAAGACCCGGGGCGAGTGAGACCCCACAGGTCGTAGCAGTTCCGCACAACCATCAACCTGTAGGCAACCGCAACGCCCCGTGGATGTAGGATCCTTCGGTCGACATTCGCAAACGTTCGGCACATCTACCCAAGTCCCAGGAGGACCCCAGTGGCTAAGGCCAAGTTCGAGCGGACCAAGCCGCACGTCAACATCGGCACCATCGGTCATGTCGACCACGGTAAGACGACGCTGACGGCGGCGATCTCGAAGACGCTCGCGGACACGTACCCGGACCTGCCGGCGAACGTCCAGCGCAACTTCGACGAGATCGACGCGGCTCCCGAGGAGAAGCAGCGCGGTATCACGATCAACATCGCGCACATCGAGTACGAGACGCCGAAGCGCCACTACGCGCACGTCGACGCCCCGGGTCACGCCGACTACATCAAGAACATGATCACCGGTGCCGCCCAGATGGACGGTGCGATCCTGGTCGTCGCCGCGACCGACGGCCCGATGGCCCAGACGCGTGAGCACGTCCTGCTCGCCCGCCAGGTCGGCGTGCCCTACCTGCTCGTGGCGCTCAACAAGTCCGACATGGTCGACGACGAGGAGATCCTCGAGCTCGTCGAGATGGAGGTGCGTGAGCTCCTCTCCGGTCAGGGCTACGACGGCGACGACGCTCCCGTCGTGCGCGTCTCCGGCCTCAAGGCCCTCGAGGGCGACGCCGAGTGGACCGCCAAGATCGTCGAGCTCATGGAGGCCGTCGACGAGAACGTGCCCGAGCCCGTCCGCGAGCTCGACAAGCCGTTCCTCATGCCCGTCGAGGACGTCTTCACGATCACCGGTCGTGGCACGGTCGTCACCGGCAAGGTGGAGCGCGGCACGCTCGACGTGAACTCGGACGTCGAGATCGTCGGCATCCGCTCCCCCCAGAAGACCACGGTCACGGGCATCGAGACGTTCCACAAGCAGATGGACCAGGCTCAGGCCGGCGACAACACCGGTCTGCTCCTGCGCGGCATCAAGCGCGAGGACGTCGAGCGCGGCCAGGTCGTCGTGAAGCCGGGCTCGATCACCCCGCACACGGACTTCGAGGCGCAGGTCTACATCCTGGGCAAGGACGAGGGTGGGCGTCACAACCCGTTCTACTCGAACTACCGTCCGCAGTTCTACTTCCGCACCACCGACGTCACCGGCGTCATCACGCTGCCCGAGGGCACCGAGATGGTCATGCCCGGCGACAACACCGAGATGACGGTCGCGCTGATCCAGCCGATCGCCATGGAGGAGGGCCTCGGCTTCGCCATCCGTGAGGGTGGCCGCACCGTGGGCTCGGGCCGCGTCACCAAGATCCTCAAGTGATCTGACGCTGCCCCTCGGCAGCATCGCCACGAGGGCCCGGCACCGCGAGGTGCCGGGCCCTCGTGCCGTGCCGGCGGGGGAGGGCAGCGCCACGGGCAGTGTCACGGGCAGTGTCACGGGCAGCGTCACAGCAGTGCCCGCCCACCCCGGTTTGGACGTAGGCGGGTTCGTGTGGCAAACTGTTCAGGTTGCCTGCAACGGGCGCGCTCTTTCACGTGTCGAACAGTGTGTTGAACCGGTCCTCGCACAGCGAGGACGGATCCCGGGTGGAATCAGCCCGGATTCGCGGGTTGAGCTCTCTGTCGACATGGATCGAGCACCCCGCGGAACACACGTTCCGACCAGGCTCGACAAACGTTGTGGTCCGATGCTGCGGCGTCGTGCGTGAGCACGGTGCGCGGTGGACTCACATATCCAACGGCCCTGCGCCTCTCGGCGCGTGCGCCCAGGTGCGTCGTGAATACGCGACACGCCCGAGCGCGGGGGTCGGACAGCTAGCGGTTCGAGAGAGAGAGTCAGACGACGCCATGGCGGGACAGAAGATCCGCATCCGGCTCAAGTCCTACGACCACGAGGTCATCGACAGCTCGGCGCGCAAGATCGTCGACACGGTGACGCGCGCTGGTGCAACGGTCGTGGGTCCGGTGCCGCTGCCGACGGAGAAGAACGTCTTCTGCGTCATCCGGTCGCCTCACAAGTACAAGGACAGCCGCGAGCACTTCGAGATGCGCACGCACAAGCGGCTGATCGACATCATCGACCCCACGCCGAAGGCCGTCGACTCGCTCATGCGTCTCGACCTGCCTGCCGACGTGAACATCGAGATCAAGCTCTGAGGCTGGAGGACATCATGACTACCCCCCAGCAGAACACCCGAGCGGTCACGGCCGTGCTCGGGACCAAGCTCGGGATGACCCAGCTCTGGGACGAGGCCGGGCGCCTCGTTCCGGTGACTGTCGTCGCGGTCGGCACGAACGTCGTCACGCAGGTCCGTACCGCTGACGTCGACGGGTATGCCGCCGTGCAGCTGGCCTACGGCCAGATCGACCCCCGCAAGGTGACGAAGCCCCTCAAGGGCCACTTCGAGAAGGCCGGCGTCACGCCGCGCCGTCACGTCGCCGAGATCCGGACGTCCGACGCGGCCGAGTACACGCTCGGCCAGGAGATCACCGCGGAGGCCTTCGAGGCCGGCGCCGTGGTCGACGTCTCCGGGACGACCAAGGGCAAGGGCACCGCCGGTGTGATGAAGCGACACGGCTTCTCCGGCGTCGGCGCCTCCCACGGTGCGCACCGCAACCACCGCAAGGCTGGTTCGATCGGTGGCGCCTCGACCCCGTCGCGCGTCTTCAAGGGACTGCGCATGGCGGGTCGTATGGGCCACGACCGCCAGACCACCCAGAACCTGACCGTGCACGCGGTCGACGCCGAGAAGGGTCTGCTGCTCGTCAAGGGCGCGGTTCCCGGCCCCAAGGGTGGCGTCGTCCTCGTCCGTAGCGCCGCGAAGGGAGCGTGAACAACCGATGGCAACGCAGAACGCGCTGACCGTTGAGGTCCTCGACGCGAGCGGCAAGAAGGCCGGGACCGCCGAGCTCCCCGCCGAGGTGTTCGACGTCGTGACGAACGTCCCGCTGATCCACCAGGTCGTCGTCGCCCAGCGTGCCGCCGCGCGCCAGGGCACCCACGACACCAAGAGCCGCGGCGAGGTCCGCGGTGGTGGTCGCAAGCCCTACAAGCAGAAGGGCACCGGCCGCGCCCGCCAGGGCTCGATCCGCGCGCCGCAGTTCGCGGGAGGTGGCACGGTCCACGGGCCGACGCCGCGCTCCTACGACCAGCG
The DNA here is from genome assembly GCF_059159985.1 of Cellulosimicrobium sp. BMG9.23. Taxonomy (NCBI): domain Bacteria; kingdom Bacillati; phylum Actinomycetota; class Actinomycetes; order Micrococcales; family Promicromonosporaceae; genus Cellulosimicrobium; species Cellulosimicrobium sp. BMG9.23. The sequence continues at coordinate 313,651 of NZ_JBZGBZ010000001.1, forward strand.
CACCCCGAAGAAGATGAAGGTCGCCGCGCTCCGCGGTGCCCTCTCGGACCGGGCCCGCAACGGCCGCGTCCACGTCGTGACGGGCTTCGGCGTCGACGGTGCTCCGTCGACCAGGACAGCCCTCGCGACGCTCGCGAAGCTCTCCGAGCGCAAGCACGTCCTCGTCGTCACCGAGCGTGGTGACGAGCTGACGGTCAAGTCGCTGCGGAACGTCGAGCAGGTCCACCTCCTGGTGGCCGACCAGCTCAACACCTACGACGTGCTCGTCTCCGACGACGTCGTCTTCACGCAGGGCGCGCTCGACGCGTTCCTGGCCGGCCCGTCCACGGGCCGCTCCGCGAAGGCCGTCGCCACCTCCACCGAGGCGGACGAGACTGCTGCCGAGGAGGCTGCGAAGTGACCACCGTGACCAAGGACCCCCGCGACGTGATCCTCTCGCCCGTCGTCTCCGAGAAGAGCTACGGCCTCCTCGACGAGGGCAAGTACACGTTCGTCGTGGACCCGCGGGCCAACAAGACAGAGATCAAGATCGCCATCGAGCAGATCTTCTCCGTCAAGGTTGCGTCGGTGAACACGATCAACCGCAAGGGCAAGACGCGTCGCACGCGTTTCGGCCTGGGCAAGCGCAAGGACACCAAGCGTGCGATCGTCACCCTCCGTGAGGGCACGATCGACATCTTCGGCTGAGCCGACGAGAGCAGATTGAGGACAGATCCCCATGGGAATCCGTAAGTACAAGCCGACGACGCCCGGCCGCCGCGGCTCGAGCGTCGCCGACTTCGCCGAGATCACGCGCTCGCAGCCGGAGAAGTCTCTGGTCCGCCCGCTCTCCAAGAGCGGCGGTCGCAACAGCTCCGGCCGCATCACCACCCGTCACAAGGGTGGTGGCCACAAGCGCGCGTACCGCGTGATCGACTTCCGTCGTCACGACAAGGACGGCGTGCCCGCGAAGGTCGCTCACATCGAGTACGACCCCAACCGCACGGCGCGCATCGCGCTCCTGCACTACGCGGACGGCGAGAAGCGCTACATCATCGCGCCGAGCAAGCTCAAGCAGGGCGACGTCATCGAGAACGGCGCCGGTGCGGACATCAAGCCCGGCAACAACCTGCCGCTGCGCAACATCCCGACCGGTACGGTCATCCACGCCATCGAGCTCAAGCCCGGTGGCGGCGCGAAGATCGCCCGTTCGGCCGGCGCGTCGGTCCAGCTCGTCGCCAAGGACGGCCCGTACGCGCAGCTGCGCATGCCCTCCGGCGAGATCCGCAACGTCGACCTGCGCTGCCGCGCGACGGTCGGCGAGGTGGGCAACGCCGAGCAGTCGAACATCAACTGGGGCAAGGCCGGCCGCATGCGCTGGAAGGGCAAGCGCCCGACCGTCCGCGGTGTCGCGATGAACCCGATCGACCACCCGCACGGTGGTGGTGAGGGCAAGACCTCCGGTGGACGCCACCCGGTGAGCCCCTGGGGCCAGCCGGAGGGTCGTACCCGCCGCCCGAACAAGCCGAGCGACAAGCTGATCGTGCGTCGTCGACGTACCGGCAAGAAGCGCTGATAGGAGCCTGGAAACATGCCTCGTAGCCTGAAGAAGGGCCCCTTCGTCGACGGCCACCTCCAGAAGAAGGTGGACGTGCAGAACGAGAAGGGGACCAAGAACGTCATCAAGACCTGGTCCCGCCGGTCGGTCATCACGCCCGACTTCCTCGGTCACACCTTCGCCGTGCACGACGGTCGCAAGCACACCCCGGTGTTCGTCACCGAGTCGATGGTCGGCCACAAGCTCGGCGAGTTCGCTCCCACGCGGACCTTCCGCGGCCACGTGAAGGACGACAAGAAGGGTCGTCGCCGCTGACCCGCGAGGGTCAGGGTGACGACTGGATTGTCGAATGACGGTCAACACACAAGAAGGCAGGACAGCAATGGAAGCCAAGGCGCAGGCGCGGTTCGTCCGTGTCACGCCCCAGAAGGCCCGGCGCGTCGTGGACCTCATCCGTGGCAAGCAGGCCTCCGAGGCCGTCGCGGTGCTGAAGTTCGCACCGCAGGCGGCGAGCGAGCCCGTCCGCAAGGTCGTGGAGAGCGCGATCGCCAACGCCCGGGTGAAGGCGGACCGTGCGAGCGTCGCGTTCGACGAGCAGGAGCTCGTCGTGCGTGAGGCGTTCGTCGACGAGGGCCCGACCCTCAAGCGATTCCGCCCGCGCGCCCAGGGCCGTGCGAACCGCATCCTCAAGCGCACCAGCCACATCACCGTGGTGATCGCTCCGCGCGAGAACACGAAGGGAAGTGCCCGATAGTGGGACAGAAGGTTCACCCGCACGGGTACCGCCTCGGCATCACCACCGACCACCGGTCGCGCTGGTTCGCCGACAGCACCAAGCCCGGACAGCGGTACCGCGACTACGTCCGCGAGGACGTCCAGATCCGCAAGCTCATGAGCACCGGTCTCGAGCGCGCAGGCATCTCCAAGGTCGAGATCGAGCGCACCCGTGACCGTGTCCGCGTGGACATCCACACGGCGCGCCCGGGCATCGTCATCGGTCGCCGTGGCGCCGAGGCCGACCGCATCCGCGGCGAGCTGGAGAAGCTCACCGGCAAGCAGGTGCAGCTCAACATCCTCGAGGTCAAGAACGCTGAGATCGACTCCCAGCTCGTGGCCCAGGGGATCGCGGAGCAGCTCGCGAGCCGTGTCTCGTTCCGTCGTGCCATGCGCAAGGGCATCCAGTCCGCGCAGCGTGCCGGCGCGAAGGGCATCCGCGTCCAGGTCTCCGGCCGCCTCGGCGGCGCGGAGATGAGCCGGTCGGAGTTCTACCGCGAGGGTCGTGTGCCGCTGCACACGCTGCGCGCGAACATCGACTACGGCTTCTTCGAGGCCCGCACCACGTTCGGCCGTATCGGCGTGAAGGTGTGGATCTACAAGGGCGACATGACCGAGAAGGAGTGGGCCGCCCAGCAGGCGACCGCTGCTCCTCGCCAGGGCCGTGGCGGCCCGCGCGGCGAGCGTGGCGGCGACCGCGGCGCGGACCGCCGTGGTGGGCGTCGTCCCGAGCGTTCGGCCGAGCGGAGCGCAGCTCCCGAGGCGCCGGCCGCCGAGCAGGCCCCGGCCACGGAGCCCGCTCAGCAGGCCCCTGAGACCGGAACGGAGGCCTGAGTCATGCTGATCCCCCGCAGGCTCAAGCACCGCAAGCAGCACCACCCGTCGCGCTCCGGCGCGGCCAAGGGTGGCACGCAGATCTCCTTCGGTGAGTACGGCATCCAGGCTCTCGAGCCGGCGTACGTCACGAACCGTCAGATCGAGGCTGCTCGTATCGCGATGACCCGCCACATCAAGCGTGGCGGAAAGGTCTGGATCAACATCTACCCGGACCGTCCCCTGACCAAGAAGCCCGCCGAGACCCGCATGGGTTCCGGCAAGGGCTCGCCCGAGTGGTGGGTCGCCAACGTCAAGCCCGGCCGCATCGTCTTCGAGCTGGCCGGTGTCCCGGAGCCCCTGGCTCGTGAGGCCATGCGCCGCGCGATCCACAAGCTCCCGATGAAGTGCCGTTTCGTGGTGCGCGAGGGTGGTGGCAACTGATGGCTGTCGGAACGAAGGGGCTCGCCCCCACGGACCTGGATGCCTTCGACGACGAGAAGCTCGTCGCCGAGCTGAAGAAGGCCAAGGAGGAGCTCTTCAACCTCCGTTTCCAGTCGGCCACCGGCCAGCTGGAGAGCCACGGACGCCTCAAGGCCGTCCGTCGCGACATCGCGCGGATCTACACGATCCTGCGTGAGCGCGAGCTCGGTATCCGTACTGCACCGAGCGCCGAGTGAGTGAGGCTGGAATGAGCGAGAACGCAACGAACGCCCCGGTCGAGGAGGCGAGCGCCGAGGAGGCGCGCGCATACCGCAAGACCCGCCGCGGCTACGTCGTCAGCGACAAGATGGACAAGACCGTCGTGGTCGAGGTCGAGGACCGGGTCAAGCACCCGCTCTACGGCAAGGTCATCCGTCGCACGAGCAAGGTCAAGGCGCACGACGAGCAGAACTCTGCCGGCGTCGGCGACCTCGTCCTGATCATGGAGACCCGCCCGCTGTCCGCGACCAAGCGGTGGCGCCTGGTGGAGATCCTCGAGAAGGCCAAGTAGTACCGGCCGTGGCGGGCGGCCAGCGCCGTCCGCCACGACCGATCTCGTGCCGCGCCTCGCGGTGCGGCAACCAGTGAGGACAGGAGCGGCGGGTCCCCCGCCGCGACCTGGCCGGTTCACCCGCGAGGGACCCGGCACTGACAGCTATCCGTTCGGCAAGGCTCGCCCCGACCGCGGTCGCGGTGAGAACCGGCTCGACGACAGGAGTACATGACATGATCCAGCAGGAGTCGCGACTTCGTGTCGCCGACAACACGGGTGCCAAGGAGATTCTCTGCATCCGCGTTCTCGGTGGCTCGGGCCGTCGCTACGCCGGAATCGGCGACACCATCGTCGCAACCGTCAAGGACGCGATCCCGGGCGGCAACGTGAAGAAGGGCGACGTCGTCAAGGCGGTCATCGTCCGGACCGCCAAGGAGCGCCGTCGTCCCGACGGTTCCTACATCAAGTTCGACGAGAACGCGGCCGTGATCCTCAAGAACGACGGCGAGCCGCGCGGTACGCGCATCTTCGGCCCGGTCGGTCGTGAGCTGCGCGACAAGCGCTTCATGAAGATCATCTCGCTGGCTCCGGAGGTGCTCTGACCATGGCGAAGATCAAGAAGGGCGACCTCGTGGTCGTCATCGCGGGCAAGGACCGCGGCAAGCAGGGTCGTGTGCTCGAGGTCCTCAAGGACAGCGACCGTCTGGTCGTCGAGGGCGTGCAGCGCGTCACGAAGCACACCAAGGTCGGCCAGTCGCAGCGCGGCACGCGGACCGGTGGCATCGAGACCGTCGAGGCGCCGATCCACATCAGCAACGTGATGGTCGTCGACCCGGAGACCAAGAAGGGCACCCGCGTCGGGTACCGCACCGAAGAGGTCGAGCGTGACGGCCGCAAGCGGACGGTTCGTGTCCGTGTCGCCAAGCGCTCCGGTAAGGACATCTGATGAGCACCGATATCGCAGCCCCCGAGGTCCCGCGCCTCAAGCAGCGCTACCGCGACGAGATCGTCGCCGGTCTGCGCGAGGAGTTCGGCCACGGCAACGTCAACCAGGTCGCCCGTGTCACGAAGATCGTCGTGAACATGGGTGTCGGTGACGCCGCCAAGGACTCGAAGCTCATCGAGGGCGCCATCCGCGACCTCTCCGCGATCACCGGCCAGAAGCCGCAGGTCACGAAGGCCCGCAAGTCCATCGCGCAGTTCAAGCTGCGCGAGGGCATGCCGATCGGTGCGCACGTCACGCTGCGCGGCGACCGGATGTGGGAGTTCCTCGACCGTCTGCTGTCGATCGCCCTGCCGCGCATCCGCGACTTCCGCGGCCTGTCGCCCAAGCAGTTCGACGGGCACGGCAACTACACGTTCGGCCTCACGGAGCAGTCGATGTTCCACGAGATCGACCAGGACAAGATCGACCGTGTCCGCGGTATGGACATCACGATCGTGACCACGGCGACGACCGACGACGAGGGCCGCTCCCTGCTGCGCCGTCTCGGCATGCCTTTCAAGGAGAACTGACATGGCGAAGAAGGCCCTGGTCAACAAGGCGGCCGCCAAGCCCAAGTTCGCGGTCCGCGCCTACACCCGGTGCCAGAAGTGCGGTCGTCCGCACTCCGTGTACCGCAAGTTCGGCCTGTGCCGCATCTGCGTGCGCGAGATGGCCCACCGTGGTGAGCTTCCGGGCGTCACCAAGAGCAGCTGGTAACAACTACGTCGTAGGTCCTGGCGGGACGCACCGCACGGTGCGCGCCCGCCGGGATACCACGCCGAGGAAGGGCTAGAGCCCAATGACGATGACCGATCCGATCGCAGACATGCTGACGCGTCTGCGGAACGCGAACTCGGCTTACCACGACACGGTCACCATGCCGTTCTCGAAGCTGAAGTCGCACATTGCCGAGATCCTCCAGGCCGAGGGCTACATCGCCGGCTGGAGCGTCGAGGACGCGAAGGTGGGGCAGAGCCTCACCATCCAGCTCAAGTTCGGCCCGAACCGTGAGCGCAGCCTTGCCGGTGTGCGCCGCGTGTCGAAGCCCGGGCTCCGCGTGTACGCGAAGTCCACCAACCTGCCCAAGGTGCTCGGCGGCCTCGGCGTGGCGATCCTGTCCACGTCCTCCGGCCTCCTCACCGACAAGCAGGCCTCCACGAAGGGCGTGGGCGGAGAAGTCCTCGCCTACGTCTGGTAATCCGGAAAGGAGATACGCCATGTCTCGAATCGGCAAGATCCCCGTTCCGGTCCCGGCCGGAGTGGACGTCACCATCAGCGGTGCGCTCGTGACCGTGAAGGGCCCCAAGGGTTCTCTCGAGCACACCGTGCCCACCCCCATCCAGGTCGCCCAGGAGGACGCCACGCTCGTGGTGTCGCGCCCGGACGACGAGCGCGCATCCCGCGCGCTGCACGGCCTCACGCGCACCCTCCTGGCGAACATCGTCGAGGGTGTCACGCAGGGCTACGTCAAGAAGCTCGAGATCGTCGGTACCGGGTACCGCGTGTCCGCGAAGGGATCGGACCTCGAGTTCGCCCTCGGGTTCAGCCACCCGGTCGTCGTGACCCCGCCCGCGGGCATCACGTTCGCCGTCGAGAGCCCCACCAAGTTCTCGGTGTCGGGCATCGACAAGCAGCAGGTCGGCGAGGTCGCTGCGAACATCCGCAAGATCCGCAAGCCCGAGCCGTACAAGGGCAAGGGTGTGCGTTACGCCGGCGAGGTCGTCCGCCGCAAGGTCGGAAAGGCTGGTAAGTAACGATGGCTCTCAAGGTTCTCGGCAAGGGCAAGGCAGTCGCGCGTCAGCGCCGCCACCTGCGCCTGCGCAAGAAGATCAAGGGGACCGACGCTCGTCCGCGCCTCGTGGTCACGCGCTCCACGCGCCACATCACGGCCCAGGTCGTGGACGACACGATCGGTCAGACCCTCGCGTCGGCCTCCTCCCTCGAGGCGGACCTGCGTGCGCTCGACGGCGACAAGAGCGCCAAGGCCCGCAAGGTCGGCGAGCTCGTCGCCGAGCGTGCGAAGGCCAAGGGCGTCGACTCCGTCGTGTTCGACCGCGGTGGCAACAAGTACCACGGTCGGGTCGCTGCGGTCGCCGACGGCGCACGCGAGGGCGGTCTGGCCCTGTGACGACGCCGACCATCCGTACACGGAAGCAAAGGATTCTCTGATGGCTGCAGGGCAGCGCAGCAACACCGGCGCCCCCACGGGTGCCGCCACCGAGTCGAGCGACCAGAACGCCCGCGGGGGCCGCGACAACCGTCGTGACAACCGCCGTGACGGTCGCCGGGGCGACGCAGCCGAGAAGAACGCCTTCGTCGAGCGCGTCGTCACCATCAACCGCGTCTCCAAGGTCGTCAAGGGCGGCCGTCGCTTCAGCTTCACCGCGCTGGTCGTGGTGGGCGACGGCGACGGCACCGTCGGTGTCGGCTACGGCAAGGCGAAGGAGGTGCCCGCGGCGATCGCCAAGGGTGTCGAGGAGGCCAAGAAGAACTTCTTCAAGGTCCCGCGCATCCAGGGCACCATCCCCCACCCCATCCAGGGTGAGGCCGCTGCCGGCGTCGTCTTCCTGCGTCCGGCCGCCCCGGGTACCGGTGTCATCGCCGGTGGTCCGGTGCGCGCCGTGCTGGAGTGCGCCGGTATCCACGACGTCCTGAGCAAGTCGCTCGGCTCGTCGAACGCGATCAACATCGTGCACGCGACCGTCGAGGCGCTGCGCAACCTCGAGCAGCCTGAGGCTGTCGCGGCGCGCCGTGGCCTGCCGCTCGAGCACGTGGCTCCGGCCGCGCTCCTGCGTGCCCGTGCAGCGGGGGTGAACGCCTGATGGCCAGGCTCAAGGTGACCCAGACGAAGTCCGCCATCGGCGGCAAGCAGAACCAGCGCGACACGCTGCGCACTCTGGGCCTCAAGCGGATCGGCGACACCGCCGTGAAGGAGGACCGCCCGGAGATCCGCGGCATGGTCGCGACGGTGGCGCACCTCGTCGCCGTTGAGGAGGTCGAGTGACCATGGCTGAGAAGGCCACCAAGGAGACCGTCGAGGCTCCGAAGAAGAAGGCTCCCGCCAAGAAGGCACCCGCCCAGAAGGCGGAGGCCGCTCCGGCGAAGCAGACCGAGGGTGCCGGCGGCACGCTCAAGATGCACCACCTGCGTCCGGCTCCCGGCGCCAAGAAGGCCAAGACCCGCGTGGGTCGTGGTGAGGCGTCGAAGGGCAAGACGGCGGGCCGCGGTACCAAGGGTACGAAGGCTCGCTACCAGGTGTCCGCAGGGTTCGAGGGCGGGCAGATGCCTCTGCACATGCGCCTCCCGAAGCTGCGCGGGTTCAAGAACCCGTTCCGCACCGAGTACCAGGTCGTGAACCTGGACAAGATCGCCGCGCTGTACCCCGAGGGTGGCTCCGTCACCGTCGAGGACCTCGTGGCGAAGGGCGCGGTCCGCAAGGGCCAGCTCGTGAAGGTGCTCGGCACGGGCGAGATCACCGTCAAGCTCGAGGTCGCGGTCGACGCCCTCTCGGGCGCGGCCCGCGAGAAGATCCTCGCGGCCGGCGGTTCGGTCTCGGAGGACTGACACCACGGACAGGGCCGGTGGCGCGCACGCGCCGTCGGCCCTGTCCGTGTCTCGGGACCGTCTCATGACGGGTCCCGGGAACGGTCGCCGTCCCGTCGGGCAGCGGGGCGCGACTAGACTTCCCGTCGGCCGTCGTCGGTCCCTGACCGACGGCCGGTCGACGCGGTGGACGACCGACCGATCCCGGCCGGACGACACCGACTTGCCGTTCGACGCGGCGCAACGGTTAGGGTGCCTCTTGGCGCCGGTGCCGTGCGTCACACCTCGCCGGGCCTCCCGGCGACACGACATCCCGCCTCGGCGGGCCAGGAGGATAGGTGCTCAGCGCATTCGCCCGGGCTTTCCGGACGCCTGACCTGCGGCGCAAGCTGCTGTTCACGATCGCGATCATGGCGATCTTCCGGGTGGGCTCGTTCATCCCCACGCCGGGCGTGGACTACCCGAACGTGCAGCAGTGCATCGCCGAGTCGCAGAACAACGACCTGCTCGGGCTCATCAACCTCTTCAGCGGCGGCGCACTGCTCCAGCTGTCGATCTTCGCGCTCGGCATCATGCCGTACATCACGGCGAGCATCATCGTGCAGCTCCTGCGCGTGGTGATCCCTCGCTTCGAGGCCCTGCACAAGGAGGGCCAGTCGGGCACCGCGAAGCTCACGCAGTACACGCGCTACCTGACGATCGCTCTCGCGATCCTCCAGTCGACGACCGTCATCACGACGGCGCGCAACGGCCTGCTCTTCCAGGGCTGCTCGGTGGAGGTCATCCCGGACGGCAGCTTCGTCACGATGGCTCTCATGGTCATCACGATGACCGCCGGTACGGGCCTCATCATGTGGCTCGGCGAGCTCATCACCGAGCGCGGTGTCGGCAACGGCATGTCGCTGCTCATCTTCACGTCGATCGCCGCGAGCTTCCCGACCGCCCTCTGGTCGATCGCCGGTGGTGCCAACGGTGCGGTGAACTTCATCGTCGTCATCGCGGTGGTCATCCTCGTGATCGGTCTCGTCGTCTTCGTCGAGCAGTCGCAGCGCCGGGTCCCGGTGCAGTACGCGAAGCGCATGGTCGGCCGGCGGATGTACGGCGGCTCGAGCACGTACATCCCGATCAAGATCAACATGGCGGGCGTCATCCCGGTGATCTTCGCGGCCTCGCTGCTCGCGGTCCCGGGCCTCATCGCGCAGTTCGGCGACCAGACGGCCGGCTGGGTGATCTGGATCAGCACGAACCTGGCCGACCCCGAGGCGCCCCTGCACATCGCGCTGTACGTCGCGATGATCATCTTCTTCTGCTTCTTCTACACGGCGATCACGTTCAACCCGGACGAGGTCGCGGACAACATGAAGAAGTACGGCGGCTTCATCCCCGGCATCCGTGCCGGGCGCCCGACCGCCGAGTACCTCGACTACGTCATCACGCGCATCACGTCCGCGGGATCGATCTACCTCGCGCTCGTCGCCCTCCTGCCGACGCTGGTCCTCATCGCTCTCGGGGTGAGCACGGCCATCCCGTTCGGCGGTGCCTCGATCCTCATCGTGGTCGGCGTCGGCCTGGAGACGGTCAAGCAGATCGACTCCCAGCTGCAGCAGCGCCACTACGAAGGGTTCCTCCGTTGAGCAACGCCCCCACCGCACGCCTCGTGATCATGGGACCCCAGGGTGCCGGCAAGGGGACGCAGGCAGCCCGGCTCGCCGAGCGCTACGCGATCCCCGCGATCTCCACGGGCGACATCTTCCGGGCGAACATCAAGGGCGGCACGGAGCTCGGCCGCCTCGCGCAGGAGTACACGGCGAAGGGCGACCTCGTCCCCGACTCCGTGACCAACGCGATGGTGCGGGACCGCCTCGCGCAGGACGACGTCGCGCGCGGCTTCATCCTCGACGGCTACCCCCGCAACGCGGCCCAGGTCGTCGAGCTCGACGCGATCCTCGCCGACCTCGGCTGGTCGCTCGACGGCGTCGTGGAGATCACGGCGGACCGTGACGAGCTCCTCGCCCGGCTCGCGAAGCGCGCCGAGATCGAGGGCCGCGAGGACGACACCGAGGAGGCCATCGCGCGCCGCCTCGACATCTACGCGGAGCAGACGGCTCCGCTCACCGCTGCGTACGACGAGCGGGGTCTGCTCGTCCGCGTGGACGGCATCGGCGAGATCGAGGACGTCACGGGGCGCATCACGGCCGCGCTCGAGCCGCTGGTCGGCTGACGACGGAGCAGCACCGCACGCCACGCGGCAGGGGCCCTGCGCGGTGCCGTGCGGGTGCCGGTCGGGAGAGGGAGCACGGTGTTCGGTCGCGAACGCATCGAGTACAAGACGCACGAGCAGGTCCAGGCCATGCGGCGTGCCGGGGTCGTCGTCGCGACGGCCCTCGAGACGGTGCGCGACGCCGTCCGGCCCGGGATGACGACGAGCGACCTCGACGCCCTGGCCGCCGCGGTCATCGCGGACGCCGGTGCGACGTCGTCGTTCCTCGGCTATGAGGGGTACCCAGCGACGGTGTGCGTGTCGGTCAACGACGAGGTGGTGCACGGCATCCCCGGTGCGCGCGAGCTGCGCGCGGGAGACGTCGTGTCGGTGGACTGCGGGGCCGTCGTCGACGGCTGGCACGGGGACTCCGCGACGTCGTTCGTGCTCGGCGACGCGGATCCTGCGGACGAGGCGCTCGTCGAGGCCACGCGCCAGGCGATGTGGGACGGCATCGCCGCGCTCGCGTCGAGCGAGCGGCTCGGCGACGTCGGCGTCGCGATCGAGGACTCGGTCCGCGCGGCGGGGGAGCGGGACGGCATCGCCTACGGGATCGTCGAGGAGTACGTGGGCCACGGTATCGGCTCCGCGATGCACCAGCCGCCGGACGTGCCGAACTACCGGACGCGCGACCGCGGGCCGCGGCTGCGGCCGGGCATGTGCCTCGCGATCGAGCCGATGGTCACGCGGGGGGAGCGTTTCACCCAGGTGTGCGAGGACGACTGGACGGTCGTCACCGACGACGGCTCCCGGGCCGCGCACTGGGAGCACAGCGTCGCGATCCTCGAGGACGGCATCTGGGTCCTCACCGCCGCCGACGGTGGCGCGGAGGAGCTCGCAGCGCGCGGTGTGCAGGTCGCGCCGCTCGGCGCCTGACGTCTCGTCGTTCTCGCGGCGTCCGGCCCGCTCGTGGGCAGGGTGGGTCAGTGCCCGGCGTCCCGTGGGCGCGCTGGTGTGACGAACCCCGGTTTCGCGACGCTTGCCGGATGCCTTAGGATAGACCGTTGGGTGTAGTCCGTGTTCACCGGTACGTCCGGCTCTGCCGTCCGAAGGGCGCCGGTGCCGGCGTCGACGCGAGGCTCCACACGACAATCCACGCTCGCGGGCCTCGGTCCTTCGCGCGTGGGACCGAGCAGTTCAGACGAGAGTTAGCGGAGGACATGGCAAAGAAGGACGGTGTCATCGAGATCGAGGGCAGCGTGGTCGAGGCCCTGCCGAACGCGATGTTCCGCGTGGAGCTGGCCAACGGGCACAAGGTTCTCGCCCACATCTCGGGCAAGATGCGTCAGCACTACATCCGGATCCTCCCCGAGGACCGTGTCGTGGTGGAGCTCAGCCCGTACGACCTGTCCCGCGGCCGGATCGTCTACCGCTACAAGTAGTCGTCACGCGTCCACCACTCAACCAGCCGCCGTCTCCGCGGTCGACCGGTCCACCCGGTCCACCGTCGTCGGGGGCGGAGCACCACTGAGGGAACACTGATGAAGGTCAAGCCCAGCGTCAAGAAGATCTGCGACAAGTGCAAGGTGATCCGCCGGCACGGTCGCGTCATGGTGATCTGCGACAACCTGCGGCACAAGCAGCGCCAGGGCTGAGCCCTCGCCTGCGCCACGGGTGACGGCCCTCGGGCCGGATCACCGGGTGACCGCCCTGAGGGCGGCGCCCACCAGCGCACCACCACGAACCCGCCCCGGACGGCGGTCGCAGCAGCGGCCGCACGACGGCGCAGGGGAACCCCCGGCCCGGAGGCCGGGGCCCGCGGCTCCCGCGGGATGGCGGTGCGGAAGACCTCCGGACGAAGTACGAGGAGCCGAAAGGCACATGGCACGTCTCATCGGCGTCGACCTCCCCCGCGACAAGCGGCTCGAGGTTGCGCTCACCTACATCTTCGGCGTCGGCCGTACCCGCGCCCAGCAGACGCTGGCCGCCACGGGCATCAGCCCGGACGCGCGCGTGAAGGACCTCGGCGACGCCGAGCTCGTCGCGCTCCGCGACTACCTCGAGGGCAGCTACAAGCTCGAGGGTGACCTCCGTCGTGAGGTGGCCGCCGACATCCGCCGCAAGGTCGAGATCGGCACCTACCAGGGCCTGCGTCACCGCCGCGGCCTTCCCGTGCGCGGTCAGCGCACGAAGACCAACGCGCGCACGCGCAAGGGACCGAAGCGCACCGTGGCCGGCAAGAAGAAGGCCCGCTAAGCAGCAGTCCGCCGGGCGGGCCCCGGCCGTGCGGTGACCCTCGCGTCACCGGGCGGCTCGGAGATCCCCGCGGTCCGACCACCTCAGACCAGGAGAGAAAGAGCACATGCCTCCCAAGACTCGCGCAGCGTCCAGCTCGCGCAAGCCGCGCCGCAAGGACAAGAAGAACGTCCCGCTCGGCCAGGCGCACATCAAGAGCACCTTCAACAACACGATCGTCTCGATCACCGACCCGACGGGCGCCGTGATCGCCTGGGCCTCGGCCGGGCACGTGGGCTTCAAGGGCTCCCGCAAGTCCACGCCGTTCGCCGCGCAGCTCGCTGCGGAGTCCGCGGCGCGCCGCGCCCAGGAGCACGGTGTGAAGAAGGTCGACGTCTTCGTCAAGGGTCCCGGCTCGGGCCGCGAGACCGCGATCCGCTCCCTCCAGGCCACCGGCCTCGAGGTCGGCTCGATCCAGGACGTGACGCCGCAGGCGCACAACGGGTGCCGCCCGCCCAAGCGTCGCCGCGTCTGACGTCCTCGCCGTCGGCACGCACGCCGTCGACGGGACCCCGGGTACCTCGTGCACACCGGAGCCCCGTCGACGGCAGCGGTCCGTCCGGGCTCCGGCCCTGACACGTCGACGGCACCCCTTCCCGACCGGGTGGACCGAGTCCCGGCCGGGGCCGCGCGCCCAGGCGCGCACCTCGCCTTGAACCGTGAAGCGTCATATGGCGGACGCTCACCGAAAGGAAATCACCAGTGCTGATCGCACAGCGCCCCACCTTGACCGAAGAGGTCATCTCGGAGAACCGTTCGCGCTTCTCCATCGAGCCCCTGGAGCCGGGCTTCGGCTACACGCTCGGCAACTCGCTGCGTCGCACGCTGCTGTCGTCCATCCCGGGCGCGGCGGTCACCTCCATCCGCATCGACGGTGTGCTCCACGAGTTCACCACCGTGCCGGGTGTCAAGGAGGACGTCACCGAGGTCATCCTCAACATCAAGAACCTCGTCGTCTCCTCGGAGAACGACGAGCCCGTCGTGATGTACCTGCGCAAGCAGGGCGCTGGCGCCGTGACCGCGGCGGACATCGTCCCGCCCGCGGGCGTGGAGGTCCACAACAGCGATCTGCACATCGCCACGCTGAACGACAAGGGCAAGCTCGAGATCGAGCTCACGGTCGAGCGTGGCCGCGGCTACGTCTCGGCGGCGCAGAACAAGTCGTTCGACGCGGAGATCGGCCGCATCCCGGTCGACTCGATCTACTCGCCGGTCCTCAAGGTGACCTACAAGGTCGAGGCGACGCGTGTCGAGCAGCGCACGGACTTCGACAAGCTGGTGGTGGACGTCGAGACGAAGCAGGCGATCTCGCCCCGCGACGCCCTCGCGTCGGCGGGCAAGACGCTCGTCGAGCTGTTCGGCCTGGCCCGTGAGCTCAACGTCGAGGCCGAGGGCATCGAGATCGGCCCGTCGCCGACGGACGCCGCGCTCGCCGCGGACCTCGCGCTGCCGATCGAGGAGCTCAACCTCACGATCCGCTCGTACAACTGCCTCAAGCGCGAGGGCATCCACCAGGTGGGCGAGCTCGTCGCTCGCAGCGAGGCCGACCTGCTGGACATCCGCAACTTCGGTGCCAAGTCCATCAACGAGGTCAAGGAGAAGCTCGCCGAGCTCGGCCTGTCCCTCAAGGACTCGCCGCTGGACTTCGACCCCTCGGCGGCGGCGTACTACGACGGCGACGAGGACGAGCCCACGTTCTCGGACACCGAGCAGCAGTACTGAGCCGGCGCGAGCCAGCGACTCCCACACCTCTAGCGCGCCCCGGGTCGCACCCGGGCCGCGAAAACTTCCCAAGGAGCACATCCCATGCCTACCCCCACCAAGGGTCCGCGGCTCGGCGGTGGACCGGCTCACGAGCGTCTGATCCTCGCGAACCTGTCCACGGCGCTGTTCGAGCACGGCCGCATCACGACCACCGAGACCAAGGCGAAGCGCCTGCGTCCGCTGGCCGAGCGCCTCATCACGTTCGCCAAGCGCGGTGACCTGCACGCGCGTCGTCGCGTCCTGCGCGTCGTGCGCGACAAGTCCGTGGTGCACACGCTGTTCACCGAGATCGCACCGCAGATGGCGGAGCGCAACGGTGGCTACACGCGCATCACCAAGGTCGGCACGCGCAAGGGCGACAACGCGCCCCTCGCGGTCATCGAGCTCGTGACCGAGCCCGTCAGCCCGAAGCAGGCCGTCGTCCGCGAGGCCGAGAAGGCCGCGGAGAAGGCCAGCAAGAAGAAGGCCGACAAGCCGGCGAAGAAGGCTGACGCCCCGGTCGAGGACGCCCCGGTCGAGGACGCCCCGGTCGCCGCCGACCAGGTCGAGGACGCCCCGGTCGCCGCCGACCAGGTCGAGGACGCGCCCGTCGAGGACGCTCCCGCCGACAAGGCCGAGGAGACCAAGGAGGCCTGAGGCCCCCTGCCGCTCCGCACGAAGGGCCCGGAACCGCACGGTTCCGGGCCCTTCGTCGTCCGCGGGAAACGTCGGTTCGCGAGATCGACCCGAGCGTCGCGAGATCGACCTGCAGAGGGTCGATCTCGCGACGTGGGGGTCGATCTCGCGGCCGGTGGCGGCGGTGGGCGGCGACGGGCCGGGAGCCGGGAGCCCGTGCGACCGTCGGCTCCGGCGCCTACCGTCGAGTGATGCACCCCGTCCGCGACGTGCCTCCCGTGCTCCTCGTGCACGGGTCGCGCACGTCGCGCACGATGTGGCGCGGCCAGCTCGCCGCGCTCGACCGGGCAGGCGTCCCCGGCCTCGCGGTCGACCTCCCCGGCCACGGCGCCCGTCGCGGCGAGCCGTTCACGCTCGATGGTGCGGTGGCGGCCGTCGCGCACGGCGTCGACGACCTCGGGGGCCGGGCGCTCGTCGTCGGGCTGTCACTCGGGGGGTACGTGGCGATCGAGGCGCGGGCGCGGCACCCGGATCGTGTGCTCGGGCTCGTCGCGGCGAGCTGCTCGACCGTGCCGAGCACGCGGCTGCGCGCAGCATGGCTCCTTGCCGCGGAGCGCATCGAGCGGCTTCCCGACGGCGGGGCGGCGCTCAACCAGGCGCTCGTGGACCGCACGATGCCTGCCGAGGGGGCGGCCGACCTCGCCGCCGGAGGCTTCGCCCTCGACGTCATGAGCGCGATCCTGCGCGAGATGGGCACCGCGGACCCGCTCGCGGCCCTCGCGGCGACCGACTCCCCGGTCTGGCTCGTCAACGGGCGGTGGGACCACTTCCGGACGGGCGAGCGGTCGTTCCTCGCGGCCGCGCGTCGCGGGGGAGCACGAGCGCGCCTCGTGGTGGTCCCCGGGGCGCGTCACCTCGTCAGCCTCGACCGTCCCGTCGCCTTCTCGCGGCTCCTCCTCGAGGCGGTCGCCGACGTCGCGCGCGGCCCCCAGAGGTCGGCGGCTCCCCGCCCGCCAGAGGACGTCCGTGACCGCTCGCTGACGCCCTCGGGCGGGCGGTAGGCCCACGCACGACGCCCTCGGCACGGTCGGTCCTCTGCAGGGATCCCTCAGGCGGGCGGGAGGTCCCACGCGCGGGCGCCCCCGACGAGCGCGGCGGAGTTCGGGACCACGACGACGTCGTCGCCCAGCCGGTCCAGCACCGTGGGCGTGATCTGCCGCGAGTTCCCGCCGCCGAGATAGAGCCGGTCCCACCAGAACACGGGCCGCAGGCCGTCCACGACGGCGAGCACGCGGCGCGACCAGAGCGCGTTGCCGAGCCGCCGCCGCTCGGGCTCTCCCACGTACTCGTCGTACGACGTCCCGCGCCGCACGGGCGCGCGCGACCACTCGAGGTGAGGCGCGAGGCGGCCACCGTGGAACAGCGCCGAGCCCAGCCCGGTCCCGAGCGTGAGGACGAGCTCGAGCCCCGACGCCGCGACCACGCCCGCGCCGTGGACCTCGGCGTCGTTGAGCACGAGCGCGGGCACACCGAGCCGGCGCGCGACGGCGGCCTGGACGTCGAAGCTCGCCCACGCCTCGACGAGCGCGGGGTCGACGCGCGACCGCGGTCCGCTGCGCGTCACGTAGTGCGGGGTGTGCACGACGACGCCGCGTCGGATCATGCCTGGCATGCCGACGGTCGCGCGGTCCGCACGCGGGAGCCTGCCCGCGATCTCCGCGACGGTCTCGACCAGCAGCTCCGGGGGGAGCGGGTACGGGGTCGGCACGCGGACCGCCGCGGCGTGGGCGGTGCCGGAGGAGTCCAGCACGTTCGCCTTGATCCCGCCGCCGCCGCAGTCGACGGCGAGCGTCCTCAGGTCGGTCATGCGTCGCAGCGTAGGCGGGCACGCCGGGGCGCGCACCGCGCCGGGCGCCGACCCGCCTCGTGCGCGTGCGGCTACCGTGATCCTCTGTGACCGACGTACCGCCCGACGCGACCGCCGTGCCCGCCCCCACCGCCGTGCCCGCAGCGCCCCCGCACGCCCTCGGCGACGACTCCGGTGACGTGCAGGCGCCGGACCGGGACCAGGTGCGCGTCCGGCTGGACCTCGCCTACCAGGGCACGCACTTCGCCGGCTGGGCGAGGCAGCCGGGTCTGCGCACCGTCCAGGGCGCCCTGGAGGACGCGTTCGCGACCCTCCTGCGGGGCGACCCGCCGCGCCTCACCGTCGCGGGCCGGACGGATGCCGGGGTGCACGCCCGGGGCCAGGTCGCGCACGTCGACCTCACGCACGCCCAGTGGGAGTCGCTGCCCGGTCGCTCCGACCGCGCGCCGGGGGACGCGCTCGTCGCGCGGCTCGGGGGCGTGCTGCCGGGCGACGTCGTGGTGCGCCGTGCCGCCTCGGCCCCGGAGGGGTTCGACGCGCGGTTCTCCGCGCTGCACCGCGCGTACACCTACCGCGTCGCGGACGACCCGGCGCAGCGCGACCCGTTGCGTCGCGAGTGGACGCTGTGGAACCGGCGGCCCCTCGACGTCGCCGCGATGGACGCCGCCGTGCGGCCTCTGCTGGGCGTGCGGGACTTCGCCGCGTTCTGCAAGCCGCGCCCCGGCGCCACGACGATCCGCGAGCTGCAGCACCTGTCCTGGTCCCACCCGGGCGACGGACCCGACGCCGGGCTGGTCGTCGCGCACGTCCGGGCGGACGCGTTCTGCCACAACATGGTCCGCGCGCTCGTGGGCGCGTCGCTCGCCGTGGGGGAGGGGAGGCGGGACGTCGCGTGGCCGGCCGCGCTCCTGGCGAGCCGACGACGCGACGGCGGGGCCGGCGTCGTGCCGGCGCACGGCCTCGTGCTCGAGGAGGTGACCTACCCGCCCGACGAGGACCTCGCCGAGCGGGCCGAGCGCATCCGCGCGGTCCGCAACGAGGAGGACGTGTGGGACGCCGCCGACGGGTCGTGACCCCTCGGCGGCGCCCCGCCGGTCACGGCTCCTCGACGATGTGGACCGCGGCCTCCTCCGCGCTCGCGCCCGCCCCGGAGATGCCCTCGTCGTCGGCGTAGGTGTCGTTCTGACGGCCGTCCAGCGCGTCGGGGTCGGCGGTGAGCCGGCCCGCCCGGGACGTGTCGGGCCGGTCGAGCGGGTCGCCGTCCCACTCCTCCGGCTCCTCCTCGGCCAGGCGCTGGTCGAGCGACTCGCCGTGGACCTCTTCCCAGGCCGTCTCGCCGTAGTGGTTCTTCCGGTCGCGGTCCGGCGGGGAGTAGCCCTCGTCGAGCACGTCGGCGACGCCGCGGTCGAGCAGCGTGTCCTCCGCCTGGAGCTGGTCGTTGTCGCCCTCGGCGCCGGTCTCCGGGTCAGGGCTGGTGCCTGTGGTGTCGCTCATGCCCCCACCGTCGCACCTCGCGACGACCGTCGCAGCACGACGGCGTCCCGGCCGCCACGGACTTCCCAGCCCCACGGCCGTCCCGTCGACCGTCGGGTCAAAGGACGTGACCGCGACACGTGCAGCGGGCGACCATGGCGGGGTGGGACACCTCGAGATCAGCGACATCAGCTATCACCTGCCCGACGGCCGGACGCTCCTGGACGCCGTGAGCCTCCGGGTCGCGGACGGGGCGCGGGTCGCGCTCGTGGGACCGAACGGCGTCGGGAAGTCGACGCTGCTGCGGATCGTCACGGGCGACCTGGTGCCGCACGGCGGCAGCATCGTGCGCAGCGGGGGCCTGGGGGTGATGCGGCAGCAGGTCGCGCACGGGGACGACGACCGCACCGTGCGCGACCTGCTCGTCGAGCTCGCCCCGACCGCGGTGCGCGAGGCCGCGCTCGAGCTCGGCGCCGCCGAGCTCGACGTCATGACCGTCGACGACACCGCCGCGCAGATGCGCTACGCGCAGGCGCTCGCGGACTGGGCGGACGTCGGCGGTTACGACGCGGAGACGGCGTGGGACCGCGTGACCGACGAGGTGCTGTCGAACCCCTTCGAGCGGGCGCAGTGGCGCGAGCTGCGGACCCTGTCCGGCGGCGAGCAGAAGCGCCTGGCGCTCACCGCGCTGCTGGGCGGACCGGAGCAGGTCCTCCTGCTCGACGAGCCGGACAACGCGCTCGACGTCCCGACGAAGCGCTGGCTGGAGGACCGGCTCGTCGAGTCGCCGAAGTCGGTGCTCTACGTGTCGCACGACCGCGAGCTGCTCGCGCGCACGGCGACGCAGGTCGCGACCCTCGAGCCGACTCCCGGTGGCGGCACGGTCTGGGTCCACGGCGGCGGGTTCACGACCTACGCGCAGGCGCGCGAGGAGCGTCGCGAGCGGCTCGCCGAGCTCGCGCGCCGCTGGGACGAGGAGCACCGCAAGCTCGTCGACCTCGTCCAGACGCTCAAGACGAAGGCGGCGTTCAACGACGGTCTCGCGAGCCGCTACCAGGCGGCGCGCACGCGCCTGCGGAAGTTCGAGGAGGCCGGGCCGCCCGAGGTCCTTGCGCGCGAGCAGCGCGTCAGCGTGCGCCTGCGGGGCGGGCGCACGGCCAAGCGCGCCGTGACCTGCCACCAGCTCGAGCTCACCGGGCTCGTGCAGCCGTTCGACCTCGAGGTGTTCTTCGGCGAGCGCGTGGCCGTGCTCGGGTCGAACGGGTCCGGGAAGTCGCACCTCCTGCGGCTGCTCGCGGCGGGCGGGAGCGACCCTGCGCCCGGTGTGGTGCCCGACGTCGCGGCGCACCCCGCCCTCCTCGGCGCGCCCGCCGACGCGGTCGCCCCGGCACCCGTCGCCCACACCGGGCGGGCCGTCCTCGGCTCGCGCGTGCGGCCGGGCTGGTTCGCCCAGAACCACGACCATCCCGGCCTGCGCGGTCGCACCCTGCTGGAGATCCTGCACCGTGGTGAGGGCAACCGGTCGGGGATGGGGCGCGAGGACGCGAGCCGCGCGCTCGACCGGTACGAGCTCGTCGCCCAGGCGGGGCAGCGCTTCGAGACGCTGTCGGGCGGTCAGCAGGCCCGGTTCCAGATCCTGCTCCTCGAGCTCGACGGCGCGACGCTCCTGCTGCTCGACGAGCCGACGGACAACCTGGACCTGCACTCGGCCGAGGCGCTCGAGGCCGGCCTCGCGGCGTTCGAGGGCACGGTGCTCGCCGTGACCCACGACCGCTGGTTCGCGCGAGGCTTCGACCGGTTCCTGGTCCTCGGGGGTGACGGCCGCGTGGTGGAGACGCCGGAGCCCGTGTGGGACGTCGAGCGCGTGGACCGCGTCCGCTGACGGGAGACCCGCGGTGGTGGGCGTTCGTGGGCGGTCGCGGGCACGGCCAGGGAGGCGTCGCAGGATCCTTATCCTGGAGAGCATGGCCGTCCACAAGATCGTGCTCTTCTACGCCTTCACACCGCTCGCGGACCCGCGCGCGGTGCAGCTGTGGCAGCTCGCCCTCGCCGAGCGCTGGCACCTGACGGGACGCGTCATCGTCTCGGAGCACGGCATCAACGCGACGCTCGGCGGGACGGTGGAGGACCTCAAGCAGTACGTGAAGACGACGCGCCGGTACCCCGGCTTCGAGCGGATCGACGTCAAGTGGTCGGACGGGACGGGGCACGACTTCCCGCGTCTGTCGGTCAAGGTGCGGCCAGAGCTCGTCGCGTTCGGCGCCGCGGACGAGCTGAAGGTCGACGAGGACGGCGTGGTCGGGGGCGGGGAGCGGCTCAGCCCGCAGGCCCTGCACGACCTCGTCGACGCGCGCGGGGACGAGGTCGTGATGTTCGACGGGCGCAACGCGTTCGAGGCGGCGATCGGACGGTTCCGGGGCGCGGTGGTCCCGGACGTGGAGACGACGCGGGACGTCGTGGCCGAGATCGACGCGGGCCGCTACGACGACCTCAAGCAACGCCCGGTGGTGACGTACTGCACCGGCGGCGTACGGTGCGAGGTGCTGTCGGCGCTCCTGCGCTCGCGCGGGTTCGAGGAGGTGTACCAGCTCGACGGCGGCGTGGTGCGCTACGGCGAGGTGTTCGGCTCGACGGGGCTGTGGGACGGGTCGCTCTACGTGTTCGACGAGCGGATGCACGTCGAGCTCGGACCGGGTTCGACCCCGCTCGGGGAGTGCACGGTCTGCGGCGGCGCGACCGCGCGGTACGAGAACTGCGCCGACCCCTCGTGCCGGACGCTGCGGCTGTTCTGCGACGACTGCGTCGGGGCCGCGCAGGGAGGGCGCTGCGAGGTGTGCGTCGAGGAGCGACCGGACGGAGCCGGCACCCGCACCCGCACCTGACGTGCTCGTGCGGCCGCTTTGACCATGACCCGCCCGCGCAGGTACTCTGGTGAGTCGTTGTGCTCTTCTCACGACACCCGTGTCGCTAGCGCGCCCACTCGCTGCCGGCCAAGGAGCGGGTGTCACCGAGCCCGCCGCGCAACGACAACGCCCTCTCGACCGCCTGCTTCAGCGGCCGAAGAAGACACCTGACAGAAACGAAGGCTACGACCGTGCGTACGTACACCCCGAAGCCCGGCGACATCCAGCGCAACTGGTACGTCATCGACGCGACCGACGTCGTCCTGGGCCGCCTGGCCACCCACGTGGCCACCCTGCTGCGCGGCAAGCACAAGCCGACCTTCGCTCCGCACGTCGACGGCGGTGACTTCGTCATCGTCATCAACGCCGGCAAGGTCGCCCTCAGCGGCAACAAGCGCGAGCAGAAGATGGCCTACAACCACTCGGGCTACCCGGGCGGTCTGCGCGCCACCGCCTACGGCGACCTGCTCGACAAGCACCCTGAGCGTGCCGTCGAGAAGGCCGTGCGCGGCATGGTGCCGAAGACGAGCCTCGGCCGTGCCCAGATGGGCAAGCTGAAGGTCTACGCCGGTGCCGAGCACCCGCACGCCGCTCAGCAGCCCCAGCCGTTCGAGATCACCCAGGTCGCGCAGTAATCGCCGCCCAGGCGTAGCCGACAGAGAGACGCGAGGACACACCCGTGGCCGAGACCACCGTCGAGACCGACACGCTGGGTGACGAGACCCCCAGCACCTACACCTCTGAGTCCACAGCCCCCACGGGCCGCGGCCAGAGCATCACCGCTCCCGGGCAGGCCCTGGGCCGTCGCAAGGAGGCGGTCGCTCGCGTCCGCCTCGTGCCGGGCACGGGCCAGTGGAAGGTCAACGGGCGCACGCTCGAGGACTACTTCCCGAACAAGGTCCACCAGCAGCTCGTCAACTCCCCGCTGAAGCTGGTCGACGTCGAGGGTCGCTTCGACGTCGTCGCCCGCATCTCGGGTGGCGGCACCTCCGGCCAGGCCGGTGCGCTGCGCCTCGGCATCGCCCGCGCGCTCAACGCGATCGACGCGGAGAACAACCGCCCGGCGCTGAAGAAGGCCGGCTTCCTCACGCGCGACGCACGCGTCGTCGAGCGCAAGAAGGCCGGGCTCAAGAAGGCCCGCAAGGCACCGCAGTACTCCAAGCGCTGATCCGCGCCGTGTGATCGTCGGCCCCGGTGGACTCGTCCGCCGGGGCCGACGGCTTTTGTCAGGACTGTTGACGAGCCCGGCGTGGGCGAAGAAGGTGGTGCGCGGTCGACGCGCGACGCCGTGAGAGAAGGACTTCCATGGGACGACTGTTCGGGACCGACGGCGTGCGAGGCCTCGCCAACGGCAACGTGACGGCGGAGCTCGCGCTCGACCTCGGCGTCGCCGCGGCGCGCGTGCTCGCGGACGGGCCGGAGGGACATCGTCCGCGCGCGGTCGTGGGTCGCGACACCCGCGTGTCCGGGGAGTTCCTCGGCGCGGCGCTCGCCGCCGGTCTCGCGAGCGCGGGCGTCGACGTCCGCGACGTCGGCGTCCTGCCGACCCCCGGCGTCGCCTATCTCACGAGCACGATGGACGTCGACTTCGGCGTGGTGATCTCCGCGTCGCACAACCCCATGCAGGACAACGGGATCAAGTTCCTCGCGCGCGGCGGCGTGAAGCTCGACGACGCGGTCGAGGACGCGATCGAGTCGGTCCTGGGGCAGGAGTGGTCGCGCCCGACGCACGGAAGCGTCGGCCGGCTGTCCCGCGACACCGGCCGCGCCGGGAGCGCCTACGTCGAGCACCTCATGGCGAGCATCGGCGCCGACGAGGACGCCAAGCCGCTCGCCGGCCTGCGGATCGCCGTGGACTGCGCGAACGGCGCGGCGAGCGACGTCGGCCCCGCGGCGCTGCGCGCGGCGGGCGCGGACGTCGTCGTCATCAACGCGAGCCCCGACGGGCACAACATCAACGCCGCGTGCGGCTCCAACCACCCCGAGCAGCTCCAGGCCGTGGTCGTCGCGTCGGAGGCCGACTTCGGTGTCGCGTTCGACGGCGACGCGGACCGGTGCATCGCCGTCGACCACGGCGGCGCCGTCGTCGACGGTGACCAGATCATGGGGGTGCTCGCGATCGCGCTGAAGGACGAGGGCGCCCTGCCGGACGACACCCTCGTCGTCACGGTGATGAGCAACCTCGGTCTCCTCCTAGCGATGCGCGACGCCGGGATCCGGACGGTGCAGACGGCCGTCGGCGACCGGTACGTGCTCGAGGAGATGCGCACGCACGGCTACGGCCTCGGCGGCGAGCAGTCCGGCCACATCGTCATCTCGCGCTACGCGACGACGGGCGACGGCGTCCTCACCGCGCTGCAGCTCGCGGCGCGCGTCAAGGCGACCGGTCAGAAGCTCGCGGACCTCGCGGGCGTCGTCCAGCGGCTGCCGCAGACGCTCGTGAACGTCCCCGGGGTCGACCGGTCGCGGGCAGCGAGCGACGAGGAGCTGCTCGCCGCCGTCACCGACGCCGAGGCGACGCTCGGGGAGACGGGGCGCGTCCTGCTGCGCCCGTCCGGGACCGAGCCGCTCGTGCGCGTGATGGTGGAGGCCGCGACCCAGCAGCAGGCGGACGCGGTCGCCGGCGGGCTCGCCGACGTCGTCCGCGAGCGTCTGGCGCTGTGAGCCGGCGCGGGACCGAGTGCCGGCAGGGGACGGGGACGACTGCGGTGAGCGGAGCGGAGCGATGAGCGTGCGGTACGGGGTCGACGAAGCGCTGCGGGCGTACGTGGTCGGCCTGCTCGACACCTTCGACGACGGCCTCCTGCCCATCGTGCAGGCCGGGCACCCGGTGCTGCGCACGCCCGCCGTGCCGTACGCGGGTCAGCTCGGCGACGTGCTGCCGCCGCTCCTCGACGCGATGCGGGCGACCATGCACGCCGCCCCGGGCGTCGGGCTCGCCGCGCCGCAGATCGGGCTGGGCCTCGCGTTCGCGGTCGTCGAGGACCCGGGCTCGCCCGACCCGGACGACGAGCGTGAGCGCCCACCCCTGCCCTTCCGCGTCCTGGTGAACCCCCGCTACGAGGCGGTGGGCGAGGAGACGCGCACCTTCGTCGAGGGGTGTCTGTCGGTGCACGGCTGGCAGGCGGAGCGCGCCCGCGCCCGCACGGTGCGCCTCACGGGCGAGGACGAGGTCGGTACGCCGGTCGACGAGGTCCTCACCGGGTGGCCGGCCCGGATCGTGCAGCACGAGACGGACCACCTGCGCGGCGAGCTGTACCTCGACGGTGCCGACCTGCGGACGCTCTCGTCCACGCTCGCGGCCGCTCGCATCCCCCAGGCCCGCGCGGACGCCTGAACCGGACCGAGGCCCGCGCACCCGCGTACCGGGAGGTGGTCCCCACGACGTACCCGTCCTGCGGCCGATCTCCCTCGACAGGATGACGACGGTGCGTCGACCGCACGGAAGACTCGTGGTCACCGCCGCGGCCGGTGGGAGACCTCAGGGTTGACTCGGGGGAATTCCTGATGGACGACGGCGGCACGCTCCGTAGGCTGGACGTGGCACCGGACGCCACGTCCGGTGCCACCACAGCCGCCGCCAGCCTGGCCCCCGCCAGCCGACGAACGAGGACCCCGTGACCGAGGCCGTGTCGACCTTCCTGGAGAATCTGGAGGCCTGGATTCTCGCTCTCGCGGCGTCCGGGTGGATCTACCCCGCACTGCTCGGCTTTGCGACGATCGACGGCTTCTTCCCGCCGATCCCCAGCGAGTCGGTCGTCATCACGCTCGCCGTCTCGGCGCACGCGACCGGCTCGCCGAACCTGCTCCTCGTCCTCGTCATCGCCGCGATCGGCGCGTGGACCGGGGACCAGATCGCCTTCTCCCTGGGCCGCGCCATCGGCACGGAGCGCGTCGCGTTCCTGCGCACGGTTCGAGGGCGCAGGGCCGTGGCGTGGGCCGAGCGCGCGCTCGCGAACCGAGGAGCGTCGTTCATCCTCGCCGCGCGGTACATCCCGGTCGGGCGCGTCGCGGTCAACATGACCGCGGGCGCGGTCGGCTACCCGCGCAGGCGGTTCATGGCGTTCTCCGCGATCGCCGCGGTCACCTGGGCGCTCTACTCCGTCCTCATCGGGCTCGTCGCCGCGCAGTGGCTCGGCCACGAGCCGCTCCTCGCGATGGTCGTCGGCGTCGTGATCGGGATCGCCGGCGGGTTCGTCATCGACCGGATCCTCATGGTCCGCGCCCGACGGCGCGGCGTGCTTCCCGTGGCTCTCATGAACCCGGGGCAGACGACAGACGCTGCCGCGGCGCCGTCCGGCACCGCCGTGGCGAGCACGCCGGGAGACGTCGGCGCGACGTCGAGCACCGGCGGGGCGAGCGCGCCGGGAGAGACCGACGCGACGTCAGGGACAACCGCCGGCGGTGCCGGGAGCCTGCCGCGCTGAGGCCGTGAGCGTGCGCAGGTGTCAGAGCTTGCGCAGGCGCACCCGCTGGACCGAGTGGTCCGAGCCCTTCGTGAGCACGAGCGTCGCGCGCCCCCGCGTCGGCAGGATGTTCTGCTCGAGGTTCGGCGCGTTGATCGAGTCCCAGATCGACCGGGCCCGCTCCACGGCCTGCTCGTCCGTGAGGTCCGCGTAGCGGCGGAAGTACGACTCCGGGCGCGCGAACGCCGTCCGGCGCAGCGTGAGGAACCGGTCGACGTACCACTGCCGGACGTTGCGCGTCCGGGCGTCGACGTAGATCGAGAAGTCGAAGAAGTCCGAGACGGCGACGGTCGACTCGTCGTGCGCGCTCGGGCGGGCAGGCTGCAGGACGTTGAGCCCTTCGACGACGAGCACGTCCGGCTTGCGGACGACCGCCTCCGCGCCGGGCACGATGTCGTACGTGAGGTGGTCGTAGACCGGCGCCCGGACCTCGTCGTGGCCCGCCTTGACCTTCGAGAGGAACCGGATGAGGGCCCGCCGGTCGTAGGACTCCGGGAAGCCCTTGCGGTCCATGAGGCCCCGGCGCTGCAGCTCCGCGTTCGGGTAGAGGAAACCGTCGGTCGTGATGAGCTCGACCCGCGGCGTCTCGGGCCAGCGCGCGAGCATCTCGCGCAGCACGCGCGCCGTCGTGGACTTGCCGACGGCGACGGACCCCGCGACGCCGATGACGTACGGCGTCGACCCGGTGTCCTCGCGCAGGAACGTCGACGTCGCCTCGTGCAGCCCTGCCGTCGCGGTGACGTACAGGTTGAGCAGGCGGGAGAGCGGCCGGTACACCGCGTCGACCTCCGCGAGGTCGATCGGGTCGCCGAGGCCGCGCAGGCGCGACACGTCGGCGTCGGTCAGCGGGAGCGGCGTGGACTCCGAGAGACGGCTCCACGCCGCACGGTCGAGGTCGACGTACGGCGACGACGGGCTGGAGATCAGGCGGGTCAGGGCGTCGGTCGACTCGGGCGCGGGGGAGGACACCCGTCCGATTCTGCCGGATGATCGACGGCGCGCGTGCCGTGGGGCCCTCGGATCAGGTCGGGCGGTCGGTCGGGTCGGTCGGGGGTCGGTCGCGCGCCGTCGCTTGCGCGGACGACGTGCTCGGGCTGCCGCGCCGTCGCCCTGGTCTCTCGGCTCGCGTTCTGGGAGCGCGGCTCTGACGCCCTTCGCACGTCGTCCGCTCCGGCGACGGCGCGCTCGTCGTCCGGCCCCGGTGGGTACGTCGGTCCGGCGCCAGCCCGCGCGTCGTCCCGGTCGCGCGGTGAGTGGTGGTGGTCTCAGCGGGGACGACGGCGCGGTGGCAGCTCGACCGGGGCGCCCGGTCCGGGGCGTGCGAGGTCGGGGAGCCGGTCCATGAGGGCGCGGGCGTCGGCCGGGGCGTGGGCGTGGACGTCGTTGTCGAGGTACACCTCGACGTCGTGGCCCTCGGCGTGCCAGCGGCGGACGCGGTCGGCCCAGGCGTCGAGCACGTGCGGGCGGTAGGCGCTCGTGTAGAGCTCGGTGTCGCCGTGGAGGCGCACGTAGACGAGAGGGGCGGTCACCGCGTCGATCACGGGCCAACGGCCGGCGCCGTCGGAGATCGCGAGGGCGATGCCGTGGTCGCGCAGGAGGTCGAGTGCCGCCGGGTCGGCGAAGGAGGCGTGGCGGGGCTCGAGCGCGTGGACGATCGGTCGGTCGGCGATGACGTCCGTCCAGGGGTCGGCGCGGAGGCGGTCGTCGTGGTGCGCGGCGAGTCGCGCGGCGTCCGACGCCGTGCGGGGGAGCAGGTCGAGGAACGACTCGAGCGTGGGTCGGTCGAACGCGGTGCGTTCCGGGAGCTGCCAGAGGACCGGGCCGAGGCGGTCCCCGAGGGCGAGGACGCCGCTCGCGAAGAAGTTGGCGAGGGGCGTCCGGACGTCGCGGAGGCGCTTCATGTGCGTGATGAACCGGCCGCCCTTGACCGCGAAGGTGAAGCCCGGCGGCGTGTGCTCGCGCCAGGCCACGAACGACGACGGTCGCTGGAGCGAGTAGAAGGTGCCGTTCAGCTCGACGGACGGGAAGACGGACGCCACGTGCTCGAGCTCGCGGCGCTGCGGAAGGCCGGGCGGGTAGAAGGGGCCGCGCCAGTCCGCGTACCGCCATCCGGACAGGCCGATGCGGACGGAGGGCATGCGACACTGTCCATCGGGACGGGGTGGCTCGCCGCCCGGAGTTACGCAGGAGGCCTGACGAAGAACCACGATTCCACGTCGCTCCGAGGTCGTCCCTGCCGTCGCTAGACTCGTCGACCATGTGCGGAATCGTGGGCTACGTGGGCCCTGGAACCATGGTGGGAGAGGCCTCGGGGCGACCCCTCGACGTCACCCTCGAAGGACTCGGCCGGCTCGAGTACCGCGGGTACGACTCGGCGGGTGTCGCGCTCGTCGGCCCGGGGATCGACGCGGTCGCGTTCGCGAAGAAGTCCGGGAAGCTGGCCAACCTGGTCGCCGAGATCGAGCAGCACCCGCTGCCGGCGTCGACGGCCGCCATCGGGCACACCCGGTGGGCGACGCACGGGGGCCCGACCGACACCAACGCCCACCCGCACCTCGCGGACGGCGACCGGCTCGCCGTGATCCACAACGGGATCGTCGAGAACTTCGCGATCCTCAAGGCGGAGCTCGTCGCCGACGGCGTGACCTTCCTGTCGGAGACGGACACCGAGGTCGCGGCGCAGCTGCTCGCGCGGGCCTACCGCGACACGAAGGACCTCACGACGGCGATGGGACAGGTCGCGCGGCGGCTCGAGGGCACGTTCACGCTGCTCGCCGTGCACGCGGACTCTCCGGACACCGTGGTGGGCGCGCGGCACGACTCGCCGCTCGTCGTCGGGATCGGCGAGGGCGAGAACTTCCTCGGCTCCGACGTCGCGGCGTTCATCTCCCACACCAAGGACGCGCTCGAGCTCGGGCAGGACCAGATCGTCACGATCACGCCGACGGCGGTCGAGGTGACGGACTTCGACGGCAACCCGGCCGAGGCGAAGCGCTACACCGTCGACTGGGACGCCGCCGCGGCCGAGAAGGGCGGCTTCGCGTCCTTCATGGACAAGGAGATCCACGACCAGCCGCACGCCGTCGGCGACACGCTGCTCGGTCGGACGGACACGTCGGGCCGGCTCGTGCTCGACGACCTGCGCATCGACGAGGCCGTGCTGCGGTCCGTCGACAAGATCATCGTGGTGGCCTGCGGCACCGCCGCCTACTCCGGGCACGTGGCCAAGTACGCGATCGAGCACTGGTGCCGCATCCCCGTCGAGGTCGAGCTCGCGCACGAGTTCCGCTACCGCGACCCGATCGTCGACGAGAAGACCCTCGTGGTCGCCGTGACCCAGTCCGGCGAGACGATGGACACCCTCATGGCCGTGCGTCACGCGCGCGAGCAGGGTGCCAAGGTCGTCTCGATCGTCAACACGCACGGGTCGACGATCCCGCGCGAGTCCGACGCCGTGCTCTACACTCACGCCGGCCCCGAGATCGCGGTCGCGTCGACCAAGGCGTTCCTGTCGCAGATCACCGCGGCCTACCTGCTCGGGCTCTACCTCGCGCAGCTGCGCGGCAACAAGTTCCCGGACGAGATCTCCGCGATCCTCGACGACCTGCGCGACATGCCGCGCAAGATCCAGACCGTGATCGAGCGGGGCGAGTACGTGCGCGCGACGGCCCGGTCGATGAAGGATGCGTCGTCGGTCCTGTTCCTCGGCCGGCACGTCGGGTTCCCGGTGGCGCTCGAGGGCGCGCTCAAGCTCAAGGAGCTCGCGTACATCCACGCCGAGGGCTTCGCGGCGGGCGAGCTCAAGCACGGGCCGATCGCGCTCATCGACGAGGGCCAGCCGGTGTTCGTCATCGTCCCGTCGCCGCGCGGCCGCGAGGGCCTGCACTCGAAGATC
Source organism: Cellulosimicrobium sp. BMG9.23 (assembly GCF_059159985.1). Taxonomy (NCBI): domain Bacteria; kingdom Bacillati; phylum Actinomycetota; class Actinomycetes; order Micrococcales; family Promicromonosporaceae; genus Cellulosimicrobium; species Cellulosimicrobium sp. BMG9.23. Next base: position 343,757 of record NZ_JBZGBZ010000001.1, read on the forward strand.
ATCTCCAACATCCAGGAGATCCGGGCGCGCGGCGCCCGCACGCTCGTGATCGCCGAGGACGGCGACGACGCGGTACGCCCGTACGCCGACGAGATCTTCTGGATCCCGGAGTCGCCCACCCTGCTGTCCCCGCTGCTCGCGGTCGTCCCGCTGCAGATCTTCGCCATGGCGCTCGCCACGGCGAAGGGTCTCGACGTCGACCAGCCGCGCAACCTGGCGAAGTCGGTCACGGTCGAGTAGACGGGCAGCGCGGGCCCGCGGACGCGGCCGGGACGCGCCGTAGGGTGAGCGCATGATCATCGGGGTGGGGATCGACGTCGTCGACGTCGCGCGGTTCATGGCGTCGATCGAGCGGACCCCGCGGCTCCGGGACAAGCTCTTCACACCGGCCGAGCGCGACCTCCCGCCGTCGTCGCTCGCGGCGCGCTTCGCCGCGAAGGAGGCGATCGCGAAGGCGCTCGGCGCCCCGGGCGGCATGCAGTGGCACGACGCGACCGTGCACCGCGTCGTCGGCGGCCCGCCCGAGGTCGAGATCACCGGCACCGTCGCCGCCCGCGCCGAGGAGCTGGGCATCCGCACGTTCCACCTGTCCATCTCGCACGACGCCGGCATCGCGTCGGCGATGGTCGTCGCGGAGGGCTGACGCAGGCAGCCGGGAGGGTCAGTCCTGGAGCGCCGGGACGACCTCGCGCTCGAAGAGCTCGATGCCGCTGCGGTCGTACGCCGCCTCCGCGAAGTAGGTGACCGCGTAGGAGAGGCCCAGCCCGCGCAGCTCGGTGAGCTTCTCGACGATCTGCTCCGGCGTCCCGACGAGCGGTCCGCGGCGCGCCTTCTCGGCCTCCTCCGGCGCGCGCTCGGGCAGCGTCAGCGCGTAGTGCTCCTCGATCCACGCGATGCGGTCGTCGACCTCGGCCTCCGTCGCACCGATGACCACGTTGTAGTCCGCGGTGCGCGTGATCTCCTCGAACGGCCGCCCGATCGCCTCGCAGTGGCCGCGCAGCACCTCGGACTTGTGCGCGAAGCCCTCGGGCGACCCGTCGAAGTTCGTGTACTGCGCGTGCTCCGCCGCGATGCGCAGCGTCTTCTTCTCGCCGCCGCCGGCGATCCACAGCGGCGGCCCGTCGACCTGGAGCGGCAGCGGCGCGAGGCGCGCGCCGTCGACCTGGTAGTGCGCGCCGTCGAGCGTCGCGACGCCGTTCGTCCACAGCTGCTTGAAGATCTGGACGCCCTCGTCGAGGGCGGCGATCCGCTCGCCCGCGCGCGGGAACCCGTAGCCGTAGGCGCGCCACTCGTGCTCGTACCAGCCGGCACCGATGCCCATCTCGACGCGCCCGCCCGAGATCACGTCGATCGTCGCCGCGACCTTCGCGAGGTAGGCCGGGTTGCGGTACGCCATGCACGTGCACATCTGGCCGAGACGGATGCGCTCCGTCGACGCGGCGAACGCGGCCATGAGGGTCCACGCCTCGTGCGTCGCCTCGTCGGTCGGCTCGGGGACGGTGTGGAAGTGGTCGTACACCCAGATCGACTCCCACGCGTGCGCCGCACCGGGCAGCCCGTCGCCGGCGAGCGCGGTGTCGGCGTGCCGTGCGAGGGACCGCATGGTCTCCCACTGGTCCGCGGGGTCGATGCCGACCAGGTCGAGCCGCCAGCCCTGGGGGATGAAGAGTCCGAAGCGCATGAGCGCCACCCTAGAGGCAGCCGCGCGCGCTCGCGCCCGGCCTCCGCTCCTGTCCCACGGGGCGGACGCGGCGCGACATGGGCAGGATGAGCGGCATGATCGAAGCCTGGTCCGTCGCCGACGTCCGTGCCGCCGAGCAGCCGCTCCTGGACGCTGGCGTCCCGCTCATGGAGCGCGCGGCGTTCGCGCTCGCGACCGTCGTCGCGCGCGACGTCGCCCACGCGAGGTCCGTCGTCGGGCCCGACGGCGGCCGGCGCGACGGGCGCGTGACGGGCGCCCGGGTGGTGCTGCTCGTCGGATCGGGCAACAACGGTGGTGACACCCTCTTCGCGGGCGCGCACCTCGCGCGGCGTGGCGCGCGCGTGACCGCCGTGCTCACGAGCGAGCGCGTGCACGACGGGGGCCTGACGGCGTTGCGCCGTGCGGGCGGGACGGTGCTGGACCTCACGACGACGCACGAGACCCCCGACCGCTCAGCACCCACCCACCGCTCGGCCTCGTCCGGCTCGTCGACCCCGCCCGACGTGCTCGGAGCCGTCGTCGACGAGGTGCTGCGGGCAGACGCGGTGCTCGACGGGCTCGTGGGCATCGGCGCGACGGGCGCGCTGCGCGGGGTCGCGGAGGACCTCGTGCGCCGGCTCGTGGACACCCTCGCCGAGGCTCCCCGACGGCCGTGGATCGTGGCGGTGGACGCGCCGAGCGGCATCGGGGTCGACGACGGGACTGTGCCCGGCACCGTGCTGCGCGCGGACCGCACCGTGACGTTCGGTGCCGCGAAGCCAGGTCTCCTGCTCCCGCCCGCGACGCTCGCGGTCGGCCACGGCGCCGTCGTGGACCTCGGCCTCGCGCTCGGCGCACCGGCACCGGCAGCGTCCACCGTCCGGCGCCTTGAGCCCGCGGACGTCGCAGCGCTCTGGTCCGTCCCCGGGCCGACGGACCACAAGTACACGCGCGGGGTGCTCGGCGTCGTGGCGGGCACGCCGACGTACCCCGGCGCGGCGGTGCTCGTCTCGACCGCCGCGGTCCGCACCGGTCCCGGCATGGTTCGCTACGGCGGGCCCGACGACGTCGCGCGGGCCGTGCTCGCCGCGCGCCCCGAGGTGGTGCCCGGCGAGGGCCGCGTCCAGGCGTGGTCTCTCGGGTCCGGAGTCCCGCCGGCGCCGGGACCGGGAGACGACCCGGTGGACGATGGCGGCCAGCACGACCGCATCCGGCGCGCCCTCGTTGCCGCGACCGGCCAGGACGTCGAGTTGTCAGCACCCGACCGGCCGGGGGACCCGTCGTCCGCGGACGTCCGGCGGGGCGACGTGTTGTCAGCGGCCCACCGGCACGGGGACCCGTCGCCGGCTGACGACGGGCCGGGAGGTGCGTCGCAGCCGCGCGTGGCCGCCGTCGTCGATGCGGGGGCGCTGTCTCTGCTGCCCGAGCGGTGCCCGCCGTCGGTCGTGCTCACGCCGCACGCGGGCGAGCTCGCGACGCTCCTCTCCGCCCTCGGCGAGGACGTCTCCCGAGCCGATGTCGATGCCGAGCCGTGGCGGTGGGCACGCCGGGCCCACGAGCTCACCGGCGCGACGGTGCTGCTGAAGGGAGCGGTGACGATCGTCGTCGGGCCCCGCGGCGCGTGGTCGCAGGCCGACGCGCCGCCGTGGCTCGCGACCGCGGGAGCGGGCGACGTGCTCGCGGGGATCCTCGGCGTGCTGCTCGCGGCGCACGCCGAGCGGGTCGTCGCGGAGCCGGGGTTCGCCGCAGAGCTCGCCGCCGCAGCGGCACTGGTGCACGGGCTCGCGGCCGAGCGCGCGAACCCGGGCGGCCCTGTCGCCGCGCTCGACGTCGCGAACCAGGTGCCGCACGTCGTCGCGGAGCTGTTGGCCGCGCGCTGAGCTACTCACTGCCGCCGAACCCGGGTCTGCGCGGCACGGCAACGGGCCGAACCCTGGGTTGTGCGGCAGGATTCGCTGGCCGTGGCGCACAACCCGGGGTTCGGCGGGCGGCGTCGGGCGACCGCCCGCCGGTACCGTGGACGGGTGGTCCCCCTCCCCGTGCGCGACGGCCTCAACCCGACGCGCCTCGTCCTGCCGCACGACGCCGCGAGCGTCGCGCGCTGGACGCGCACGCTCGACTACGTGCGGCACCGCTTTCCCGACGACGCCGCGCGCCTGGCCGAGAAGGTCGCGGCGGGCGAGGTCGTGGACGGGGGTGGTCGGCCCGTCGACGACCGCACGCCGTACGCGCCGCGCGGTTTCGTGTTCCTCTACCGCGACCCGCCCGTCGAGCCCGACGTGCCGTTCGAGATCCGCGTCCTCCACCGCGACCGGGACCTGCTGGTCGTCGACAAGCCGCACTTCCTCGCGACGATCCCGCGCGGTGCCCACGTCGCGCGCTCGGTCCTCGTGCGCCTGCGTCGTGACCTCGACCTGCCCGAGCTCAGCCCGGCGCACCGCCTCGACCGCGTCACGGCCGGTGTCCTTCTCCTCACGATCCGCCCGCATGTGCGCGGCGCGTACCAGGAGCTCTTCGCGCGCCGCGAGGTCCGCAAGACGTACGAGGCGGTCGCCCCGTACGACCCGTCCCTCGCCCTCCCGGCCACGGTCCGCAGCCGCATCGTCAAGCAGCGCGGCGTGATGCGCGCCGAGGAGGTGCACGGGGAGCCGAATGCGGAGAGCCGTGTCGACGTCCTCGAGACCGACGAGACCCGAGGGCTCGCGCGCTACCGGCTCGAGCCGCACAGCGGCAAGACCCACCAGCTGCGCCTCCACATGAACGGCCTCGGTGTGCCGATCCTGCACGACAACTTCTACCCCCAGCAGTACGACGTCGCGCCCGACGACTACTCCCGGCCGCTGCAGCTCGTGTCGCGCTCGCTGGAGTTCGTCGACCCCCTCGACGACCGCCCGCGCCGGTTCGAGACCGACCGGGTGCTCGACGCCTGGTGAGCGACGGGTGAGAGAATCGTCGACCGTGAGCGACACCCAGCGCACGACTCCCGCCGGCCGGTCGTCCGCCACGACCGGCGGCCCTAACGCGCGCGCCTACCCGGCGCGCGCCGTCGTCGACCTCGCGGCGATCCGGGACAACGTCCGCGCCCTCGCGGGTCACGCGCCGGGGGCGCAGGTCATGGCCGTGGTCAAGGCCGACGCGTACGGCCACGGGCTCGTGCCGAGCGCCCTCGCGGCGCTCGCGGGCGGCGCGACGTGGCTCGGCACCGCCCAACCGAGCGAGGCGCTCGCGCTGCGTGCGGCGGGCGTCGGTCCCGACCGCGCGCGGCTGCTCACGTGGCTCTACCCGCCCGGCGCGCCGCTGCGCGAGCTGCTCGACGCCGACGTGGACGTGTCCGTCGCGGCGCCGTGGGCGCTCGACGAGGTCGTCGCCGCGGCGCGCGCGTCGGGCCGTACGGCGCGCGTGCACGTGAAGGTCGACACGGGCCTCGGGCGCAACGGCGTCATGCCCGTCGACCTGCCGGCCGTCATCGACGCCGCGGCTCGCGCGTCCGCCGAGGGTCTCGTGCGGGTCGTCGGGGTCTGGTCCCACCTCGCGTTCGCGGACGAGCCGGGGCACCCGAGCGTCGTCGCGCAGGCCGAGGCCCTCGACGACGCCGTACGGCTGGCCGAGGCGTCGGGCGCGCAGCTCGAGGTGCGACACCTTGCGAACTCGGCCGCGACGCTCACCGCGCCGCGCACCCACTACGACCTCGTGCGTCCGGGGCTCGCCGTCTTCGGGATGTCGCCCGTGCCGCAGCTCGGGCCGCCACAGGACTTCGGGCTGCGGCCCGCGATGACGCTCGAGGCGCGGCTCGCCACCGTGAAGAACGTCGGCCCGGGCCAGGGCGTCTCGTACGCGCACGCCTGGACGACGGAGCGCGAGACCGTGCTCGGCGTCGTGCCGCTCGGCTACGGGGACGGGATCCCCCGGCACGCGTCTGGCGGTCCCACGGGTCCGACCGCGACGACCGGCACGACGGCGCCCGGCGGCCCCGTGCTCGTCGGCGCCGGCGCGACCGAGCGCGTGCTCCGCGTGCGCGGCCGCGTGTGCATGGACCAGGTGATGCTCGACCTGGGACCCGGAGCGACCGAGCAGGCGGGCGACGTCGTCACGCTGTTCGGCGCGGGCACCGGCCTCGAGCATGGCGGTGCGCCCACCGCGGAGGACTGGGCGCAGGCCGCGAGCACCATCAGCTACGAGATCACGACCCGGCTCGGCGCGCGCGTCCCGCGGGTGCCCGTGGGCCTGGACGTGCTCGACGACGCCGCGCAAGCCCTGCTGGCCCGAGCGACGACCGACCCGACCGCACCCGAGAGGACCCCGGCACCGTGACCGAGCCCACCGCCGACAGCACCGCCGACCCCACCGCCGACAGCACCGCCGACCCCACCGCCTCTGCCGAGGGGTCTTCCTTCCACCTCGTCCTGCCCGACGCGGAGACGACGCTCGCGTTCGGCGCCGCGCTCGCGGGCGTCCTGGGCGCGGGCGACCTCGTCGTCCTCACCGGCGACCTCGGTGCCGGGAAGACGACGCTCACGCAGGGCATCGGCGCGGGGCTCGGAGTGCGCGGACAGGTGGCGTCGCCCACGTTCATCGTCGCGCGCGAGCACCCGTCGCTCACGGACGGTCCGGCGCTCGTGCACGTGGACGCGTACCGCCTCGGCTCGCTCGACGAGGTCGACGCGCTCGACCTCGACTCGAGCCTCGACGAGTCGGTGACCGTCGTGGAGTGGGGCAGCGGGCTCGTCGAGTCCCTGGCGGGCGATCGGCTCGAGATCGTCCTGGAGCGTCCGCGCGGCGGGGTGGACACCGACGACGCACCCGAGGCCGGCGCGCGGCGCGTCGTCCTGCGGACCGTGGGCCCGCGCTGGTCCGGCCTCGACGTCGACGCGCTCGCCCGGGCCGCCGGGGTCCGCGCCGGGGCCGGCCCGGGGGAGTCGTCGGACGGCGGCGACGCCACGACGCCGCCCGCACAGCCGTAGGCTGGTTCCGTGGCTGTTCTCGCGCTCGACACCTCCGCGTCCGTGACCGTCGCCGTCGTCGGGGACGACGGCGCCCGCCTGGCCCGGCGCGAGGCGCCCGAGCGCCGTCGGCACGCGGAGGCCCTCGCCCCGCTCGTCGAGGAGGCGCTCGCGGAGGCCGGCGTCGAGCGGTCGGCGCTCACCGCGGTCGCGGTGGGTACCGGCCCGGCGCCGTTCACCGGGCTGCGCGTCGGTCTCGTCACCGCGCGCGCCATCGGCTTCGCGCTCGGCATCCCCGTGCTCGGCGTGCCGAGCCTCGACGCGCTCGCCGCGCAGGCCGTGAGCGACCTCGGGCTCACTCCCGACGACGAGGTCCTCGTCGCGACCGACGCCCGCCGGCGCGAGGTGTACTGGGCGCGCTACCGCGTCGTCGCGCACGAGGGCCCGCACGCGGTCCCGGTGCTGGAGACGGTCGCGGGACCGGACGTCGGACCGGCCGCGGGCGTGGCCGACGCCGCCGCAGGGGCCACGGTCGTCGGCGAGGGCGCGTCGCTCTACGCCGACGCGCTCGACCTCGCGGAGGACGCGCCGCTCGTGCCCGACGCCGCGGTGCTCGCCCGGCTCGCGATCGCCCGGCGCGACGCCGGCGTGGACCAGCCCACCGAGCCCCTGTACCTGCGTCGTCCGGACGTCCAGGAGCCAGCGGGCGCGAAGCGCGTGAGCGACGGCACGCCGGCGGCGACCCCATGAGCGCGCGCCGGTACGAGATCCGCCTGCGTCCGCTGCGGGCGGCGGACCTGGACCGCGTGGTCGAGCTCGAGCGCGAGCTCTTCGGCCGCAGCGCCTGGACGTACGGCATGCTCGCCGACGAGCTCGCGGGGCTGGGGCGCTGGTACGTCGCGGCCGAGCCCGTGCGCCTCTACGCGGCCGGACCGCAGCCGGTCGTCGGCTACGCGGGCCTGTGGTTCGACGGCGACGTCACGCAGATCATGACCATCGGCGTCGACCACGCGTTCCAGCACCAGGGCGTCGGCTCGACGCTCCTGGACGCCCTCGTCGCGCGCTCGCGCGAGCTGCGCGCGAACGCGGTCCTGCTCGAGGTGCGCGTCGACAACGACGTGGCGCTCGCGATGTACGCCAAGCACGGCTTCGAGCAGCTCGGCATCCGGAAGCGCTACTACCAGCCCGAGGGGATCGACGCGTACACGATGCGGCTCGAGCTCACCCCGCTGGGCGACGACGACCCCGACTACGGCACCGCCTCCGACGCGGGGAGCGTCCTCGCGTGACGTCCCGGGACCGGGTCCTCGTGGAGGCCCCGGCGCTCGCGGCCGCCCTCGGCTCGGCCGACCGCGATCCCGCCGACGCTCCCGTCGTCCTCGACGTCCGCTGGGCGCTCGGCGTCACCGACGGTCACGAGCGACACCTCGCGGGCCACGTGCCCGGAGCCGTTTACGCGGACCTCGAGACCGAGCTCGCGGCGGCGCCGTCGCCCGCTGCGGGACGGCACCCGCTGCCGGACCCGCAGGACCTGCAGGACGCCGCCCGTCGGTGGGGGGTGCGCGGCGACCGCGGGGTCGTCGTCTACGACACCGTCGGCGGCACCTCCGCGGCGCGCGCGTGGTGGCTCCTGCGCTGGGCGGGCCACGACGACGTGCGGATCCTCGACGGCGGTCTCGCGGCGTGGGAGCGCGCCGGCCTGCCGGTCGAGGAGGGCGAGGTGCGCGCGGAGCCGGGCGACGTCGTCGTCACCCCGGGTGCGTTGCCGGTCCTCGACGCCGACGGCGCGGCCCGGCTCGCGGCGTCGGGCCTGCTGCTCGATGCGCGCGCGGGCGAGCGCTACCGCGGCGAGGTCGAGCCCGTGGACCCGCGCGCGGGCCACGTCCCGGGTGCGCTCAGCGCTCCGACGACCGGGAACCTCCAGGCCGACGGGACGTTCCTCGCCGACGCGGCGCTGCGCGAACGGTTCGCGGCCCTCGGTGTCCCGGCGGCCCTCGGTGTCCCCGCTGGGCCGACCGCGGACGCCCCGGTCGGCGTCTACTGCGGGTCGGGCGTCAACGCCGCGCACGAGATCGCCGCGCTCGCGACGCTCGGGATCGACGCGGCGCTCTACGCCGGGTCGTGGTCGCAGTGGTCGAACGACCCGGCCCGGCCTGTCGAGACCGGGCCGGGCGCGTAGGTCAGACGATCGCGACGGCCTGCTCGGGGGCCAGGCGGGGCGCGCGCGGGTACGGGGTGCCCTCGCCGTCGGCGACGCCGACGTTGATGACGAGCATGGACTTCCAGCCGTTGTCCGCGAAGAACTCGGCGTCGATCGCGTCGCGGTCCATGCCGTTCATCGGCCCGGCGGCGAGGCCCGCCGCGCGGAGGCCGACCACGAGGTAGCCGGTCTGGATGAGGGCGCTCGTGCGCGCCATGTCGTCGCGCACCTCGGGCACGCCGTCGAGGTTGTCGCGCATGCCCGGGACGTGGGGGAACAGCGTGTCGAGGTGCACGTGGAACGCGGGGTCGTACGCGACGACGAGCGACAGCGGCGCGGTCGCGACGCGCTCCTTGTTGCCGTCGGCCATGTGGGCGACCAGGCGCTCGCGCGCCTCGGGGGAGCGGACCGCGAGCACGCGCAGGGGGACGGTGTTCATCGCGGTGGGGCCCCACTTGATGAGGTCGTAGACCGCGGCGAGCTGCTCGTCGGTCACCTCGGCGTCGGTGAACCGGGCCGTGGTGCGTGCCTCGCGGAAGAGGCGGTCCGCGGTGGCGTCGTCGATGTGCAGTGCTGCGGGGGCGAGAGTCTCAGTGGTCATGCCCGGGGCAACGGTCAAAGATTCAACCATCTTCCCGACAGGGCGTGTGACGTGTGCGACAGCCCAGCGCTCGCCCGCCGCCCGACTACCCTGGACCCCATGGTTTCCCCTGTGGTCGCGAGCGGCGGCGAGCCCCTCGTGCTCGGTATCGAGACGTCCTGCGACGAGACCGGCGTCGCCCTGGTCCGTGGCCGCGAGCTCCTCGTGGACACGGTCGCGAGCTCCATGGACGAGCACGCGCGGTTCGGCGGCATCATCCCGGAGGTCGCGTCGCGCGCCCACCTCGAGGCGATGATCCCCACGCTCGAGCGCACGCTCGGCACCGCGGACGTCGACCTGTCCGAGGTCGACGCGATCGCCGTCACCGCGGGTCCCGGGCTCGTCGGACCGCTGACGATCGGCGCGTCCGCGGCGAAGGCGCTCGCCCTCGCGCTCGGCAAGCCCTTGTACGGCGTGAACCACGTCATCGGCCACGCCGCCGTCGACGAGCTCGTCCACGGCGCGTTCCCCGAGCGCGTGATGGCCCTCGTGGTGTCCGGCGGGCACAGCTCGCTCCTGCTCGTCGACGACGTCGCGACGTCGGTCACCGAGCTCGGCTCGACGCTCGACGACGCCGCGGGCGAAGCCTTCGACAAGGTGGGCCGCCTCCTCGGCCTGCCCTACCCCGGTGGCCCGCACATCGACCGGCTCGCGCGCGAGGGCGACCCCACCGCGATCCGCTTCCCGCGCGGCCTGACGGCGCGCAAGGACCAGGAGAAGCACGCGTACGACTTCTCCTTCTCCGGTCTCAAGACCGCCGTCGCACGGTGGGTCGAGGCGCGGCAGGACGCCGGGGAGGAGATCCCCGTGCACGACGTCGCGGCCTCCTTCGCGGAGTCCGTCGCCGACGTCCTCACGGCCAAGACGATCGCCGCGTGCCGGCGCCACGGCGTCGACACCCTCGTGGTGGGCGGCGGCTTCTCCGCGAACTCGCAGCTCCGCGACATGGCCGCGAAGCGCTGCGCCGAGGCGGGCATCGAGCTGCGCATCCCACCGATCCGGTACTGCACGGACAACGGGGCGATGATCGCGGCGCTCGGGTCGGCCGTCGTGCGCGCGGGCGTCGCGCCCTCGAGCCTCGACATCGGCGTCGACTCGTCGATGCCGCTCACCGTGACGCACGTGTGAGCACCCCGGCAGAGCCCGGGCTCACCCCGGACGAGGCGCTGCGGCGCGCCCACGCGTGGTGGCGCGCTGCGGCGTCGTCCACCGGGACGTACCGCGCGGAGGCCGAGCGCGCGGCGCAGTACTGGGCGGAGCAGCACCGCGCGCTCGTGGCCCAGGTCCCTGCGCTACCGGTGCCCGCCCAGGGACCGTCCGCACCGCCGCACGTCCCGCTCTACGGCACGCCGGCCGCGCCGCTGCCGTACGGAAACCCCGCCCCGCCCTACGGCACCCCTGCGCCCTCGGGTGCACACGGGGCCGGGTACGGTCAGGCGGCACCCTTCCTCCCGGCTCGTCGCCGCCGGCGCGCGCGGGGCCCGTTCTCCGTCCTCGTGGTGGTGCTGCTGGTCGTCGTCGGCTACTTCGTGAACGACAGCGGCACGCCGACTCCATGGGAGTCGCGTCCCGGCGGATCGGCAGGTCTTCCGACCGAGCAGGAGGGTTCCGTCCCGCCGCCCACCGTCTGGGAGGACCCGAGCCCCGACGCCGCGCCGTCGGCCTCGGGGACGGAGGCGCGCTGGCGGGCGGGAGACTACGCCGAGCAGCTCCCCGACCCCGTGCCGGGTGGCGCGTCGGCCGTGCCGGCGTTCCTGCCCGACCACCCCGACCCCACGGAGTGGGTGCTCGCCCTCAACCCGGCGAACGAGGGGATCGACGTGGTGTTCACCGACGACCCGACGTACAACTGCGGCATGGTGCACGTCGAGGAGCACGACGCCTACGCGAACGGCGTGGCGGGCTGCTTCCACCCCTCCTACCCGCGGACGCTCTTCGTGTGGTGGGCGGACGGGGCCGACCCCGCGACCAAGGAGTTCCTCCTCGCCCACGAGCTGTCGCACATGATCCAGTGGTGGCACGACTTCGACCTCGTGCAGTCGGCCGTCGACTCGGGGCTCGCCGAGGACGAGGAGTGGCAGCGTGCGGTCGAGACGGACGCGTCGTGCCGCGTGCTGTCGTGGGGTGGCTACTCGCGCGAGGCGGCGGACCGGTCGTCGTCGCCGTGCGACACGGACGAGTGGTCCGCGGAATGGCTCGACGAGCAGGCCGCCGCGCTGGGCGTGACGGTCACGGACTACTGAGAGGCGCGCAGCACGTACCGGACGCTCGTCTCGTGCGGTCCGGCGGGGCTCCCGTCGTCGCCCCGCACGTCCACCGCCGTCAGCCCCGCTGCCGCGGCCAGGTCCTCGAAGCCCGGCCGTGTGTACCAGTGGATCGTCCACACCCGGTGGTCGGTCGTGCTGACCCCGTCGAGCACCCGCTCGTAGCGCAGCGTGCTGCGACGTGTCCGGGCGACCTCGTCCCACTCCTCCTCGACGACCCCGACGCGCAGGGTCGCGCCGTCGTCGCGGGTCGTCTCGCGGAACCGGCCGATCTCTGCGGGCGGGGTCGGCTCCGGCACGAACAGCGGGACGAGCGCCGTGCCGTCGTCCGTGAGGTGGGCGCGGATCGCGCGGAGCGACGCGAGTGCGGTCTCGTCGTCGGGCAGGAGGGTGAAGGTCGGGCCGGCGAGGAAGATCGCGCGGAACCGCCGGCCGAGGTCGAGCTCCTCCATCCGCTGGTGATGGAGGACGACGTCGAGGCCACGCTGCCCGGCCAGCTCGTGGCAGCGCGCGAGCATGTCGGCCGACGAGTCGACGCCCTCGACGTCGAGGCCCAGCTCGCGCAGGTCGAGAAGGGGCTCGCCGTCGCCGCACCCGAGCTCGAGCGCCGGCTCTCCTGCGTCCTGGACGAAGCGCACATAGGCTTCCGGCGGCTCGTCCCGCCCTTTGAGGGGGGCGTAGAGCTCGGCGACGAGCCCGGTGTAGAAGTCGGCGGGGTCCATGCCGCGATCCTTGCGCTCGAGGTCGTCGCCAGGCCAGAGAATTGACCGCCTGCTGGATACGGACGGCTACATGCTGAGGCCAGGCTGCTGTGCGGCGCCTAGAGCGGACGGCCCGCGCGCATCTCAGCCACCAGGGAGCGCACGACGGCGTCGAGCTCGCCGCCGTTGCGCCGCGCGACGGCACGTTGGCGCTGGTACGACGCGCCGCGTCGCAGGATCGTGCGCACGCCGTCGAGCTCGTCGAGGCACCCCAGGCGCGCGGCCACGGGCTCGAGCTCGGTGAGGAGGCGCGTCACGGCGTCGGTGACGAGCTCCTCGTGCCCCGCGCGGTCGAGGATGACGATCGCGTCCATGCCGTAGCGCGCCGAGCGCCACTTGTTCTCCTGCGCGAACCACGGGGGCAGGGTCGGCAGCTCGCGGCCCTCGTCGAGCAGCGTCGAGAAGTGCTCGACGAGACAGTGGGTCAGCGCGGCGAGAGCGAGGAGCTCGGTGATGTTCGTCGTGCCGTCGCAGATGCGGGTCTCGAGCGTGCCGAACCGGGGCGCCGGGCGCAGGTCCCAGCGGATCTCGCTGAAGTCGTCGATCACGCCGGTGTGCAGCATGTCCGCGACGTAGCCCTCGAGGTCGGCCCAGGCCTCGAACTGGAACGGCAGGCCCGCGGTGGGCAGCTGCTGGAACATCAGCGCCCGGTTCGACGCGTACCCGGTGTCCTTGCCGCCCCAGAAGGGCGAGCTCGCCGAGAGCGACTGCAGGTGCGCGAAGCACGTGAGCATCGCGCGCTGGATCGGCAGCACCTTGTCCCGGTCCTCGACGCCGACGTGCACGTGCACGCCGTAGATGAGCATCTGCCGTCCCCACCACTGGGTGCGGTCGATGAGGGTGTTGTAGCGCTGCTTGTCGGTGACCTTCTGCTGCGCCCAGCGCGCGAACGGGTGCGTTCCCGCGCACATGAGCTCGACGCGCAGCGGGTCCGTGACGGCGCGGATCTCCTCGATCGAGCGTTCGAGGTCCCGGCCCGCCTCGCCGACCGTGCGGCGCACGCCGCTGACGACCTCGACCGTGTTCAGCAGGAGCTCCTGCTTGATGGACGGGTGCTCGCCGGCCCCGGCGGGCCGGACGGCGTCGAGCACGGTCTGCGCGACCTGCCGCAGGTCGCCGGAGTCCGTGTCGACGAGCGCGAGCTCCCACTCGAGCCCGACGGTCGAGCGCTCCGAGCCCGCGAAGGGGATCTCCACGGCGTCAGCCCTCTCGACCGGTCGTCGTGAGCCGGTCCAGGGGCTCGACGACGAGGACGCGCTGCTGCCCCCCGATCCGCGTGAGGACCAGCGTCGCCTCGGCGTCGCCGGTGAGCGCGAGCTGCTTGCGCAGCTGCTCGGGCGTCACGGCCGTCCCGCGCTTCTTGATCGTCAGGCGCCCGACGCCGCGCTCGCGCAGGTAGGCGCGCAGCCGCTTGAGGCCGAACGGCATGGTGTCGAGCACGCGGTACCCGCGCGCGAGCCCGGCCGCGAGACCGTTGTCGCCCACCGGTGCGGGGGAGTCCGTCGTGACGTACGCGATGGTGCGGTCCAGGAGCCGGCCTCCGAGCTCCGCGGCCGCGTGCCCCACGAGGCCCGCGCGGATCACCGCACCGTCCGGCTCGTAGAGGTAGTGCCCGACGTCGCCGGCGTCGGCCACGACGTCGTCGTCGCCCGGGCGGTGCGCGAGCGAGCGGGCGACGGTGTGCTCGGTCCCGTCGTCGGCGGTGCGCGTCGTGAGGACGAGCGCGGCGCGGCCGGGACCGGCAGGAGCGAGGGGGCCGAACCACAGGGCGGCCTCCACGACGTCGCCGTCGACGGACACCCACTCGGTCTCTGCGTCGGCAGGCAGCCCGTTGTGGGAGATCCCGGGGCCGACCTTGATACCCACCGCCGGGACCTGGTCGCGCAGGGCCCACACGGCGTCGAGCGGCGGGGCGTAGGCGCGCGGGTCGAACACGCGCGACCCGGAGCGGGTGCGTCGCGCGGGGTCGGCGTAGACGCCCTCGACGCCCTCGGCCGCGAGGTCGAGCGCGAGCCCGTCCCCGTGGCGCACCTCCGCCTCGGGGAAGTGGCGGAGGTTGACGGTCGCGAGGGCGGCGGTGAGCTCGTCGACGTCGCTCGCGAGCACGTGGAGACCGGTCCCGGCGAAGGCGAGCGAGTCGGCGCCGATGCCGCACGTGAGGTCGGCGACCTTCGTGACGCCCGCCTCGAGGTACCGGTGCGCGTGCCGGGCCGCGACGACGAGACGGGTCGCCTGCTCGAGACCGGCCTGGGTGAAGAGCATGCCGTCGGCGAACGCCCCGAACTTGGCGCGGGCCGCGGCGCGCAGGCGCGACTGCGTGAGCGCCGCTGCCGCGAGGTCGGGATCGACGCCCTTCGCCCGCAGACCGGCCGACAGGACGAGGGCCTGGTGCTCGTCGTAGGGCGGCAGCGCGCCGAGCAGGGCCCAGCCCTCGGGGCTGAGCAGCTTCGACAGCGCGGCGGCATCCATGCGTCGATCCTTCCACGGACGTGCGCCCGCGTGCGCCCCGGCCCGGCGAGGTGCCGATCGCCGAGGGTCGTGGTCCGCGCCGCGCCGCCCTGCGCGAACACGCTGGCACTCGCCTTGACCGAGTGCTAACCGCGACCTAGATTGGGCAGCGGGTCGGCGCCGTCTGCGACGGTGGCCACCCCACGAGCGACCCGGCTGCCGGCACCCGCGACGACGGCCAGCCACGGTGCGCTCGACCCAACCGTCAGCAGTTCTCATCGCGAAAGGGGAGGTCCGACGTGTCGGTCCCCATCAAGCCGCTCGAGGACCGGATCGTCGTGAAGGCCCTCGAGGCCGAGACCACGACCGCATCCGGCCTGGTCATCCCGGACACCGCCAAGGAGAAGCCCCAGGAGGGCGAGGTCCTGGCAGTCGGTCCGGGCCGTGTCGACGACAACGGCAACCGCGTCCCCCTGGACGTGACCGTCGGCGACAAGGTCATCTACAGCAAGTACGGCGGCACCGAGGTCAAGTACGGCGGCGAGGACTACCTCGTCCTGTCCGCGCGCGACATCCTCGCCGTGGTCGTCGGCTGACCCAGCCGGCACCGAACGCCACAGGGCCCCGCGACCGTCCCGGTCGCGGGGCCCTGTCGTCGCCGCGGACGGGTCGCCCCACCCGTCGCAGCGGTGTCGGCGCCGAGCGTTCGCGCCGACCGGTTCCGTGGTGCCGCGGGTCGTCGTCGACCTGCAGCGGTCATGCCCCGCGCGTCAGCCCGTCTTGCGCCCGGAGCCCGCGAGGATCGCCGCGCGCTCGTCCTCGCTCAGCCCGCCCCACACGCCGTACGGCTCGCGGACGCGCAGCGACTGCTCACGGCACTGCATCATCACCGGGCACGAGTGGCAGATCGCCTTCGCGGCCTCTGCGCGTCGTCGTCGCGTCGAGCCGCGCTCGCCCTCGGGGTGGAAGAACAACGTGTCGTCCTGATCGCGGCACGAACCCTGGTACTGCCATTCCCAGAGTTCCATCACCGGTCCGGGGAGCCTTGAGATCTCTGCCATGGCGAACAACCTACAAGCGTTGCAGAAGTTGTTCAAGCCCCTGTGTGGATCCCGTGAATCCCCAGGTCGTGGAAAGGTGCTCCGGGTGCACTCTGCTGGGCATCGCGCCGGACGGCACCTCGCATCGCGCCAGCGGGTGGATCGGAGGTGCGAAACGGGGGTCGCGGGTCGATCGCGGCGCGATGCCACCGCCGCTGACGCGTTCGTTCGCGGAATGAACAACTGCTGCACAGCGTGCGGCGCGAACCAGGTCACGGTGTGGTCGAGGTCCGGTCGGGCGAGTGGCGGGACGTGGTCGTGATCGGCAGAATCGATCCATGACCTCCGTGCGGTCCGCCCCCGACCCCGAGGGAGCCCGACCGACCATGCCCCACAGTCCCGGTCTCGCCGTCGCCGTCGTCGCCCGACGCCTCGGCGTCGCGCCAGCGACCCTGCGCACATGGGACCGCCGCTACGGCCTGGGGCCCTCGGAGCACCGCGCCGGCTCGCACCGCCGCTACACCGACGACGACGTCGCCCGCCTCTTCATCATGCGTCGCCTGACGCTGGAGGGTGTGGCCCCTGCGGACGCCGCCCGGAACGCTCTCACGGCCGACGGTGACGAGCTGGCCGCCCACCGCGGGACGAACGCGACCCTCGAGCCCGCGGACCCGGTGGTCGACGCCGACGAGCTGATCGACGCCGACGAGACCGACGACGACGAGGCCGCCGTCGGGACGGCCCCGCGCGGTGGCGGGCCGCGCCCGTTCCTGCGCGCCGTCCCGGGAGGGGAGAAGCGCGGGCCCGCCGTCCCCCGGGTCGGCGGGCTGCGCGACGCGCGCCCCGTGACCGTCTCCGACGTGGTCGACGCGGCCATCGCCTACGACCAGCGCACGTGCGACCGCCTCCTGCGGATCCCGGCAGGCGTCGACCCGGCCGATTGGTGGTCCGACCTGGTCGAGCCGGCGCTCGACCGTCTCGCCGAGCGCACCGTCCTCGCGACCTCCGGCGAGGTGCCCGAGGTCGTGCTCGCGAACGCGACGCTCGGCGCGCTGCGCGAGTACACGCAGTCGCGCGAGGACGCGATCGTGGCGGCGGGCGGTCCGCCGCGCAACCACCCCAGCCGCATGCGCCGCATCGTGCTGGTGTTCGCCGCGCCCGACGAGCCGCTGCCTCTCGCCGCGCACGCGCTCGCGGCCGCCCTCGGCGCGCACGGCGCGATGGCACGGATCGTCACCGGTCCGGCGAACGTCCACCGCACCCTCGAGCTCGTGACGATGGTCCGTCCCGCGGCCGTCGCGATGGTGACCACGCAGAACCGGCCCGACCTCGGGATCGTGCACGCCACCTTCGAGGCCAACCCCGGCCTTCCGGTGTTCGTCGGTCTGCCCAGCGACGAGGTCGCCGCCGACCTCCCGCTCGCACCGACGGTGCACCGCGTGCGCAGCTTCACCGGGCTGCTCCACGAGCTCCTCGCGGTCGTGCGCTGACCACCGCGGGACGCCGACCGACAAGCGGACCGGAGCGCCGTC
This sequence comes from Cellulosimicrobium sp. BMG9.23, assembly GCF_059159985.1. Taxonomy (NCBI): domain Bacteria; kingdom Bacillati; phylum Actinomycetota; class Actinomycetes; order Micrococcales; family Promicromonosporaceae; genus Cellulosimicrobium; species Cellulosimicrobium sp. BMG9.23. The sequence goes on from NZ_JBZGBZ010000001.1 coordinate 361,263, forward strand.
GGGCACTCCGCGGTCGACGAGGGACGGTTCGCGCACGGGAATACCGGGCGGCCTCCCGGCGTAGAATCCGGGTGTGACCGCCTCGCCCGCCCCCGGTTCCACGCCCGCCCCCTCGCCCGCGCCCGGGCACGACCCGTTCGGCTTCCTCGGGCTCACCTATGACGACGTGCTGCTGCAGCCCGGGTACTCGGACCTGGCGCCGTCGGAGATCGACACGACGACCCGCCTCACGCGCGAGATCTCGATCCGCGTCCCGTTGATCTCGGCGGCCATGGACACGGTCACGGAGTCCCGCATGGCGATCGCCATGGCACGTCAGGGCGGCATCGGGGTGCTGCACCGCAACCTGTCCATCGAGGACCAGGCGTACCAGGTCGACCTGGTGAAGCGGACGCAGACCGGCATCATCTCCAACCCCGTGACGATCGGGCCGGACGCGACGCTCGAGGAGCTCGACCGGACGGCGGGGGAGTACCGCATCTCCGGCTTCCCCGTCCTCGACGCGCAGCAGCGCCTCGTCGGCATGGTCACCAACCGCGACCTGCGCTTCACGCCCGTCGCCGAGTGGGCGACGACGAAGGTCGACGAGGTCATGACCCGGCAGCCCCTCATCACCGGACCGTCGGGCATCTCGCGCGAGGACGCGACCGCGCTGCTGCGCAAGCACAAGATCGAGCGGCTCCCGCTCGTCGACGCGGACGGGCACCTCACCGGCCTCATCACGGTCAAGGACTTCGTGAAGTCGGAGCAGTTCCCCAACGCGTCGAAGGACGGCCAGGGCCGCCTGCTCGTCGGCGCGGCGATCGGATACTTCGGCGACGCGTGGCAGCGCGCGACGACGCTCATCGAGGCGGGCGTCGACGTGCTCGTCGCCGACACGGCGCACGGCAACGTCCGCATGCTCATCGACATGGTCCGTCGCCTCAAGACGGACCCGGCGACGCGCGACGTCCAGGTCATCGGCGGCAACGTCGCGACGCGCGAGGGCGCGCAGGCGTTCGTCGACGCGGGCGCGGACGCCGTCAAGGTGGGCGTCGGGCCGGGCTCGATCTGCACCACGCGCATCGTCACGGGCGTGGGCGTCCCGCAGGTCACGGCCGTCTACGAGGCGTCGCTCGCCGCGCGCCCCGCGGGGGTCCCGGTCATCGCCGACGGCGGCATGCGCCACTCGGGCGAGATCGGCAAGGCGATCGTCGCCGGCGCCGAGGCGGTCATGCTCGGCTCGATGCTCGCGGGGACCGAGGAGTCGCCCGGCGACACGATCCTCGTCCACGGCAAGCAGTACAAGGCCTACCGCGGCATGGGCTCCATGGGCGCGATGTCGTCGCGCGGCAAGAAGTCGTACTCGAAGGACCGGTACTTCCAGGCCGAGGTCACGAGCGACGACATGATCGTCCCGGAGGGCATCGAGGGGCAGGTGCCGTACAAGGGCACGCTCCAGGCCGTCGCGCACCAGCTCGTCGGCGGGCTGCACCAGACGATGTTCTACGTCGGCGCGCGCACCGTCCCCGAGCTGCAGGAGAAGGGCCGCTTCATCCGCATCACGTCCGCGTCGCTCAAGGAGAGCCACCCGCACGACGTGCAGATCACGGCCGAGGCGCCGAACTACACCGGGTTCTGAGCCACGCGTCGGACGGGGGCCGGGCCGGGGCGGACGGGGCTGGGCCGTACGGGGGGCGGGTCGTGCCGGGTCTACCATCCGCCCGCTCGTTCCTCGCGGGCTCCCGCCAGACCCACCACGACCCGGCACGACCCGCCCCCCGTCCGACCCGGTCGTCAGCCCCGTCAGGCCAGACCTCAGCTCCGCCGTCCAGCCCGACCTCAGCTCCGCCGTCCGGCCCGTCGTCGTGACGGGCGGACGGCGAGCGGCGAGGTGCTCAGGACGTCATGACCCGTGTGTGGAGCGCCTGGACGGCGTACCGGGCGGCCCAGAACGCGCCGTGCTGCCAGGCCGAGATCTCGGACATCCAGTCGCCCGCGAAGTAGACGTTCCCTGCGCCCTGCTGGAGCTGCTTGAAGCGCGACGACTGGGTGTTCGGGTAGGCCCATGCACCCTCGATGTAGGGCACCTTGTGCCACGCGATGGAGAAGGAGCTTTCGAGCTCGGTGCGGTACTTCTCGCCGTGGATCTTGACGCCCTGCTCGACGGCCCGGAGCTCGCGCTGCTTCGGGGCCATGTCGCCGTACGTGCGTGCGTTGATGCCCGTGTTGTAGTAGCCGACGACGAGCCCCTTGCGCTCGCCGTAGCCGTACGACGGGTACCAGACGTGGGCGAGGTCCATGTCGGTCTCCGTGATGCCGCCGAAGATCCGGTGGTCGTCCTCCCAGAAGCGCGACCGGTACTGCAACCCGATCTTGCCCGCCGGCGCCCCGACGGCGAACTCTCCGAGCGCCGCGTCGATGTCGGGGCCCCAGTTCGTCTGCCAGCGGCGCATGAGCCCCGCGGGCGCCGAGACGACCGCGAAGTCGGCGTCGATCTGGCGGGCCTTCCCGTTGTGCGCGGTGTACGTGACCCGGACGCCGCCGGTGGTGTTCTCCACGGCCGTGACGGGGGAGTTGAGGAGCACGTTCTGCTTGCCGATGGCCCGGACGAAGTAGTCGAACGTCGTGTCCATGCCGCCCTTGGGCTGGAACATGAGCATCGACTGCTCCCAGTTGATCTCGAACGGGAAGTACATGCCCATCCGCGAGCCGAGGACCTCCGAGACGCTGCCGGGGCCGGGCAGAGGCGTGCCGTGCTCGTTCCACGCGGACGGGTAGACCGAGTACCCGCGGTTGTCCCCGCCCTGGTAGGTGCCGTCGGCCTTCAGCGAGCCCCAGCTGCGCAGGAACGAGCGCAGGTTCTCCTTGTCGGCGGCCGTCAGCTTCTGGTCGAGCGCGCCCTGGTCGGCCGCGTAGGTCAGGAGCTCGGAGGTGTACCCGAAGACGTCGGCCTTCGCGGTCCGGTACCGGACGGGGTTGCCCGGCGTGGCGCCGGTGCGCTCGTTGTAGAGGTACGCGTCGGCGTTCGCGTTGGTGAAGACCTCGTAGGGCACGCCCAGCTCGCGCAGGTAGTCCATCGTGACCATCCACTGCGCGATGCGGCCGGCACCGGCGTTCATGTAGATGTTCTTGTCGAAACGGGCCGTCTGCGTGACCCCGTTGACGTCGGTCTCCGAGTCCCCGCCGCGGATGGTCAGCGTGCGTCCTCCCGGACGGTGGCGCGCCTCGAGGACGGTGACCTGGTAGCCGGCCTTCTGCAGCTCGTAGGCCGACGCCAGGCCCGCCGGCCCCGCACCGACGACGACGACCTTCTTGGCGGAACGCCCGGTCAGGGTGAAGTCGCTCTTCGTCGGAGCGATCCAGGACTCGTTCCTCGGCTGCGCAGCCGCCGTCGGCGCGAGCCCGACGGCACCCATCGTGGCGAACATGACGCCGGCGCCTGAGGTAGCGCCGACCGCCTGGAGGAAGTTGCGCCGGGAGACGCCGGTCGTGCTCTCGTCTGTGACCATGTGGCTCGGACCTCTCGTCGTGAAGCCTGACGGACTGCCCTCCCGGCGCTCGATGCCGGGTGCCGCCGTCAGCACCGTCGCCGACGCTAGGGACGTCGCGTCGCGAACGCGGGTCCGGCGCGTTTCGCGCCGGTCAACGCGGCGCGGACCTCGTAAACGTCTCGTTTCGCCCTCTTCGGGCCCTGCTCGGCATCGTCGCGCGACCCCGCGGGTGCAGGTCTTCTCCGTGGTGCGGCGTGAACCCGCCACGACACGCGGGCGTCACGAGGTCGAAACGCCCGGTCGCTACGTTCGCGGCTCCGGCCGAGGCTCTCGCTCGGCCGCGTCGGGTGCCAGGGCGGCGCCCGTCTTCTCCCCTCCTGGAGGCACGCATGAAGAACCGCACGAAGGTCGTCCTCGCCGTCGCCCTCACCGCCGCCGTGGCGGTGCCCGGGACGGCCGTCGCCGCCGGCAGCCTCTTCCAGCCGAAGCCCACCGAGGCCGTCTCCTTCATCACCGGCGACACCGCGTCCATCGCGGACGGTGTCGCGTTCGGCAAGAACGTCGCCTGGTACAAGTCGTCCGGTCTGGGTCCTTCGGCGTTGAACCGCGCGCCCGGCGCCACCGCGGAGCAGCGGTACATCCCGACCGACGTCTTTCCCGGGGGGACGCTCCCTGCCGGCGTGACGATCACCGAGGCGCAGGGCATCAACGCGCTCATGCGGATCGGCGAGAACCTGGAGAAGGCCGGTCTCTCCTACGACGACGTCGTATCGATGCGGGTCTTCCTCCAGAACCCCGCGGGCGCCGAGAAGATGGACTTCGCCGGCTGGAACCGCGCGTACCGGCAGTTCTTCGCCAACACGAACCTCGCCACGGGCGCGACGATGGACGTCCAGCTCGGCTCGGCCACGACGACGCCGATGGTCGTCAACGCTGCGCGGCCGTCGCGCTTCGCGCTCGAGATCGAGAACCTGCCCGTCGACGGCTGGCTGGTCGAGGTCGAGGTCGACGCGGTCTACCCGAAGTGACGCCTGCGGCCGGCCCCGGTGCTCCCGGGACCGGCCGCAGCTCTGGCCGAACCGTCGCGCAGGGCGCTCAGTCGCGGAAGACCTCGATCTGCGCGCCGAGCTCACGGAGACGCTCGGTGAGCTGCTCGTAGCCCCGCGCGATGATGTCGACGCCGCGCAGCACGGACGTGCCCTTCGCCGCGAGCATCGCGAGCAGGATCACGACGGCGGGGCGCAGCGCGGGCGGGCAGCTCACCTCGGCGCCGGACCAGCGCGTCGGCCCGGTGACCTGGAGCCGGTGCGCGTCGAGCAGGCGGACGTCCGCACCGAGGCGCGTGAGGTCCGTGAGGTGGATGGCCCGGCCTTCGTACACCCAGTCGTGGATGAGCGTCGTGCCGTGCGCACCCGCTGCGATGACCGCGAAGAACGGGAGGTTGTCGATGTTGAGCCCGGGGAACGGCATGGGGTGGATCTTGTCGATCGGGGCGCGCAGCTCGCTCGGGTGCACGGTGACGTCGACGAGCCGGGTGCGGCCGTTGCGCGACAGGTACTCGGCGCTCAGCGTGTACCGCTGCCCCATCTCGGCGAGCGTCGCGAGCTCGATCTCCATGAACTCCACGGGGACGCGGGAGACGGTGATCTCAGACCCCGTGACGATCCCGGCGGTGAGCAGGCTCATCGCCTCGACGGGGTCCTCGGAGACCGCGTACTCGACGTCGACGTCGATGCCCGTGCGCCCGTGGACGCGCAGCGTCGTCGTGCCGATGCCGTCGATCCGGACGCCGAGCAGCTCGAGGTAGAAGCACAGGTCCTGGACCATGTAGTTCGGGCTCGCGTTGCGGATCGTGGTCACGCCGTCGCGGCTCGCGGCGGCCATGAGCGCGTTCTCGGTGACGGTGTCGCCGCGCTCGGTGAGCACGACGGACAGGTCACGCCCGTCGGCCGAGGCGACCGTCGCGTGGTAGTTGCCGCCGGTCGCGGTGACGGACAGCCCGAACGGGCGCAGCGCGATCATGTGCGGCTCGACCGTGCGGGTGCCGAGGTCGCACCCACCGGCGTACGGGAGCTCGAAGGTGTCGCGGAGCCCGAGCAGCGGTCCGAGGAACATGATGATGGAGCGCGTCCGCCGCGCGGCCTCGACGTCGATCGACGACAGGTCGAGCGCGGCCGGCGCGACGATCTCGAGGTCGCGACCGTTCGGTGCCCATGTCGCGACGACGCCGATGGACCGCAGGACGTCGACGATCCGGTCGACCTCCACGATGCGCGCGACCCCGCGCAGGGTCGTGCGACCACGGTTGAGCAGGGAGGCGCACAGCAGCGCGACGGCTCCGTTCTTGGAGGAGTTCACCTCGATCGTCCCCGAGAGGGTGTGGCCTCCCTGGACGCGCAGGTGCGAGCGCTTCGGGCCGCCGAGGCTGATGATCTCGGAGTCGAGAGCGAGACCGATGCGGTTGAGCATCTCGAGGCTGACGTTCTGGGCGCCCTGCTCGATGCGGTGCACGGCGCTCTGGCTCGTGCCGAGGCGCTCGGCGAGCTGGGTCTGGGTCAGTCCACGGTTCTGGCGGGCGCCGCGGATGAGGGCGCCGACCTGCGTGAGGGGTGCGTCATCGATCATCGTCATGCCGCGACGATAACTCATGGATGAGATATGCGAAGGGCGGAAGCGAACGCGTCGCGAGTAGCGGGCAAGATTTCGACGTCACTGCAGGCACGAGCATTCGTCTCGTGAGATAAGCCGCGAGGACGAAGCCGCAGGTCCGGGCTCAGACGGGCCAGCGACCGTCCGCCCCCGCGCCCACGTAGGGGCGCTCGCGCCGCTCCTCGTCGAGCTCGTCCACCCACCGGCGGTGCGCGTCCACCTGGTGGTCGTGCAGCGCGTCGAGGGTCGTCGCGGCGAGGCGCGGGTGCGCGACCACCAGCGCGTCGAGCACGGAGAGCGTCGCGAGCGCGTCGACGTCCGCGGTGTGCAGGGCGCCGGTCTCCCGCACCCCGTAGTGCTCGCACAGGTCGGTCAGGCGCCGCTTGCCCTCCCGGTCCGGGTCCGCCGCCCGGTCGAGGACGAGGGGATCGAGCACGGGCCGCACGGGACGGCCGAGCCGCTCGGGGAGCGTGCGCAGCCCGTGCCGGGCGAGCTCGACGTCGAGCAGGGTGAGGTCGAAGGCCGCGTTGTAGGCGACCACGGGCACACCGGCACGCTGGTGGTCGACGAGCAGCGACGCGATCTCGTCGAGCGCGACGCGCGGTGCGGCGCCGTGCGCGACGACGTGGGCCGTCCCGATGCCGTGGATCGCCGTCGCGTCGGCCGGGATCGCGACGCCGGGATCGATGAGCCAGGTGCGGACGGTGGTCCCCGTCGGACCGCGCAGCACGAGGGCCGCCGTGACGATGCGCTCGACGTCGACGTCGAGCCCGGTGGTCTCCGTGTCGAAGGCCACCAGGGGCCCCGCCGTCCAGCTCATCCGTTACCGCCTCCATACCCACGCCTGCCCACACCTACCCACGCCTGCCGTCGCGCCCGCACACGGTCCTGCCCGACCCGGTGGGCCGCCGTCGGCCCGACCGGCCGACGGTGGCGCCACCCTCCCAGGGCCCACCCACAGCGCCCGCGCCGACCAGGACGCGGACCGGCCCTCCGGCCGCCCGAGCCGCCGGTAGGCTGGCCCGGTGAGCAACGAGATCGAGATCGGACGTGGCAAGCGCGGGCGGCGCGCGTTCTCCTTCGACGACGTCGCGGTCGTGCCGTCCCGGCGCACGCGCGACCCGGAGGAGGTCTCGGTGGGTTGGCAGATCGACGCCTACCACTTCGAGCTGCCGATCATCGCCGCACCCATGGACTCCGTGATGAGCCCCGCGACCGCGGTCGCGCTGGGCAACCACGGCGGGCTCGGCGTCCTGGACCTCGAGGGTCTGTGGACGCGCTACGAGGACCCGGAGTCCCTGCTCGCGGAGATCGCGGAGCTCGAGCCGGTCGAGGCGACCCGGCGCATGCAGGAGATCTACGCCGAGCCGATCAAGGCCGACCTCATCACGCAGCGGCTCAAGGAGATCCGCGCGGCCGGGGTCACGGTCGCCGGCGCGCTGTCGCCGCAGCGCACCCAGGAGCACTACCAGACGGTCGTCGACGCGGGCGTCGACCTCTTCGTCATCCGCGGGACCACCGTCTCGGCGGAGCACGTGTCCGGTGTCGCGGAGCCGCTCAACCTCAAGCGGTTCATCTACGAGCTCGACGTCCCGGTCGTCGTCGGCGGCGCGTCGACGTACACCGCGGCGCTGCACCTCATGCGCACCGGCGCGGCGGGCGTCCTCGTCGGGTTCGGCGGCGGCGCGGCGCACACCACGCGCGTCTCCCTGGGCATCCACGCGCCCATGGCGACGGCCGTGGCCGACGTCGCGGCCGCGCGTCGGGACTACCTCGACGAGTCGGGCGGCCGGTACGTCCACGTCATCGCCGACGGCGGCGTCGGCCGCTCGGGCGACCTCGTCAAGGCCGTCGCGTGCGGCGCCGACGCGGTGATGATCGGCGCGGCGCTCGCGCGCGCCGAGGAGGCCCCGGGCCGCGGCTGGCACTGGGGGCCCGAGGCCCACCACCCGCAGCTCCCGCGGGGCGAGCGCGTGCGCGTCGGCACGGCCGGCACGCTCGAGGAGATCCTCTTCGGGCCGGGCCGCCAGGCCGACGGCACGCTCAACCTCGTCGGCGCGCTGCGCCGCGCGATGGCCACGACCGGGTACTCCGACCTCAAGGAATTCCAGCGCGTCGAGGTCGTCGTCTCGCCCTACCAGCCGCGCTGAGCCGGCGATGGCGGGACATGTCGCCGACGGGCCGTCCGTCGACCACGTGAGCGGGCGCGCGGCGCCGTCGAGCGTGCTCGAGGTGGCCGAGGTCGCCGACGCCGACGTCGAGGCCGTCGTGGGGCTGTGGCGCGCGTGCGACCTGACGCGGCCGTGGAACGACCCGTACCGGGACATCGCCGACGCCCGGCTGGGTGAGACGTCGACCGTGCTCGTCGGGCGGGTGGCACCGGCTCTCGTGCCCGACGACGCGGCCGCGGCGGGCGATGCACCTCGCCCCGGCGAGGTGGTCGCCACGGCGATGATCGGCGTCGACGGTCACCGGGGCTGGATGTACTACCTCGCCGTGGACCCGCGGGTCCAGGGCGCGGGCATCGGCCGAGAGATGGTCGTGGCCGCGGAGGCCTGGCTCGCGGCGGCGGGCGCACGTGCCGTCCGGCTCATGGTCCGGTCCACCAACGACGCCGTGCTGGGCTTCTACGAGCGCCTCGGCTACGTCGACCAGGAGTGCACGGTCCTCGGCCGACGGCTCGGCGACGCGTGACGTGGTGAGCGGCGCGACCTCCGCGTGGACCCCGTGGCGGCCCACCCGCTACGAGGTGGCGGAGCTCGAGGCGGAGCACCGCGCGCGGGTCGGTGCTCTCGACGGTCTCGTCGCCGTGCCCGACCTCCTCGCCCCGGGCTCCGACGCCGAGGGGATCCTCGGTGTGCGGCTCGCGGACGGTTCGCGCGCGGTGGGTGTCGTGACCTGGTCGGACGTCGACGCGCGCTCGACCGCCGCGACGTTCCGCGCGCTGCGAGAGTGCCGCCTGCGAGCGCGCGCCGCGGGGCCCGACGTCGCAGGTGCGGTCACCGCGCTCGTCGCCGCCTGGTTCACCGAGGTGCGGACCGACCACCGCTCCGGTCGCCCGGCGCCGACCTCCGCCCCCCTGGACGCGGCGCCCGTCGACGGAGCGTCCGAGGCAGTGCCGGACGCGGTACCGGACGCAGTGCCCGCCGACGAAGCGCTCGCCGTCCTGTGGCCGAGCCGCGACGTCGAGGCCGTCGCGGCGCTCGCGTCGTCCGGGCTGCGGCCTGTCGCGCACCTCGCGGCGCGCCGGGACGCCCGCCCCGGCGGCTCCCCGGTGGGCCTGCCCTCCGGTGTCGTGCTGCGCGACGCGGTGCCCGCCGACGTCGAGGCCGTCGTGGAGCACCAGCTCGCCGAGCTCGCCCTCGACGCGCTCGTCGGGTCGGCCCGGGTGCGCGAGGACGCGCGCGCGACGCTCGCCCCCCAGGTCGCGGCCGCCGTCGCGCGCCCGGACACGACCGTGCTCGTCGCCGAGTCGGCGGAGCCCGACGCGGGCGTGGTCGGGGTCGTGGCCGTCGAGCCGCCGCGCCTCTCGGGGCTCGTCGCGGGCGCGGTGACGCGGGGCCCCGCGGCCTACGTCGTCCTCCTCCACGTCGACGACGCGCTGCGAGGGCGGGGCCTCGGGTCGGCGCTCGTCGAGGCCGCGCTCGACCGCGTGCGGGACGGGAGCGGCGCGGGCACGACCGTCCTCCTGCACCACGGCGTGCTCAACCCGCTGTCCGCCCCGTTCTGGGCCCGGCACGGCTTCCGGCCGGTGCTCACGACGTGGGAGCTGGCTGTCAGCGCGACGACGTAGCCTGTCCCCATGACCAGCTCCTCGGGCTCCTCGAACCCTTCGCCCGGTCCCGTCCCCGGCGACGACGCCGCGCTCGACGGCCTGCTCGACCCGGAGAACCCCGCGGCCACCTACTTCCTCGAGCCGGACGTCGTCGCACCGCTCGTCGCCCGGATCGTGACGAGCAGCGCCTCCGGGACGCATCGATCCGTCCTGCCCTTCACCGGCGCGCCGCTCGCGGCGTTCCCCACGTCGTCGCCCGACGACGTCGCGCTCGCCGTCGAACGGGCACGCGCCGCGCAGCGCGCCTGGGCACGTGTGCCGGTGGGCGAGCGCGCCCGTGTCGTGCGGCGGTTCGGCGAGCTCGTGCTCGCCGAGCAGTCCGACGGCCTCGACCTCGTCCAGATGGAGTCCGGCAAGTCGCGCCGCAGCGCGTACGAGGAGGTCGCCGACGTCGCGATCGTCACGCGCCACTACGCCGTGCGCGGTCCGCGCTACCTCGCGGACCGCCGCGCGCCGGGGATGCTGCCCGTGCTCACGGGCACGCGCGTGCACCGGCGGCCCGTCGGGGTCGTCGGCGTCATCGCGCCCTGGAACTACCCGCTCACGCTCGCCTTCGCCGAGGCGGTGCCCGCGCTGCTCGCAGGCAACGGTGTCGTCGTCAAGCCGGACCCTCAGACCACGCTCAGCGCCCTGTGGGGCGCCGAGCTCCTCGAGCGCGCGGGCCTCCCGGCCGACTTGTTCCTCGTCGTCGCGGGCGGCGGCGACGTCGGGGCGGCCCTGACGGACCACGTGGACCACATCGCGTTCACGGGATCGACGGCGACCGGTCGCAAGGTCGCCGCGCGCGCGGGCGAGCGGCTCATCGGCGCGACGCTCGAGCTCGGCGGCAAGAACCCGCTCTACGTCGCGGCGGACGCGCACGTCCCGACGGCGGCGCGCGCGGCCGTGCGGGCCTGCTTCGGCAGCTCCGGCCAGCTGTGCGTCTCGATCGAGCGCCTCGTCCTGCACGAGGCCGTCGCGGACGCCTTCCTCGACGAGTTCGTCCCCCTCGTGCGCGCGATGCGGCTCGGCGCGGGCCTCGACTACTCCGCGGACATGGGGTCGCTCACGTCGCAGGCGCAGCTCGACCGTGTGGTCGAGCACGTCGACGACGCGCTCGCGCGCGGCGCCCGCGTGCTCGCGGGCGGCGTGCACCGCGCGGACATCGGGCCGTTCTTCTACGCGCCCACCGTCCTCGACGACGTGGCCGACGACGCCCGGTGCGCCCGGGAGGAGACGTTCGGCCCGGTCGTGTCGGTCGTCCGCGTGGCGAGCGACGAGGAAGCGGTGCGCGTCATGAACGACACCGAGTACGGCCTGAACGCGAGCGTGTGGACGCGCGACGTCGCGCGGGGCCGCCGGATCGCCGCACAGGTCGAGGCGGGCAGCGTGAACGTCAACGACGGCTACTCGGCCACCTTCGGTTCGGTGGGCGCGCCGATGGGCGGGTTCAAGGCGTCCGGGCTCGGGCGACGGCACGGACGGGAAGGGATCGAGGCGCTCACGGAGACGCAGACGATCTCCGTGCAGCGCGGCGCGAACCAGGGCCTGAGCCTCGACACGCTCTACGAGCTGGGCGGCGAGCTGCCGAGCCGGGTGCTCACGACGGCGCTCGACGTCATGCGACGGCTGCGCCTGCCCTGACCCGACGCGTCGCGGCGTCTGCTCCGCCAAGACCCGTCGGGGTGGGCTCAACGCACGACCGCGTCGAGCAGCGCCTTGACCGCCGCCGGGACCTCGCGCACGCGGTAGAGCACGGCCTTCCAGGGCTCGACGCTCGCGGCGCTCACGCCGACGCCGACCGCGTCGAGCCCCGCGACGCGGCACGAGAAGAGCGCGCGGGGCAGGTGGTAGCCCTGCGTGACGACCACGGCGTCAGCGAAGCCGAACTCGTCGACGGCGCGCGTGCACGTCGCGTGCGTGTCGTACCCCTCGCGGTCGAGCAGGATCGCGTCGTCGGGAACACCACGGTCGAGGAGCCAGGCGCGCATCGAGGCCGGTTCGTCGTAGTCGTCGTGCGCGTCCCCGCTCACGAGGATCACGGGTGCGACGCCGCGGGCGTGCAGGTCCGCCGCGGCGTCGAGCCGACGCCGCAGGTAGGTCGACGGCGAGCCGTCGGGCCGCAGTCCTGCGCCGAGCACGACGACCGCGTCGCTGGCCGGGACGTCGTCCGCCGCCGCAACGTGGGACCGTCCGACCCCCTGGACGACGAGGAACGGGAGCACCGCGACGACGGCGAGCCCGGCCGCGCCGAGCATCGCCGTCCGCCGACGAGGGCGACGGGTTCGGGGACGGCGGGGCGCTCTCGCGGACGTCTCGGTCACGCGCCGACCCTAGCCGCACGGACGACGTCGGCCGTCCGGAGCGTCCCGCGACACGCGTCCCGCGACGCGTCAGCGTCCGAGGTCGGCGAGCTCTGCGACGAGGTTCGCCCGCGCCCGGTCCTCCCAGCGCTCGACGGCGAACGGCGTCCGGTAGAGCGGACCGGCGTCGAGCAGCGAGCGCAGGACCGCGGCGCGCCCGGCCCGGAACGCGCCGTCGGGCACGTGGGCGTACTCGGCGCGCACCTGGCGCACGTAGCGCGCGTAGCGGTCGGGTGCCGCAGCGAGGATCGCGAGGTCGGCGTCGGAGACCAGCGTTCCGGCCCGGTCGTCCGGTGCAGGGTCGTGGTGCGTCGTGAGCAGGACCAGTCGCGCGACCTCCACCACCGCCTCGGCGCCGACGTGCGGCGCGAGGGTGGCGGTCGCTAGCTCGGCTGAGCGCTCCTCGTCCCGGCCCGCCTCGCCGTCGTGCACGGCGTCGTGGAACCAGATCGCGAGCTGTGTGACCGAGGCCGCCGGCCCCGTGCCGTCGGGCACCCCGGCCGGGCGACCCTCGAGGAGGGCGAGCGAGTCCAGCGCGTGCACGAGGTGCTCGGGCCCGTGATACTCCCGGTGGGGCTCGTGCCAGCGCTCCACGAGGTCGACCCCGACGCTGCGCGCCCCCGGCAGCAGCGCGTCCCACCGCGCGAGGATCGCGTCGGCCTTGGCGGCGCGACGAGCATGACCGGGCACGCGCAGCCCGGACGCCCCGAGCCGGCGCGCGAGCTCCCGCCCGTCGACCGGCACCGCGCCGGCCGCCACGGCATCCTCGTAGCGTTCCGCCGCGACGTCGTAGTGATCGAGGTCGAACGCCCGCCGGCTCAGCCCGATCGTCTCGGCGAGCGCGTGCAGCTCAGCAAGAGACGAATCCGACACGAGATGGCTGAACAGCGTCCCGTGCGCAGGCCACGCCGGCGGGTCGACATAGACGGTCACGCTCCGAGCATGCCACCCACGATCGGAAGCCGGATCGAAGAGCCCGCCGAGACGAGCCGAGACGAACGGCGAGACGAAGAGCGAGCGGGCGGTGCGACGTCGGATGCGAAGGGCGTAAAGGCCGCGCTCCTCAAGCGGACGGCCGACCGCCGGAGGTGACGGCGCGGCCAGCCCGAGCACCGACGCCGCACCGCCCGCGGACCCGACGACGCGGCCAGCCCGAGCACCGACGTCGCACCGCCCGCGGACCCGACCCGCCCCGGACCGCCCGCGACCTCAGGAACCGGGACGACCGCCCTCGACCACCTCGACGCACTGCCGCGCGATCGCGAGCTCCTCCATGGTCGGGATCACCATGACCAGGGTCGACGTCCAGTCGGGCGAGATGACGCGCGGCTCGCCGGAGTCGACGGCGTTGCGGTCCGGGTCGATCGACAGCCCGAGCGGCTCGAGACCGTCGACGACGGCGGCGCGCACGGCGGCGTCGTGCTCGCCCACGCCCGCGGTGAACGCCACGACGTCTACGCGGCCGAGGACCGCGTGATACGCCCCGACGTACTTGCGCAGGCGGTGGATGTACACGTCGAACGCCTTCTGCGCGTCCTCGTCGCCCGCGTCGATGAGGCGCCGCAGCTCGCGGAAGTCGTTCACGCCGGACAGGCCCTTGACGCCGGAGCGCTTGTTGAACAGGTCGTCGATCTCGTCGATGCTCATGCCCGCGTTGCGCGCGAGGTGGAACACCACTGCGGCGTCGATGTCGCCCGTGCGCGTGCCCATGACGAGGCCCTCGAGCGGGGTCATGCCCATCGAGGTGTCGACGGCGACGCCGCCACGCACAGCCGACGCCGACGCGCCGTTGCCGAGGTGCAGCACGATGGTGTTGAGCGACTCCATGCGGCGTCCGAGGACGCGCGCGACCTTGCCGGCGACGTACTGGTGGCTCGTGCCGTGGAACCCGTACCGGCGCACGCCGTGCTCCGCGGCGACCTCGCGGTCGAGCGCGTAGGTGGACGCGGCGTCGGGCAGCGACGTGAAGAACGCCGTGTCGAACACGGCGACGTGCGGGACGTCGGGCAGCAGGTCGCGCGCGACGCGGATGCCGGTGACGTTCGGCGGGTTGTGCAGCGGCGCGAGGGGCGACAGCTCGTCGATCTGGCGCACCACCTCGTCGTCGACGAGGACGGGCTGCGAGAAGACCGCCCCGCCGTGCACGACGCGGTGGCCGACGGCATACACGTCGGCGTCGGCGAGGTTGGGCCCCACCTCGTCGAACAGCCCGAGGGCGATGCGCAGGGCCTCGCCGTGGTCGGGGACCTCCTGCTCGCGCGTCGTCGTGTTCCCGGCGAACCGGTGCTTGACGATGCCCGACTCCTCGCCGATGCGCTCGATGGTGCCGGCGGCGATCGCCTCGCCGCCGACCGGGTTGACGAGCTGGTACTTGAGCGACGACGAGCCGGAGTTCATCACGAGGACCGAGCCGTGCGCCCCGTACGCGCTGTAGGGGTTGGGGCGCTCGCCCTCGGGCAGGATCGTCATGAGGTGGCTCCGGCGGTGGTCGTGTCGGGGGAGGTGGGGGGTGCGGTCGCCTCGGTGGGCGTCTGTGCCTGGATCGCGGTGATGGCGACCGTGTTGACGATGTCCTGCACGAGCGCGCCGCGCGACAGGTCGTTCACGGGCTTGTTGAGGCCCTGCAGCACGGGCCCGACGGCGACGGCGCCCGCCGAGCGCTGCACCGCCTTGTAGGTGTTGTTGCCCGTGTTGAGGTCCGGGAAGATGAACACGGTCGCGCGGCCGGCGACGTCGGAGCCGGGCATCTTCGACGCCGCGACGGACGCGTCGACCGCGGCGTCGTACTGGATCGGGCCCTCCACGAAGAGGTCCGGGCGGCGCTCGCGGACGAGGGCCGTGCCGCGGCGGACCTTGTCGACGTCGGCGCCGGAGCCCGACTCGCCCGTCGAGTAGGAGAGCATCGCGACGCGCTGGTCGACGCCGAACTGGTCGGCGGTCGCCGCCGACGAGATCGCGATGTCCGCGAGCTGCTCCGCGGTGGGGTCGGGGATGACGGCGCAGTCGCCGTAGACGAGCACGCGGTCGTCGAGGCACATGAGGAACACCGACGACACGACGGACACGCCGGGCTGCGTCTTGATGATCTCGAACGACGGCTTGATGGTGTGCGCGGTCGTGTGCTTGGCGCCCGACACCATGCCGTCGGCCAGGCCCAGGTGGACCATCATCGTGCCGAAGTACGACACGTCCTGGACCCGCTCGCGCGCCTCCTCGAGCGACACGCCCTTGTGCGCGCGCAGGCGCGCGTACTCGGTCGCGAACAGCTCGACGTGCTCCGGGTCGTGCGGGCTGAGGACCGTCGCGGCCTCGATGTCCAGGCCGAGCTCGGCGGCGCGGGCGCGGACCTTCTGCTCGTCGCCGAGGATCGTCAGGTCGGCGACCTGGCGGCCCAGCAGCGTGGACGCGGCGCGCAGGATGCGGTCGTCGTCGCCCTCGGGCAGCACGACGTGCTTGCGGTCGGCGCGGGCCCGCGAGAGCAGCTCGTACTCGAACATCAGCGGGGTGACGACCTCGGGCCGCGGGACGTCGAGGCTCGCCAGCAGGGCCGCTCCGTCGACGCTCTGCTCGAACAGCGCGAGCGCCGTGTCGACCTTGCGCTGCGCGTCCTTGGTGACCCGTCCTCGGGCCCCTGCGGCGGCGCTCGCGGTGCGGAACGTGCCGAGGTCCGTCCGGATGATCGGCAGGCTCGGGTCGAGGTCCGCGACGAGGCGCGCCGTCGACTCCGGCGGGAAGAACCCGCCGTTGAGGATGACGCCCGCGAGCGACGGGAAGCCCGACGCCGAGTGCGCCGCGAGCAGGCCGATGAGGATGTCGACGCGGTCGCCGGGCGTGATGACGACGGCGCCGTCGGTGAGCCGGTCGAGCAGGTGCTCGAACGACATGGCGCCGACCAGCAGGTCCGTCGCCTCGCGCGCGAGGAGCGCCTCCTCGCCGAAAGCGAGCCGACCGCCGACGGCCTCCATGAGCGTGCGGACCGTCGGGGCGTCGAGGAACGGGTCCTCGGGCACGGCCCACCCGGCCACGCCGTCGGACCCCGGGGCCGCGAGGAGCGACCGCACGGCGTCGAGGTCCTCGGGCGTCACCCGGTTCGCGACGACGCCGATGGGCTGCGCGTGCTGGGAGCGCAGCTCCGCGACGCTCACCTCGATGAGGTTCCCCACGGCGTCGGGCGTGCGGCCCTTGCCCGAGACCACCAGGAGCACGGGCGCGCCGAGGTTCGCCGCGACGCGCGCGTTGAAGGACAGCTCGGTGGGCCCGGCGACATCCGTGTAGTCCGTCCCGACGACGACCACGACGTCGCAGACGCTCGCGACCTCGTGGTAGCGCGTCACGATCCGCGAGAGCGCCGCCTCCGGGTCGGAGTGCACGTCCTCGTACGTCACGCCGATCGCCTGCTCGGCGGTCAGGTCGACGCCGTCGTGCGCGAGCAGCAGCTCGAGCACGTAGTCCTGCACGTCGGGTCCCGCGGCCCGCGTGACCGGCCGGAAGACCCCGACCCGCTGGACCTTGCGGGCCAGCAGGTCGAGGACCCCGAGCGCGATCGTGGACTTGCCGGTCTCGCCCTCGGGCGAGGTGATGTAGATGCTGCGAGCGGGAACGCTCACTCGTTGTCTCCTCCTGTGTCCTGCCCGGCGCCCGTCGCGCCGTTGTACTGCGGGCCGCCCTCCTCGGTACCGGTCTCGCCCACGTCCGGCCAGACCCAGTCGCGCACCTCGGGGATGTCCTCGCCGTACTCGCGCGTCCACTGCCGCGCGGCGAGGCGCGCGTCGACCATCTCCTGACGCAGGCCCGCGTAGCGGGAGCGCAGCTCCGGGACGCGGTCGATGACGTCGATGACGAGGTGGTACCGGTCGATGTCGTTGAGCATCGCCATGTCGAAGGGCGTCGTCGTGGTGCCCTCCTCCTTGTACCCGCGCACGTGGATGTTGGGGTGGTTCGTGCGGCGGTAGGTGAGGCGGTGGATCAGCCACGGGTAGCCGTGGTAGTTGAAGATCACCGGGCGGTCGCTGGTGAACAGCGTGTCGAAGTCCTTGTCGGACAGACCGTGCGGGTGCTCGTTGGCGTCCTGCAGACGCATCAGGTCGACGACGTTCACGACGCGCACCTTGAGGTCGGGGAGCCGCCGGCGCAGGATGTCCGCCGCGGCGAGCACCTCGAGCGTCGGGACGTCGCCCGCGCACCCGAGCACGACGTCCGGGTCCTCGCCCTCGATCTCCGTGCCGGCCCACTCCCAGATGCCGAGGCCGCGCGTGCAGTGCGCGATCGCGTCGGGCATCGACAGGAACTGCGGCGCCGGCTGCTTGCCCGCGACCACGACGTTCACGTACTGGCGCGAGCGCAGGCAGTGGTCGTAGGTCGAGAGCAGCGTGTTCGCGTCCGGCGGCAGGTACACGCGGACGATCTCGGCCTTCTTGTTGACCACGTGGTCGATGAATCCCGGGTCCTGGTGGGAGAAGCCGTTGTGGTCCTGGCGCCACACGTGGCTGGACAGCAGGTAGTTGAGGCTCGCGATCGGTCGGCGCCACGGGATGTGGTTGGTGACCTTGAGCCACTTCGCGTGCTGGTTGAACATCGAGTCGACGATGTGGATGAAGGCCTCGTAGCTCGTGAACAGGCCGTGCCGCCCGGTGAGCAGGTAGCCCTCGAGCCAGCCCTGGCACTGGTGCTCCGAGAGCATCTCCATGACGCGGCCGGCGCGGGCCAGGTGCTCGTCGACGTCGGGGCCGTAGAAGTCGGCGTTCCACTGCTTGTCCGTCACCTCGTACACGGGCTGCAGACGGTTCGACGCCGTCTCGTCGGGCCCGAAGATGCGGAAGTTGTCGGGGTTGAGCCGCACGACGTCGGTGAGCCACTGGCCCAGCACGCGCGTCGCCTCCGCGACGGCCGAGCCGGGGCCCGACACGTCGACGGCGTAGTCCCGGAAGTCCGGCAGGCGCAGGTCCTTGAGGAGCAGCCCGCCGTTCGTGTGCGGGTTGTCGCTCATGCGAAGCGTGCCCTCGGGAGCCAGGGCGGCGATCTCGTCCCGCAGGCGGCCGTCGTCGTCGAACAGCTCCTCGGCCCGGTACGACTCGAGCCAGCCCTTGAGGACCTGGAGGTGCTCGGGGGTGTCCCGGGCGCTCGCGAGCGGCACCTGGTGCGCGCGCCACGAGTCCTCGGTCTTCTTGCCGTCGATCTCCGGCGGGCACGTCCAGCCCTTCGGGGTGCGGAAGACGATCATCGGCCAGGCGGGGCGCTCGTCGCTGCCTTCGTGCGCCTGGCGCTTGATCTCCGCGATGTGGTTGAGCACCTCGTCGAGGAGCGTCGCGAAGCGCCGGTGCACCTCGACGTGGTCCTCGCCGTCGAAGCCGCCGACGAAGAAGTACGGCGTGTGGCCGTAGCCGATCATGAGGTCGCGCAGCTCGTCGTCGCTGATCCGCGCGAGGACGGTCGGGTTGGCGATCTTGTAGCCGTTGAGGTGCAGGATCGGCAGGACGACGCCATCGTTGCGCGGGTTGACGAACTTGTTCGAGTGCCAGCTCGTCGCGAGCGGCCCGGTCTCGGCCTCGCCGTCACCGACGACGGCCGCGACGAGCAAATCCGGGTTGTCGAACGCCGCGCCGTACGCGTGCGAGAGCGCGTAGCCGAGCTCGCCGCCCTCGTGGATCGACCCCGGCGTCTCCGGCGCGACGTGGCTCGGGATGCCGCCCGGGAACGAGAACTGGCGGAACAGGCGACGCAGGCCCTCGGTGTCCTGCGTGATGTCCGTGTACGTCTCGGAGTAGGTGCCCTCGAGGTACGCGTTCGCGACCAGACCCGGACCGCCGTGCCCCGGTCCCGCGACGTAGATCGTCGACTGCCGGCGCTGCGCGATCGCGCGGTTCAGGTGCGCGTAGAGGAAGTTGAGCCCGGGAGTCGTGCCCCAGTGACCGAGGAGGCGCGGCTTGACGTCGTCGCGCGACAGGGGAGTGCGCAGCAGCGGGTTCGCCAGGAGGTAGATCTGGCCGACCGACAGGTAGTTCGCGGCGCGCCACCACGAGTCGACGCGACGCAGCGTCTCGTCGTCGAGCGGGGCGACCTCGGCGTGCCGCCACGCGGACGACTCAGCGGTGGACTTGGTGGCGGTGGTCGTGCTCATCTCACGCTCCAGCAGGGGGAAGGGTTCGTGAACGACTACGGCTTCATACAACCCCATCCACCCTGGCCCTGCACGGGGTTCGGTGCGCCGCCGCGGTGTGACGTGCGCCCGAGATCCCGGAAAGGGTCGAAGGTCCCGGCGCAGCTTGCCGGGCCGGTGCCCACCGCGTGGTCAGGGCGCGCTACGCCCGACCCCGCGCCCGGCCCGCGTGGAGAGCGAGCCCTGCCCCGACGGTGACGGCGAGCAGCGAGGCCGCGATCGCCCCCGCGAGATCCGTGCCGGTACGCGCGAGCTCCCCCTCGGGCCGCGGTGCGGGCTCGGGCCCCGGTCCCGGCGCGGGTCCCGGCATCGGGCCGGGACCCGGCCCAGGCCCCGGAGCCGTGACCACGTCGGTGGTCACCGTGGCCTCGGTCGGTCCGGCGCCGTCGTCGGTGCACGAGGGGCACGGAGCCACGGTCGCCGTGTTGACCAGGGTCCCGCCCGCCGGGGCGATGCCCGTCACGAGGACGGTCGCGCTGCCGCCCGCCGGGACGGTCGCGGTCGTCGCGACCGCGTTCCCCGTCCCGGTCGCTGCGTCGCACGGGGAGCCGTCCGAGACCGAGCACGTCCACACGACGTCGGTCACGGAGCCGGGCACGTCGTCGGAGATGGCCGTGAGGGGCGCGGCCACCTGGCCGGCGTTGGTCGCCGTGACCTCCCAGCGGACCGGCGCTCCGGCCGCCACCTGCTCGGGGCCCGCCTTGGTGACGGACAGCTCGACCGGGACGACGCACGGCGTCACGACCTCGGCCATGTCGTTCGCGGGGTCCGGGTCGCCGGACGTCCCGGTCACGCGCGCCCGCTGCACGACGTCGGTCGCGGCGCACGTCGCCGGGTCGGGCCCGATCGTGCCCGAGACCACGAACGACGCGGTCGCGCCTGCCGCGAGGTCGCCGACGGGGCACACGAGCGTGGTGCCCTCGAGCGTGCAGCCGAGGGCGGCGACGCTCGCCGGGTCGAGGGCGGGCGGGAGCGTGTCGGCCAGGACGACGCCGCGCGCGGGGCCGGGTCCGGCGTTGGTCACCTCCACGACGTACTCCGCGACCTCGCCGTGGACGAGCGGGGAAGGGCTGGTCAGCTCCTTGCCGATCGCGAGGTCGGCGGCCGGGAGCACCGTGACGTCCGTCGAGGAGACGTTGGGGGTGAGGTCCTCGCGGTCCGGCGGTGCCACGACCTCGGCGGTGTTCGACAGGACCGTCTCCTCGCCGACGAACGGTGCGGTCCCGGTCACCGTGACGACCGCCGAGGCGGTCGGCGTCGGGCCGGTGAGGCGGGGCAGGTCGACCGGCACGTCGATCGAGCTCCCGGAGCCCGATGCGGTCCCGCACGCCGCGCCACCCGTCGCGCTGCACGTCCACGTCACGTCCGTGATCCCTGCGGGGACCTCGTCGACGATCCGCGCGCCGGTCACGTCGTTGACGTAGTCGTTGGTGACGCTGAGCTGGTAGGAGACACGCCCGCCCGACTCCACGACGGGCGTGGACGTCGTCTTGTCGACGGTGAGGATCGTCGGGACGACGACCCGGAGGTTCCGGATCTCGTGGTTGTTCGTCGCGCCTCCCGTCGCGGCGCCGAACCCGAGCTTGAACGTCGCGGGCAGCGGTGGCTGACCCGGCGCGTTGCCGATGTCGAACTGGCTGATGAGAGGCACGAGAGGGGTCCCCGGACCGGAGTTGCTCCACACGGAGATCAGGTCGGTGCTGGGCGCCGGCGTCACCACCACGCGGACGGTGCGGACGAACTCGCGGCTCGGCGTCCCGCCGCCCGGCGGGACCGTCTCGACGGTGCCGCCAGGGCCTGGGACGCCCGTGAGGTAGCCCCAGCTCGGCGTCGCGGCGTACGAGCCGCGCAGCGAGACGTAGCCCGGCTGCTGCCCGGGGCCGCCGAGCCCGCCGGAGAAGTTGCCGAACTCGTCGAGGCCGAGGCCCACGTAGCCGCCCTGGAGGAAGGTGTAGCCCAGCGAGCCGCCGTCGCCACCGACGGCGGCGGGGAACGACCCGTCCAGGAGGAAGAAGGAGAGGCCGTCACCGCGGTTTCCCCCGAGTTCCTGCCCGCCCCAGGTGGCGTACTCGAACTCGACCTCGACGCCGAGGTCCGTGGTGAAGGAGCTGTCGAGCACGTAGCCGCCGAACCCTGAGGTGGTGTCCGTGTCGGTGAGGCGCAGCCAGCCGTCGCCCTCGTCCGTCAGGGTCGCCTCGCCGAACGGCACCCAGGCGGGGTCGTTCGGTGCCGAGCCGTCGAACGGCTCCTCGATCGGGAAGTCCGCCGCGACGGCCGGTGCCGCGACGGCGCCGGCGGCGAGGACGAGGAGCGCGGCCAGAGAGAACCGCGCTCGCCTGCGTCCGAGAGCTGAACTCACCTGAAGTCTCCTTGCTCGAAGCGTCGCCGTCGCCACGCACGTCCTGCCCCGTCGCCCACACAACCACATCGGTGTGACCTTCGTCGCGCGGGACACCGCGATGCGGGACGGGCGACACCGCCCGGATACCGTGGGCCCGTGCCCGAGTCCGCTCCCCGCCGTTCGCTCTGGGCCGTCGCCCGCCAGCCGCGGATGATCGGCCTGCTGGTCCTGTTCCTCGTCGCGGCGATGGTGTGCGCACGGCTGGGCGTGTGGCAGCTCGACCGCGCGCAGCAGCGCGCCGAGCTCGCCGCGCAGCAGGAGGAGGCCGAGGCGGCGGCGGAGGGCCCCGAGGGCCTCGGGGTCCTCCTCCCGCCGCAGTCCACCTTCCCGGGCGAGCTCGTCGGGCGGCAGGCGTGGGTCGAGGGCGAGTACGACGCCGCGGGGCAGCTCCTCGTCGCGGGTCGCGCGCTCGACGGCGAGGTGGGCTACCTCGTGCTCACGCCTCTGCACGTCACGGACGACGGGACGGGCGGCGACTCGTGGGCCGAACTCTCGGGCGCTCCGGTGCTGCCGGTGGTGCGTGGGTGGGTGGCCTCGCCCGACGACGCGGTCGCGCTCGAGGTGCCCGACGGCGAGGTGCGCCTCACCGGCTACCTCCAGGCGTCGGAGGCCGACGGCGAGGAGGTGCTGCCGGAGGGGCAGACCGACTCGATCTCGACGGGGTCGCTCGTCAACGCGTGGGGCGGGCCGATGTACTCGGGCTATCTCGTGCTCATCTCGTCCGACCCGCCCCAGGCGTCGCCGGCCGACGGCGGCCCCGCCCTCCTGCCGCGCCCGACGATCGAGGGCGGCACGGGCCTCAACCTGCAGAACCTCTTCTACGCGCTGCAGTGGTGGGTGTTCGGCGGGTTCGCCGTCCTGCTGTGGCTGCGGCTCGTGCGCGACGAGGCCGCCGGGGTGCGCCGCGGGTCGCGGGGCGACGACGACGGGATCGCCGGGCTCCCGGGCGCCCGCGAGATCGACCCCAGCGCTCCGACGTCGACCCTCTGAGGGTCGATCTCGGGACGCTGGGGTCGATCTCGCGAGGGGGGCGTCCTGGGCGGCTACTCCTGCTGCCAGGAGTGCCACAGCCGGGCGTAGTCGCCCCCGGCCGCGACGAGCTCGTCGTGCGGGCCGATCTCGCTGATCCGCCCGTCGTCGACGACGGCGACGCGGTCGGCGTCGTGCGCGGTGTGCAGCCGGTGCGCGATCGCGACGACCGTCCGGCCCTCGAGCACCGCGTTGAGCGACCGCTCGAGGTGGCGCGCGGCACGCGGGTCGAGCAGCGACGTCGCCTCGTCGAGCACGAGCGTGTGCGGGTCCAGGAGCACGAGGCGCGCGAGCGCGACCTGCTGGGCCTGCGCGGGGGAGAGTGCGTGCCCGCCCGAGCCGACCTCCGTCCCGAGGCCGTCCGGGAGGGACTCGACCCAGCCCCGCGCGTCGACGGCGTCGAGCGCAGCGATCAGCGCGTCGTCGGTCGCGTCGACGTCCGCAAGCCGCAGGTTCTCCGCGAGGGTGCCGACGAACACGTGGTGCTCCTGCGTGACGAGCGCGACGTGCCGGCGCAGGTCCTCGAGAGGGAGCTCGACGAGCGGTACGCCCCCGACGGTCACGGACCCGCCGGTGGGCGGGTGGATCCCGGCGAGCATGCGCCCGAGCGTGGACTTGCCCGCTCCCGACGGCCCGACGACGGCGAGCCGCTCCCCGACCCGCAGGTCGAGGTCGATCCCGTGCAGCACGTCGTGGCCCTCGCGGTACGCGTACCGCACGCCTCGCCCGACGACGTGCTCGTCGGCCGGGACGGCGGTGCCGGCCTCGCGGTCGGGGGAGACGAGCCCGACGCCGATGACGCGCGCGAGCGACACCGCCGCGACCTGCAGCTCGTCGAGCCAGAACACGAGGTCGAACACCGGTCCGCCCATCTGGAACCCGAAGGCCGCGACCGTCGTCACCGTGCCGACCGTCGCGTGACCCTGCGACACGAGCCAGCCGCCCCACAGCAGCACGACGATCGGCGCGAGCGCGACGGCGGCGTCGATCGACGGGATGAGCCGCATGCGCAGCCGCAGCGTGTAGTCCTCCGCGGCGAACGCCTCGCGCAGGTCGGCGTCGATGCGGCGGCGCAGCCGCCCGCCGAGGTGCAGGGCGTCGACCGTGCGGGCCCCCTCGACCGTCTCGGTGATCGTGCCGTTGAGCGTCGCGTACGCCGCCGACTCGCGCAGGTACCCCGGCGTGGCGCGCGCGAGGTACCAGCGGGTCGCGACGACGACGATCGGCACGCCGACCAGCAGCCCGAGCGCGACGAGCGGCGCGGCGAGGAACGCCGCGACGAGCGTCAGGGTGATCGTCACGACGCAGACCAGGACGCGCGGGATGCCGAACCGGATCGCGTGCTGGAGCTTGTTCACGTCGTTGGTCGTGCGCGCCACGAGGTCACCCGTCCCGGCGCTCTCGACCGTGGAGAGCGGCAGCCGCGTGACGGTGTCCATGAACTCCTCGCGGAGGTCCGCGAAGACCTCCTCGCCGAAGATCATCGACACGCGCTGCGCGAACCGCACGACGACGGCCTGCACGAGCACGGCCGCGAGGCCGATCAGCACGAGCTGGTCGACCTGCGCGACCGTCGTGCCGCCCGCGACCTCGTCCACGATCCGGCCGAGCAGGAACGGCCCGGCGAGACCGGCGAGGGCTGCGAGCGTGTGCAGCACGGCGACGCGCGTGAGCGCGCCACGGTGCCGGCGGAACAGCGCCGCCGTGGTCCGGCGGACCTGCGCGCCGTCGGCGATCGGCAGCTTCCGGTCGCTCATCGTGCGCTCCCTGCGGTCTCGTGGTCGTCGGTACGGCTCGTCGCCCGGTCGGCCGGGTCCGGCTCGTCGTCGGTCATGCTGCGGCCCACGACGGCGCGGTACGCCGCCCCGGCACGGTCCTGGCGGGCGAGGAGCTCCGCGTGGGTGCCCTGCTCGACGACGCGACCGGCGTCGTCGAGCAGGTGCACCGCGTCGAGGTGGTCGAGCACGAGCGGGCTCGCGGTGACGACGAGCGTGGTGCGCCCGCGCCGGGCCTCGGCGACCCGCTCGGCGATCCGGGCCTCGGTGTGCGCGTCGACCGCGCTGGTCGGCTCCACGAGGACGAGGATCTCCGGCTCGGTGAGCAGCGCCCGGGCGAGCGCGACGCGCTGCCGCTGGCCGCCGGACAGCGACCGGCCCTTCTCCGGCAGGTCGCCCGCGAGTCCGCCGGGCACCGAGTCCAGGACGTCCTGGGCGTCGGCCGTGAGGACCGCCTGCAGCAGCGCGGTCTCGACCGCCCGACCCCGCGCGTCGAGCTCCTCACCGAGCACGCCGGAGAACAGGTGGCTCGTCGCCTCCGCGACGACCACGCGGTGCCGGAGGTGCTCGGTGTCGAGGTCGGCGAGCAGCACCCCGCCGAGCCGGACGGGCGTGGCCGCCTCGGCGTCGTCGTCGAACCGGCCGAGCCGGACGGCGACCTGGGCCGACGTGTCCGGGGCCGCCGAGACGAGACCCACGACCCGGCCCGGCTCGAGCACCAGGCCGCTCGCCTCGTCGACGAGCGGGGCGCCCGGCGCAGGTGCCGGCGCCGGTGCGGCGGACGGGCGCGTCGCCGCCTCGATGCGCAGGACGTCCTGGATCTTGCCCGCGGAGATGAGCCCGCGGATCGTCATCTGGAGCATCTGCGTGGCCATCTGCACGGGCCAGGCGAGGAACGCCGCGTAGGAGTAGTAGGTGACGAGCTGGCCGGGCGTGATCTCGCCCGTGACGGCGGCGCGCGCGCCCAGCCAGACCACCGCGACGGCGAGCAGACCGGGGAGCAGCACCTGGAGGCCGTCGAGGAACGACTGCACGACGGCCACCCGGACGCCCTCGCGGCGGACCGTCTGCGACTGCGCCGCGTACCGCCCTGCGAAGACCTCCTCGCCGCCGATGCCGCGCAGGATGCGCAGGCCCGAGACGGTGTCGGCGCCGAGCGACGTCAGGCGTCCGGTGGCCTCGCGCTGTGCGGCCTGACGCGACTGCAACGGCTTGACCAGCAGGGCGAGGATCGCCGCGACCACCGGGATGCCGAGCGCGATGACGAGCCCGATCGTGAGGTGCTGGGAGAGCAGCACGATCGTCACCGCGACGTAGGCGAGCACGCCGCCGACGAACCGGCCCGCCATCGCGAAGACCTCGCCCGTGCGCAGGGCGTCGTTCGCGACGGCGGCGACCACCTCGCCCGTGGGGAGCTTCCGGGTGATCGCATGACCCGAGCGGGAGGCCTTGTAGCCGACCACCTGCGAGAAGGAGAAGGCGGACCGGAGCCAGTTCTCGACGTCGTACCGGTGGCTCAGCGCGCCCGCGCTCACCATGACGGCCGCGACCGCGAGCAGCGCGCCGATGCCGAGGAACAGGTCGCGGCCGAAGCCGCTCGTGAGGCCGTCGTCGACCACGCGACCGAACAGGAGCGGGGTCGCGGCCTGGCCGAGCATGGTGAGCGCGCCGACGAGCAGCGCCATGGTGAGGATGCCGCGCTGGTGCCACGCCTGCCACGCCAGCATGCGCGCGGGCGTGGTGAGCGGAGGGGTCCCTGGGTCAGGGAGGGGGAGGGGTCGCACGGTGTTCTACCCTAGGTTCGGCGTCCGACACGGAGCCACGTAATAACCCGGAACAGGCCACCCCGCCCGCACGCCACGGCGGGGCACGAGGTGAGGACTCTCCACGCATGACCACTCAGGACCCCGCCACGAGCACCGCCTCCCCGAGCAGCGAGGCCGCGCGGACGGCCATCCGCAAGGCGCGCGGCGCCCTCGCGCGGTACCGGGTCCTCGCGATCATCACCGGTGTGATGCTGCTGGTCCTGTGCGTCGAGCTGCTCATGAAGTACGTCTTCGGCGTGGGCGACGACGTCATGCGGTACCTCCTGTGGATCCCCTTCGCACACGGCTGGATCTACGTCGTCTACCTCGTCACCGTCCTCGACCTGTGGACGAAGATGCGGTGGGGCTGGGGCCGGCTCGCCACGATGGTCTTCGCGGGCGTCGTGCCGGTCATGTCGTTCGTCCTGGAGAAGAAGGTGCACGCGGAGGCCGAGGCCAAGCTCGCCGGCCTGGAGGAGCGGTACGGCGCGTGAGCACCCCGGACCCGACCCCGCCGGCCCTGGCGCCGCTCGTCGAGCCGGGTCGTGAGCTGACGACCGCCGAGCTCGAGCGCTACGCGCGCCACCTGTCGTTGCCGGGCGTCGGGCCGGAGGGTCAGCGGCGCCTCGCGGCGGCGCGCGTGCTCGTCGTCGGGGCCGGCGGTCTCGGGAGCCCGGCGCTGCTCTACCTGGCCGCCGCGGGTGTGGGCACGATCGGGATCGTCGACGACGACGTGGTCGACACCTCCAACCTCCAGCGGCAGGTGGTCCACGGCGGTCCGGACGTCGGGCGCCGCAAGGTCGACTCGGCGCGCGACACGATCGCGGACGTCAACCCGCACGTGCGCGTGGTCGAGCACGCGGTCCGTCTCGACGCGGAGAACGCGCTCGACGTGCTGCGCGGCTACGACGTCGTCCTCGACGGCGCCGACAACTTCCCGACCCGCTACCTCGTCTCGGATGCCGCCGAGGTGCTCGGACTGCCCGTGGTCTGGGGCTCGATCTACCGCTTCCAGGGCCAGGTCAGCGTCTTCTGGGGCCGTCCCCGGTACGTGGCCCAGGGTGGTCACGACGCGCGGGGTGCGACGTACCGCGACGTCTTCCCCGTCCCGCCGCCGCCCGGCACAGCGCCCGACTGCGCGACGGCCGGGGTGCTCGGCGCGATGTGCGGCACCGTCGGCTCGGTCATGGCGACGGAGGCGATCAAGCTCGTCACGGGTGCCGGCACGACGCTGCTCGGCCGGCTCGCGGTCTACGACGCGCTCGACCTCACGTGGCGCCAGCTCACGGTCCGCCCGGACCCGACACGTGCACCGGTCACCGCGCTCCTCGCGAGCGACGACGCCTACGCGGCGTTCTGCGGCCTCGGCCCGGCGACGCCTGATCCGAAGCCCGTGGCGGGGGAGCGCGACGTCACCGCGCGCGCCGCCGCCGCTCTGTTGGCCGGCGGCCCCGACGCGCTGTTCCTCCTCGACGTCCGCGAGGACTGGGAGGCGCAGGTGCGCCCCCTCCCGGGGTCGACGCTCGTCCCGTCCGGTGCCTTCCTCGGTGGCGCGGACAGCCCCGGTACGGCAGCGGCGCTCGCGGACCTGCCCACCGACCGGCCAGTGCTCGTGGTGTGCGCGGTCGGCGGACGCTCGGCCCGCGTCGCCGACGCCGCACGCGCCGCCGGGATCGATGCCCACTCTGTCGTCGGCGGCGTCTCCGCTCTCCTCGCCGAGCTCACGGGCAACTTCTCCGGCGACGTAGAGGCCCGGCATCGCGAGAGATAGAGGCAGGGGAGCGGTCTCGACTCGACCGGGGCGCTGGGACCTGGTGTGCCCGGTGAGAAGGGTTGTCGTCCGCTCGGGCTGTACTATCGACCAAGTGGTCAGTCAGGCCAGAGCGGGTGGGGTGATTCCATGGCCGAGGGGCGGCAGTCGCGCAACACGGAACGCACGCGGCGCGCCGTCCTGACTGCAGCCACTCAGGTGATCCTCGACAAGGGGACCGCCGTGACGCTGGCCGAGGTCGCCGCGGCTGCCGGTGTGTCCAAGGGCGGACTCATCCACCACTTCGGCAACCGGGATCAGCTGTTCGTCGCCGTGGTGAAGGACATGTCCGAGCAGTTCCGGGGCGCGGTGCTCTCCCGCCTCGACCTGGCGGAGAACTATCCCGGCAAGATGCTCCGCGCCTACGTACGCGCGCTCTGCGAAGGAAGCGCGGAAGCTGCCGCGGCACGCGACTTCACCTCGGCGTCGAACTGGAACGGCCTGTACGCGATCCCTGCGGCCGCCGCGGTGTTCGAGGAGTACAACGCGTGGTGGAGCGAGCAGTTCGCCAAGGACGGGCTCAGCGCTGAGCGGATCCAGATCGTGCGCCGGGCCGCCGAGGGTGTCGCGGCTGCGGCCCTGCAGGGCGAGGAGGACGAAGCAAGCATCGCGGCGGCGCGACGTCGGCTGCTCGAGCTCGCCACCGACGGCACCTTCAGCGCGCCTCTCTGATCCTCCGGGATCCTTCGCGTCCCGTCGCCAGGCAGCGGACGCTTCGCGGCTGCGCGCCCATGGTGCTCCCCCGGCGACCGCCCACCGGGGTGAACGCGCGATCGCTCGCGCCCTGCCGCCCGACCTCGCCCGCGAGCACCGCCTACTTCTGCGCGTCTCGACCGTTCGCTCCGCAGTACCAAGCGCAAGGTCGGAATAACCGACTCGCTGGTCCGTTAGGCTCACTGTCAGCACCTCTGAGACACCGACAGATTGAGCACAGGCGAGGAGATCCTCATGAACGACGCCCTTCCCCGGGCCACGACCAGGACGTGGCTCGGTCTGGCCGTACTGGTCCTGCCGTTGCTGCTGATCACGATCGACGGCACCGTCCTGATCCTGGGCTTGCCCGCGATCTCTGCTGAGCTGAGCCCGACCGGCGTGGAGCAGCTGTGGATGATCGACATCTACTCGCTCGTCCTCGCAGGTCTGCTCGTCGCGATGAGCACGGTGGGCGATCGCTTCGGTCGGCGGCGAAACCTGCTCGTCGGCGCAGTGATCTTCGCGGTGGCGTCGGTGAGCGGCGCGCTGGCGACAGCGCCGTGGATGCTCATCGCTTCCCGCGCCCTGCTGGGGGTGGGCGGTGCGATCATGATGCCTTCGACGCTGTCCCTGGTGCGCAACATGTTCCTCGACCGGCAGCAGCGCAGGTACGCGATGGCCGTCTGGGCGGCGATGGCCTCGGTCGGGGCGGCCGTCGGGCCGATCGTCGGCGGCTGGGTCATCGAGTCGTTCAGCTGGCAGGCGGCGTTCCTCATGAACATCCCTGTGATGCTCCTCCTGCTCGTCCTCGGCCCGCTCCTGCTCCCCGAGAGTCGCAACCCGGAGCTGCACAGGATCGATGTCTTCAGCGTCGTCCTCTCCCTCGTCGGCATGGTCGGCGTGGTCTACGCGATCAAGTCGCTCACCGGGGGCAAGGAGATCCTTCTCGGGGTCGTCACGGCGCTCGTCGGTCTCGTCGCGATCGTGCTCTTCGTCCGCAGACAGCTGACGCTCTCGACCCCGCTCATGGAGGTCAGGCTGTTCAGGGTGCGCTACTTCCGCGGCGCCGTCGTCTCCGACCTGCTCGCGATCTTCGCGATGGTCGGCGCGCTCGTCGCCCTCGTCCAGTACCTCCAGCTCGTCCTCGGGCTGAACCCGCTCCAGGCGTCGCTCTGGCTGATACCGCAGGCGATCCTCGCGGCCGTCGCTGCGTTCGTCGCGGCCACGCTGGTCAAACGCGTGCTCCCCGCCTACGTCATCGCTGCGGGACTCCTGATCGCCACCGGTGGGTTCAGCCTGACGTTCTTCCTGTCGCCGTCGTCGAGCCCTGCACTCATCGCTGCATCGCTCGCGCTCGTGTCGCTGGGTGCAGGCATGGCGCTCGCCCTGAGCAACGACGTCATCATGAGCTCCGTCAGGCCCGAGCGCGCCGGCCAGGCGGCCGCCACCTCGGAGACCGCCTACGAGCTCGGCACCACCCTGGGCACCGCCGTACTGGGCGGGGTGCTGGTCACCTGGTACACGCGGGTCGTCACAGCCGGCACCGATGCGCTCGACCTCCCGTCGAGCCTCGCCGAACGGGCGTCGTCGACCATGGCGGAGGCACTCCTGGTGGCGACCGAGGCGGGGGGAAGCACCGGTGCCGCAGTGCTCGAGATCGCCAGGCACGCGTTCACGGAGGCGATCATCATCACCGGAGTCGCCGGCGCGTCGATCATGGTCCTCACTGCGGTCTGGTCTGCGCTCACGCTCCGGGGCGCGGCAGCGGACAAGGACCTGGCGGCGGAGCACGAGCACGAGCACGAGCACGAGCTCCGCTGAGCCCGGGAGCGTGCGCGTCACCGTGCGGCGGTTCACGACGGTGAGGTGTCCCTGGTCTCGGACCAGCGACAGACACGGTCCGCATCGGTGATGATGGTGGTGACAACACCATCCCCGGGGCGAGCGACGCCGTCCTGGCTCTGACAGGAGTGGCACTGGCGGATCTCTTGGGCCGTGGCGCCGAGCGCGAAGCGGTCGAGAAGCTGCTCGCCGAAGCACGGGCCGGGCGCAGCGGGGCCCTCGTGCTGCGCGGGCAGGCCGGCATCGGGAAGACCGCCCTGCTCGAGCACGCGCGGGACACGGCGGGCGAGCTCGGTCTCCGGGTGGAGTCGTCGATCGGCATCGAGTCGGAGACGCAGTTCGCCTTCGCGGGCCTGCACCAGCTGTGCACGCCGCTCCTCGACCACCTCGACGCCCTGCCCGATCCGCAGCGGTCCGCCCTCGGCGTGGCGTTCGGAACACAGGGTGGTGCCGCACCGGACCGGTTCCTGGTCGGGCTGGCGGTACTCAACCTTCTGGCAGAGGTTGCCGAGGAGGTGCCGCTGCTGTGCCTCGTCGACGACGCACAGTGGCTGGACCTGGCGTCCGCGGAGGTTCTGGCCTTCGTGGCCCGACGGGTGGCGGCCGAGCGCCTCGCGCTGGTCTTCGCGCGGCGCGACTCGAGCGACGCCGATGCCGACCCGTTCGTCGGGCTGCCCGAGCAGCCGCTCGACGGGCTCGGTGAGGCCGACGCCCGGGTGCTGCTGACCACCGCCCTCCGCGCGCCGCTCGACGACGGCGTGCGCGACCGGATCGTCGCGGAGGCGCGCGGGAATCCTCTCGCGCTGCTCGAGCTGCCCCTGGGGGTGCCGCCGGCCCGGATGGCCGGCGGGTTCGAGGTGCCCGACGCGGCGGACGTCCCCCGTCGTGTCGAGGACAGCTTCCAGCAGCGCTCGGGCAGCCTGCCGGTCGACACGCAGCAGCTGCTCGTCGTCGCCGCGGCCGAACCGACGGGCAGCACGGCGTTGCTGCTCCGTGCGGCCGCGCACCTGGGGATAGATCCCTCGGCAGCCGCCCCCGCCGAGGCCGCCGGGCTGGTGGACATCGACACCCGGGTGCGGTTCCGCCACCAGCTGGTGCGCTCGGCGGTCTACCGGGCAGCCGGACCGCCCGAACGTCGCCGCGCGCACGGCGCGATCGCGGCGGCCACCGACCGCGAGGCCGACCCCGACCGGCACGCCTGGCACCGCGCGCAGGCGGTGCTCGGCACCGACGAGGAGGCAGCCGCCGACCTGGAGCGCTCTGCCGGCCGGGCGCGCGCTCGTGGCGGCGTGGCCGCCGCGGCCGCGTTCTTGCAGCAGGCCACCGACCTGACCCCGGACGCCACGCGCCGTGCGGCACGCGCGCTGGACGCCGCGCAGGCCAAGCACGAGGCCGGTGCCTCCGACACGGCCCTCGAGCTCCTGGCGGTCGCGGAGGCCGGGCCGCTCGACACTCTGCTGCGCGCCCGTCTCCAGCTCCTGCGCGCCCAGATCGCGTTCCACCTGACCCGCGGCAGCGACGTGCCCGGGATGCTGCTCGACGCCGCCCGGACGCTCGCCCCGCTCGATCCCGGCCTCTCGCGCGAGACCTATCTGCGCGCGCTCGACACGGCGACCGTCATCGGCGGCGACGATCACGGGGTGCCGGCGGTCGCGGAGGCCGCCCGCACCGCGCCGCGGGCGCCCGTGCCACCGCGACCGGCCGACCTGCTGCTCGACGGGCTCGTGACGACGTTCACGCAGGGTCTCGAGGCCGGCGCGCCCACGCTGCGACGAGCGATGGACGCGTTCCGCGTCGGCGGGCACGGCCTCGAGATCGTGGACGACGACGAGACCCGCCCCTGGCTGTGGCTCGCCGGTCGGACCGCGCTGGTGCTCTACGACGACGAGCTTCTCTACGCGCTCGCCGGGCGCAACGTCGAGCTCGCCCGCGAGACCGGAGCGCTGGCCACGCTCCCCACCGCGCTCCTGTTCCGGTCCGCGACCCTCGTGGCCTCGGGCGAGATCGCGCACGCGACCGACCTGGCCGCCGAGGGCAAGGTCATCACGCAGGCGATCGGCGCCGTCCCGCTGCACCAGGCGGACCACATCCTGGCGGCGTGGCGCGGTAACGAGGCCACGACCCGCGAGCTGTACGCCACGAGCGTCGCGGCCCACGGGAGGGGTGGTGCCGAGGTCGCCCTGGCGCAGTACTCGCTGGCCGTGCTCCACAACGGTCTGGGCAACTACCCGGCCGCGCTGGAGTCCGCGGCGCAGGTGGTCGAGTCCGACGAGCTCCCGCTCGTCGGACTCGCACTCCCCGAGGCCGTCGAGGCCGCGTCCCGCGCCGATCAGCCGGCGCGTGCGGCGGCCATGCTCGAGCTGCTCGAGGCCCGCGCCCGCGCCAGCGGAACCCGGTGGGCGCTCGGACTGACCGCACGCTCCCGCGCGCTCGTCACGACCGGCCCCGTCGCCGAGGACCACTACCGCGAGGCGCTCGAGCTGCTGCAGGCACGCCGGACGACCAACCATCTCGCCCGTACGCACCTCGTCTACGGCGAGTGGTTGCGCCGGGAGGGGCGTCGCCAGGAAGCCCGCGACCAGCTCCGCACGGCCCACGAGCTCATGTCCGGCATGGACGGGGAGGCCTTCGCCGCCCGCGCCGCCCGCGAGCTGCGCGCCACCGGAGAGCACCCGCGCAAGCGGACCGCCCGACCGACCGACGAGCTCACGGCCCAGGAGCTGCACGTCGCGCGGTTGGTGGCCACCGGAGCCACTTCTCGCGAGGTCGGCGCGCAGCTGTTCCTCAGCCCGCGCACCATCGAGGCCCACCTGCGCAACATCTTCCGCAAGCTCGGCATCACGTCTCGCCGACAGCTCAGGGAGCTGCGCCTCCCCTGAGCGGACCGATGTCCCCCCGCTCACCTGTCGGCGCCGGGACGGTCGGACCCTGGCTCCAGCTCGTCGGCGACGGGGTCGTGGTCAGAGGGCGAGGTCGAGGCGGCCGTCGGGGGAGGAGGTCGCGAGCGCGCCCTCGCGGCGCGGGATGCGCCCGGCGCCCGCGGCGAGCCGGCCGGACTCGACCGCGAGCCGCATCGCGCGCGCCATGCGCACCGGGTCGGCCGCGCGTGTCACCGCGGTCGCGAGCAGCACGCCGTCGCACCCGAGCTCCATGGCCAGCGCGGCGTCCGACGGCGTCCCGATCCCCGCGTCGAGGATCACCGGCACGCGCGCGGACGTCGCGATCGCCTCGATGTTGCGGGGGTTGAGGACGCCCAGCCCGGTGCCGATCGGCGCGCCGAGCGGCATGACCGCCGCGCAGCCGACGTCCTCGAGCCGGCGCGCGAGGATCGGGTCGTCGTTGGTGTACGGCAGCACGACGAACCCGTCGCGCACGAGCTGGTCCGCCGCCTCGACGAGGCCGATCGGGTCGGGCAGGAGCGTGACGTCGTCGGCGATCACCTCGAGCTTGACCCACTCGGTGCCGCACGCCTCGCGCGCGAGGTGCGCCGTGAGGACGGCCTCGCGCACCGAGAAGCAGCCTGCGGTGTTGGGCAGCGCGCGGATGCCCAGACGGTCGAGCAGACCCCAGATCCCGGCGTCCGGCGAGCCCTCGCCGCCGGTGCGGACGGCGACGCGCCGCATCGCGACGGTCGTCAACGCGGTCCCGGACGCGACGAGCGCGTCCTCCAGCGTGAGCAGGTTCGCGGCGCCGCCGGTGCCCATGACGAGCCGCGAGCCGATCGTCGTCCCGGCGACGACGAGCGGGTCCTCGTGGGTCGGGAGGGTGTGGGCAGCGTGCGTCGTCTCGGTGGCGTGCATGCTCATCTCCTTCAGCCGCCCTGCACGGCGGTGACGATCTCGACGCGGTCGCCGGGCGCGACCACGGTGCTCGACCACGTGCCGCGCGGCACGACGGCGTCGTTGATCGCGACGGCGACGCCCTGCGGCGAACCATCGGTCACGTAGGCCGGGACGAGCGCGGCGACGAGGTCCTCGACGCCGGTGGTCGCGTCGAGCGGGTAGGGCTCGCCGTTGACGAGCGCTGTCGGTGCGGGAGTGGGGGACACGAGGGTCATCCTCTGCGGGTCGAAGGGTTCGTCACGGAGGCGCCGCAACTCGCGGTGGGGTTGCCGAACCCTGGCTTGTGCGCCGTTCCGGCCTGTGATCGGCCCATGACCCGGGGTTCGGCACCGACGGCACCCACGGCACCGGCAGTACCGGCCTCACCGGCGGGGCGGACCGGGGCGTCGGTGAAGCGATCGGGACGGGCCGCGGCGAGGGCCGCTGCGGCGTCGGCGGCGAGGTGCTCGCCCGTCAGGCCCGCGACGACGGCCTCGGCGGTGAGCGGCGCGAGGAGGACGCCGTTGCGCCCGTGCCCCGCGGCGACGTGCAGGCCCGGGACGTGCGTGGCGCCGACCAGCGGCAGGTTGTCCGGCGTCGCGGGGCGGGCGCGCGGCGTGACGTCGACGAGCGCGGCCTCGTCGATCCCCGGGAGCAGCGCGCGCGCGTCGCGAAGCAGCGCGAACACGCCGCCGGCGGTGGCGCGACGGTCGTCGGGGTTCTCCTCGGTCGTCGCGCCGATCACGACCTCGCGGTGCCCCGCGCAGCCGTGGCCCTGCCCGTCCGGGACCGGTTCGCGCGGCACGACGTACACGGGCCGACCCTGCACGACGCCGCGCACGACGTGCTCGAGCGCCAGGTCCGGCCCTGCGTCGAGACGCAGCGTCTGGCCCTTCACCGGGCGGACCGGGACGACGACGCCCGGCACGCCCGACGCCAGCGCACCGGACTCCCAGCCCGCCGCGAGCACGACGGCACCGGCGCGGTGGAGCCGGCCCGCGTCGTCGTGCACGCCCGTGACCCTCCCCGTCACGTCGAGCGCGAGGCGGGTACCCCGGCCGCGCACGACGGCGGAACCCGGCCCGGGCCTCTGACCGGCACCGGGCGCGGCAGCACCGCGCGCTGCACCGAGCGCTCCGAGCAGCGCGGCGTGCGTCGCGCGTGGGTCGACCGCGTGGTCGTGCGGCGCCCACGCGGCCCCGGCGACGCGCGGACCGAGGAACGGCTCGCGGCGGCGAGCCTCGGCGAGCGTGAGTTCGTGCGAGTCGAGGCCGTGCGCGGCGTGCAGCGCGAGCACGCGGCGCAGGAGCGCGAGGTCGTCCGTGTCGTACGCGACCGTGAGCGTCCCGGCGGTGCGCAGGCCGACGTCCGTCCCCGTCGCGCGCTCGAGGTCGGTGGCGAACGCCGGCCACGCGCGGGCCGCCACCAGGTGCAGCGCGAGGGCGTCGTCCTCGCCGAAGTCGGCCTCTGTGACGGGCGCGAGCATCCCCGCCGCGGCGTGCGTCGCGCCGTCGCCGGGCGACGGGTCCAGCACGGTGACCGTGAGGCCCGCGCGCGCAGCGCGCCACGCCACGGCGAGACCCACGATCCCGCCGCCCACCACGACGACGTCGCGTGCGCCGTCGGGCAGGTCTGCCTCTGCGTTCGCGTCCCGGACGCGGGCCGGATGGGCGACGGCGTGCAGGGGGTCCATCTGCGCTCCCTTCGCTGGCATGACCCAGATCAGGTTCGACGGTCGGCTCCTACGCCCTCTCAGCCCCGTGCGGGGCTCCCGTGCTCTCGGCCACAGTACCGGCCGTGGCGGCGCCCTCGCCCCTACACTCCGACGGATGAGCACCGAGACCTCCGTCACGTCGGGCACCGACGCCC
Source organism: Cellulosimicrobium sp. BMG9.23 (assembly GCF_059159985.1). Taxonomy (NCBI): domain Bacteria; kingdom Bacillati; phylum Actinomycetota; class Actinomycetes; order Micrococcales; family Promicromonosporaceae; genus Cellulosimicrobium; species Cellulosimicrobium sp. BMG9.23. The sequence continues at coordinate 397,763 of NZ_JBZGBZ010000001.1, forward strand.
GCGCCCGCCTCGCCGATGCGCGCCTGTACCTGTGCACCGACGCGCGCGAGGAGCGCGGCGACCTCGAGGACTTCCTGCAGGCGGCGCTCGCGGGCGGGGTGGATGTCGTCCAGCTCCGGGACAAGACGCTCGACGTCGCGCGCGAGCTCGAGCTCCAGGAGCTCGTGGCGCGGGTGGCGCGGGAGCACGGCGCGCTCTGGGCGGTCAACGACCGGGCCGACGTCGCGGGGCTGACGGCAGCGCCCGTCGTGCACATGGGGCAGCGGGACCTGCCGGTCGGAGCGGTCCGTTCCCTGCTCGGCCCCGCCCCGGTGATCGGCCGCTCGACGCACTCGACCGAGCAGGCCGCCGTCGCGGAGGCCGACCCGGACGTCGACTACTTCTGCGTCGGCCCGCTGTGGGCGACGCCGACGAAGCCCGGGCGGGCCGCCGTCGGGCTGGACCTGCTGCGCGACGTCGCCGCGTCCGCCCCGACGACGCCGTGGTTCGCGATCGGCGGGATCGACACCGAGCGCCTCGACGCGGTGCTCGACGCCGGTGCCACGCGGATCGTGGTCGTCCGGGCGATCACGGAGGCCGCGGACCCGGAGACCGCGGCGCGGGCGCTGCGCGAGCGGATCGAGGAGCGCGCCGGCGCCTGAGGCGGTTCCGGACGAGCACTGCGCGGCGACTATCCTGGACCGGTGACGTCTCCCGCCACCACCCCTGACATCCCCACCACCGCGCAGGTCGCCTCGACGCCGCGCCCCGTGCTCGTCGTCGACTTCGGCGCCCAGTACGCGCAGCTCATCGCGCGGCGCGTGCGCGAGGCCAAGGTGTACTCCGAGATCGTGCCGCACACCTTCACGGTCGAGCAGATGCTCGCGAAGGACCCGGCCGCGATCATCCTGTCCGGCGGGCCGTCGTCGGTCTACGCGACGGGCGCACCGTTCGTCGACCCGGCGCTGTTCGAGGCCGGCGTGCCGGTCATGGGCATCTGCTACGGCTTCCAGGCGATGGCCGCGGCGCTCGGCGGCGACGTCGCCCAGACCGGCCAGCGCGAGTACGGCGGCACCGAGGTCGAGGTCTGCTCGGCCGGCGTGCTGCTCGCCGAGACCCCCGAGAACCAGACCACGTGGATGAGCCACGGCGACGCGGTGCACCGCGCGCCGGAGGGCTTCGAGGTCCTCGCGACGTCGTCGGGCTCGCCCGTCGCCGCGTTCGAGGACCGGGAGCGGCGCCTGTTCGGCGTCCAGTGGCACCCCGAGGTCAAGCACTCCGCGCACGGCCAGACCGTGCTCGAGCACTTCCTGTACGACGGCGCCGGGCTGGCTCCCGACTGGACGCCCGGCAACGTCATCGCGGACCAGGTCGCGGCGATCCGCGCGCAGGTCGGCGACGCGCGCGTCATCTGCGGGCTGTCCGGCGGGGTGGACTCGTCCGTCGCGGCCGCGCTGGTGCAGAAGGCGGTCGGCGACCAGCTCACGTGCGTGTTCGTCGACCACGGCCTGCTGCGTGCCGGGGAGGCCGAGCAGGTCGAGCGCGACTTCGTCGCGTCGACGGGCGTCAACCTCGTGGTGGTCGACGCGAAGCAGCGGTTCCTCACCGCGCTCGCCGGCCACAGCGACCCGGAGACCAAGCGCAAGATCATCGGTCGTGAGTTCATCCGCGTGTTCGAGGACGCCGCGCGCGACATCGTCGCCGACGCCGGCGCGCACGGCGAAGAGGTCAAGTTCCTCGTGCAGGGCACGCTCTACCCCGACGTCGTCGAGTCCGGCGGCGGCGAGGGCGCGGCGAACATCAAGAGCCACCACAACGTCGGCGGTCTGCCGGACGACCTGCAGTTCTCGCTCGTCGAGCCGCTGCGGACGCTGTTCAAGGACGAGGTCCGTGCCGTCGGGCTCGAGCTCGGCGTGCCCGAGGAGATCGTCTGGCGCCAGCCGTTCCCCGGCCCCGGGCTCGGCATCCGCATCGTCGGCGAGGTCACGGCCGAGCGTCTCGAGACGCTGCGCGCCGCCGACAAGATCGCGCGCGAGGAGCTCACCAAGGCCGGCCTCGACCGCGAGATCTGGCAGTGCCCCGTCGTGCTGCTGGCCGACGTGCGGTCCGTCGGCGTCCAGGGCGACGGCCGCACCTACGGTCACCCGATCGTGCTGCGGCCGGTGTCCTCCGAGGACGCCATGACGGCGGACTGGACCCGTCTGCCCTACGACGTGCTGTCCGTCATCTCGACGCGCATCACCAACGAGGTCGCCGAGGTCAACCGCGTCGTCCTCGACGTGACCAGCAAGCCGCCGGGCACCATCGAGTGGGAGTGAGCGCGCCGCGTCGGTGACGTAGCGGGGGTCGGGTCGACGCGGGGTCGGGAACGACGCCGCGTCTACCTTCCGCGCCGCTCGTTCCTCGCGTCGCTCCCGCCAGACCCGCCACGACGCGGCGTCGTCCCCGACCCCGCACCTCGTGCGGGTCGTCGCCTCGTGCGGATCGTCGCGTCGCGGTGACGTCCGGGTCAGCGAGGGCGGGTGCGGACAGTGATCCGTGCCGCGCGGGCGTAGGCGTTCTCGACGTCGGCGAGGACGCGGGGCCAGCCCGCCGACGACGGGACGTCGCGGTTGTGCGCGACGATCCGGTCGAGCAGGCCGTCCTCGGTGACGAGGCGGACGAGCGCGTCCGTGAGGCCGGCATCGTCGTCGGCGAGGAGGGCGTCGACGCCGTCGGTCAGACGCTCGGCGACGCCCGACTGGGAGCGTGTCACGACGGCGAGCCCGGCCGCCTGCCCCTCGAGCGCCGCGATGCCGAACGCCTCCTCGACCGCGGGGGCGGCGAACACGTCGGCGCGCGCGTAGAGGCGCTTGAGCTCGGTCGCGGTGAGCCGGCCGGGGAGCGAGACGACGTCGCGCAGCTCGTGCTCGGCGACGAACCGGCGGGCGGTGTCGAGCTCCGGACCGTCGCCGGCGATCGTGGCGTGGAGCCCGCCGTCGGGCACGCGGGCCGCGGCGTCCCGGACGATCTCGAGGAGCGGGAGCACGCGCTTGCGCGGGGCGAAGCGCGTCGCCGCGACGACATGCACCGCGGACCCCTCCATGCGCTCGCCGCGCTCGGTCCGCGGGACGCGCCACGCGTCGAGGTCGAGACCGTTGTGCAGGACGGCGACCTCGCCGTGAACGCCGACGAGGCGGCGGAGCGGCGCCGCCGTCAGCTCGCTCACGGCGGACCACAGGACGGGCCAGCGCGACCACCGCACGACGCGGTCGAGCGCGGCGAACGCCCGTTCCGCGCCGCCCCAGACCGAGTGGACGGTCAGCACCGCGGGCAGACCTGCCCGGACGACCGTCCGCAGCGACGCCTGCGTGGACGGGGTGAGCACGCCCATGTGCAGGTGCACGACGTCGGGCCGCGCCTCGCGCAGCAGGCGCGCCACGTGGTGGGGGGCGCGGGGATGGACCGGGTAGCCGCCCGGGACCCGGGCCGCGAGGCGGTGCACCGTGACGCCCTCGTCGACCTCGGAGGTGACACCGTGCGCGCCCGGACGCTCCGGCGTCGTGCAGACGACGGCGACGTCGTGCCCTGCCGCCGCCTGCTGCTGCGCGAGCCGCGCCACCTGGGTCTCGATGCCGCCGAGCAGCGGCAGGTAGCAGTCGGTGACGTGGGTGATGCGCACCCCGGAATCCTCCCACCCGGCCCCGCGCCCCGACGACACGCGCACCGACCTGCGGCGACACGCGCCGTCTGCGCAGGCACAACGCTTCCCCGGTCGCTACGGTGGTCTCGAAATGGGTGGTTCGACCGTCCCGCGGCGGCCACGCCTCGCGGGCGGGGGCGCGCCGGACGGGCCAGGTGGGTCCTGACGAAGGAGTAGCGCCACATGTCCAGCACGGTCACCATCACGCCGGCACGAGGCGCCCGGGGTATCGGCCTCGTCTCGATCATCGCCGGCATCATCCTCGTCCTCGCGGGCATCGGCACGTGGATCGTCGTCGCGAACCAGCTGTCCGCCGAGGAGATCACCGTCTCGGACGACGCGTCGTTCATGGCGGGGCGTCACGTCAACGGACCGCTCACCGCCTACGCGCAGGCCGAGGTCATCAACAAGCACGCGCTGGAGGCCTCCGGTGGCGCGACGTACGCCGAGCTCGACCAGGACGATCCCACGCGCCAGACCGTCATGACGGCGTCGTTCCTCCGGGCGTCGCTGTTCACGTCCGTCGTGGCCTTCGGCGTGGCCGCGCTCGTCGTCGGTCTCGGAATCCTCTTCCTGCTCCTGGGGGTCGCGCTCCGCAAGCTGGCCGGCGGTCCGAGCGTCGCCGTCGAGACCCCGGCGGCGTACACCTCGGGAGGTGACCTGTCCGGCCTCGGCCGGCACGTCGATCCCGCCTCCACCCCCGTGGCTCCCGCGTCGCCGACCGTGCCACCGGTCACGCCGACGCCAGCACCTGACCGTCCTGCCCGGACGTCGGCCCTCTCGACGCCGGCCGCCGAGGCGCGTGCGGCGGCGGCGAGCACCGCCGAGCCGACCGGCGCACCGGGGACGAGCATGCCGTCGGCCCCGGGGGCGAGCCCGGAAGCTGCGCCCCACGACCCCACCCCGCCGTCGACCCCGAACCCGAGGACCCCGAACCCGAGGACCACGGACCCGAGGACCACGGACCCGACGACCACGGACCCGACGACCACGGACCCGACGACCACGGACCCGGCGCAGGCCCCGCTCCGGTCGCAGACCCCGCCCGACGAGCGCCCGGGGACGCCCGCGAGCTGACCGGCGAGCCGGGCGCGCCGACCCGCCGCGCGCCTGGTCGAGACGTCCGTCCGGACGCCGGAGACCCGCTCCCGCTGAGTCGCACCGGGGGGAGCGTGCGGACCGGCCGTCGCTCGGACGAACCGAGGGGTCGTGACGAGACTCGTCACGACCCCTCGGCCTTTCTCTGCCCGGACCGTCAGCCGTGTCCGCGCCGCCGCACGCTCGTCACGACGGACCCGACCACGAGGGTCACACCCGCGACCACGAGCACCACGATCGCCGCGAGGCCGAGGTCGACGTCGGCGCCCAGCGCGGCGGCGAGGACCGCGGCGCCGAGGGCGAAGAGCACGAAGCCCCACACGATCGTCGCGACCCTCGGGCCCCGCGACGGCTCCCGCCCTGCGGCGGTGCCGGGCTGCGACGCCGACCGACCCGACGGAGCCGACGGAGCGGACGGGGTCGACGGAGCAGTGCGTCCGGGTGCGGGACTCTCGTACCGCGTCCTCGCCGTGGCCGACCACGGGTCGTCGGCGGGCGGAGTCGTGTCTACCGGGCCCGCCCCTCCCGCGGGGGTCGCCGACGGGGGTGTCGTCGGGGGTGTCGCTGCCGTGGACGGCAGCGCCAGGGTGTCGTCCGCGCGTGCGGGGGGCAGCACCTGGGTGTCGTCCGCCGACGTGGGAAGCGGCGTGGTGGCGTCGCCGTCGAACAGCTCGTCGTGGAGCGGGCGCGTCCCGCCCGATGCATCCTTCTCGTCGCTCATGAGTCCTCCTCGATCGTGACCTGGCCGGCGCCGACGACGACGTCCAGGACCAGCAGGGGGTCCTCGCCGGCGTCTACCTCGGCGTTCTCGAACGTGACCGGCTGTGTGCTCACGCCGCCGATCTCGCGGTCCTCGCCGTCGACGCGCCACCGGGCGCTGCCGGCGAGGACCTGGACGTCCGCGCGGACGGGGACGTCGTCCGGAACGATGACGGTCACGTCACCGGCGCCCAGCTGGACGGGCACCCCGACCGGGGACGCGCCCGACGCGTCGGACAGGTCGAGCTGGGACAGGTCGATCGTCGGATCGCCCCACCGGACCGCGAAGCCTGCCTCGGCGACGTCCGGGTCGACGACGGTGTGCGTCCCGTCCGACACCGTGCGCGCGTCACCGCTCAGGACGAGCTCGGGAGAGCCGTCCTGCCACATCGCCGTCGGTACGCCGACGACGAGGCCGAGGACGGCGAGCCAGCCCAGCCCTCCGCTGGTGCGGCCGCGCAGGCCGCTGACGACGATCGCGAGGCCCGCGAGCGCGACCGACCCCCCGATCCACGTGAGGAAGACCGGCCACGCCAGGTCGCCCTGACGCTCGGCGACGAGCAGGAGCGCGCCGAGCAGCAGGCTCAGCCCGACGACGATCCCGACGGTCGCGGAACCCGGACCGCGAGGGCGTCGCGGCTTCGGGGGGCGCGGCGTCGGCGGGACCGGGGGAGCGGGAGGGCGCGCGGTCGTGCCCGCCGCCCAGGCGGGCGCCGGGGACGACGGCGCCGCGGGGGCGCTCGTCGCGGGGGCGGCGCCGTACGGGCTCGCGTGCGCCGTCCAGGTCGAGTCGGACGCCGCGTCCGTCGTTCGTGCGTCCCCACCGGGCGTCGCCGGGGAGGGAGGCACCGGGGCCGGAGAGCCCCACGGCGCGTCGGTCGGGGCGTGCCCGGTCGCGGGTGCGCCGGGGACGGGCCCGGGCGTCGTCGGGCCCTCGGGGCCGGGACCGCCGGACCAGCCCGGACCGCCGTGAGCTCCGGGCCAGCCGGGACCGCCCTGCGGTCCGGGCCAGCCGGTGCGGGTACCGCCCCGCGTGCCGTCGCGTCGCAGGACGGAGACCGCCAGCACCGCCACGACGACGATCGCCGCGACCCAGAACAGGCCCGTGAGCCAGCCGAGGTGCAGGTAGTCCCACCAGGACCACCAGCCGCCGCCCCACGACAGACCGACGACGACCGACGCGATCGCGCCGAGCATCGCGACGTCGAAGTTCCCCCGGACGGCTTCCTGCAGGTGGATCCGCCCGTCGCGGCGCTCGGGCAGGAGCGCCCACGCCGCGCCGTACAGGACGAGACCCGCGCCGGAGAGGAAGAACGTGACGAAGAGGATGCCGCGGACGAGGAGCGGGTCGATGCCGAAGCGCTCCGCGACGCCCCCCGCCACGCCACCGACCCACCGGTCCTCCGAGCGGGCGATGCCGATGCGGCGCACGCCGTCGAAGAACCCGTCCCCACCCGCTCCGGGCGCTCTGCTCGGTGCAGCGGGCGCCGAGGGCGGCACCTCGGTGCCGGGTGCAGCGGCCGGTGCCGGTCCGGCGGTCGGTGCTGGTCCATCCGTCGTGGCAGGGCCGGCGTCGGGACCGGGCCCGGCCGACGAGCCGGAGCCGCCGCCGGGCGGCTCGGGGGGAAGGGGCGTTGTGCTCATGCCTCCATGCTCGTCGTCCAGGGGGCAGCGGGGTATCGGGAGGCACCCTGAGCCGACCCTGAAACCCCGCCCGACCGCACCCTGGTTCGGGCCCCGGACGACGCCCAGGGGGTCCGCGACGTGTGACGATCAGGGGGTGACACCTCGAGCCGGCACTCCCGCCGCCCCCCGCACCGGGTACGCGGTGCTGCCCCTGCGTCGCCCCGAGCGCGGCCGCTGGGTCGGCGGTGTGTGCGCCGGGATCGCCGCGCACCTCGGCGTCCGCGTCGGACCGGTGCGGCTCGTGATGGGCCTGCTCGGGCTGGCCGGAGGCGCCGGCCTCGCGCTCTACGTCTTCTGGTGGCTCACCATCCCGACCGGCGACCCCCGCACGGCGCGCGACGAGCAGCGACCGGCGTCGCTCTCGCGCCTCGCACCGCGCCTGCAGGGTCGGGTCTCGCGGATGCCGGTCCGGGACGTCGCGATCGGCGTCGTGCTGCTCGGCGGTGCCGGTCTTCTCGTCGCCGTGCGCACCGGCGTCGACATCGAGGTGTCGTGGGTCATCCCGGTGCTCATCGCGCTCGGGGGTGCGGCGCTCGCGTGGAGCCAGCTCGACGCCGCGGAGCGCGGTCGGCTCGTGAGCCGTGCGGGTGGACGCACGCCGGCCGGTGTCCTGCGCATCGCGGGCGGGGTCGTGCTCGTCCTGGTGGGCATCGTGCTGCTCGTCGGGCAGGACGCCCGGCCGTCGTCGATCGTGCGGGCCGCGGTCGCGTCCGTCGCCGTGCTGGGCGGCGTCGCGATCGTGCTCGCGCCGTGGTGGCTGCGGCTCGTGCGCGAGCTCGGCGACGAGCGCGCCGCCCGCGCACGGGAGGCCGAACGCGCCGACATCGCGGCGCACCTGCACGACTCCGTGCTCCAGACGCTCGCGCTCATCCGTGCGCGGGCGTCCGACGCCGACACCGTCGCTCGTCTCGCGCGCGCCCAGGAGCGCGAGCTGCGCGAGTGGCTCTACGACGACCGGCCGTCGCCGGGGACGTCGCTCGCGGCCGAGCTGCGCGCTCTCGTCGCCGAGGTGGAGGACGAGCGCGTGGGGCGCCGGGCCGAGGCCATCGGATCGCCCGGTCCGGTGGGCGGCACGGGACAGGCCGACGGCGGTGCCGCCGGTCCCGTCGTCGTGGACCTCGTCGTCGTCGGGGACTGCGTCCCCACGCAGGAGACCGCGGCGCTGCTCCAGGCGACGCGCGAGGCGCTCGTCAACGCCGTCGCGCACGGGGCACCGCCGTACTCGGTCTATCTCGAGGTGAGCGCGTCGGCGGTGGAGGTGTTCGTCCGGGACCGCGGGAACGGCTTCCGCATGCAGGACGTCGCGCCCGACCGGTTCGGGGTGCGCGAGTCGATCCTCGGCCGGGTGCAGCGCCGCGGCGGCACGGCCGAGATCATCAGTCGTCCTGACTGGGGGACGGAAGTACGGTTGCGGGTGCCGCGCGGCGCCGTCCCGGAACCGGCTGCGGGACCCGCCCAGGAGAGCCTCGAGGAGACGACGTGACGACGATCCCCAGCCCGGCCGGCGCCGGGCGGCCCGTGACAGGCCCCGTCCCGGTCGTCCTCGTCGACGACCACCACATGTTCCGCGCCGGCGTGCGCGCGAGCCTCGACCCGGCGCTCGTCGCGGTCGTCGGGGAGGCGGACTCGGTGGACTCCGCCGTCGAGCGGGTCCACGCGCTGCGCCCGCCCGTCGTGCTGCTCGACGTGCACCTGCCCGGCGGGAACGGGGGCGGCGGCGCCGAGGTGATCCAGCGCTGCGCGGACGTGCTCGCGGACGTGCGGTTCCTCGCGCTGTCGGTGTCCGACGCCGCGGAGGACGTCGTCGCCGTGATCCGCGCCGGCGCGCGGGGGTACGTGACGAAGGCGATCTCCGGACCGGACCTCTCGGCGGCCGTCGCCCAGGTCGCGGGCGGCGACGCGGTGTTCTCGCCGCGCCTCGCGGGGTTCGTGCTCGACGCGTTCGGGACGGGCGCGGGCGACGTCGCGGTGCGCGACGACGAGCTCGACCGGCTCTCGGCGCGCGAGCAGGAGGTCATGCGGCTCATCGCGCGCGGCTACACCTACCGCGAGGTCGCGTCGGAGCTCTTCATCTCGATCAAGACCGTCGAGACCCACGTGTCCGCGGTGCTGCGCAAGCTGCAGCTCTCGTCGCGGCACGAGCTGACGCGCTGGGCCGCGCAGCGCCGCCTCCTCTGACGGCGCCGCCGTTGAGTGCTGGCTATTTGTCGACCGAGCGCTGTTCCGACGACAAATAGCCAGCACTCAGCGGGAGGCGGGGGTGTTGGTCCAGGCGGGGGAGAGGCGCACGACGTCGCCCACGACCGTGACGGCGGGCGGGCGGACGCCGGCGTCGCGCGCGCGGTCGGCGATGGTCGCGAGCGTGCCGACGGTCGTGCGCTGGCGCGGGCCGTACCCGTCCTCGACCACGGCGACCGGCGTCTCGGGTGAGCGGCCCTGCGCCACGAGTGCCGCGGCCGTCTCCGCCAGGCGGGACACACCCATGAGCAGCACGACGGTGTGGTCCGTCGCGGCGGGAACCTTGCCGACGTCCTCGTGGCCGGTGAGGACCGTGAACCCGCGCGACACGCCGCGGTGCGTCACCGGGATCCCTGCAGCTGCGGGGACGGACACCGCGCTCGTCACGCCCGGCACGACCTCGACCGGGATGCCGTGCTCGCGGCACGCGTCGAGCTCCTCGCCGCCGCGGCCGAACACGTAGGGGTCGCCGCCCTTGAGCCGCACGACGCGACGCCCGACGAGCGCGTGGTGCACGAGGATCGCGTTGATCTCCGACTGCGGCACCGGGTGGTGGCCCGGCGTCTTGCCGACGTCCACGACGACGACGTCCTCGCCGAGCTCGTCCAGCAGGCCGCGCGGCCCGAGCCGGTCCACCACGACGACGTCCGCCTCCGCGAGCAGGCGCCGGCCGCGCACCGAGATCAGCCCGGGGTCGCCCGGGCCGCCACCCACCAGCGCGACGGTCCCGACCGGGCGCACGAGCGGCGTCGTGACGGAACCGGCGCTCGCGAGGAGCGCGGCCGTCGCGTCGGCACTCGCGACGTCCGCCGGCGCGGGGGCGCGCACGCCCCGCAGCGGCAGCTCGCCGGACTCGAGCAGTGCCGCGACGGCGTCGCGCACGTTCTGCGCGCGCCGCGGATCCCGTCCGGCGTTGACCGCGACGCTCACCTCGGCGTACGGCGCCGGGACACCGTCCGCGCCCGTGCCGGCCCCCGTGCTGCCGAGCGTGCCGGGGACGCGCGTGCGCGCGACGGCCGGGACCCACGCCGTGCCGGCCTCCGCGTCGCCCGCGGTGACGCAGAAGACCCGGTCGGCCTCGGCGTCGGCCGCCACGAGCACGTCGACCTCACGATCGCCCGTCGCGGTGTGGACGAGCCACGCGCCGTCGAGGTCGCCGGTGAGGTAGTCGCGGCGCACCCACCGGACGTGCTGCTCCTCGACGAGAGCGCCCAGGTCCTCGCACACGAACGGCGCCACGACCTGGACCCTCGCCCCGGCCTCGACCAGGCCCCGCGCCCGGCGGGCCGCGACCGGGCCGCCCCCGACGACCACGGTGAGCCGGCCCGCGACGCGCAGGCCGAGCGGATACGTCTCGTGGTGCGACGCGGAAGCAACGTCACGGCCGTCGGCGCCGGTGGCGCGGGTCCCGGTCATCGTGTCCTCAGATCGTGTACGCGGCGGGCCGCTCGGCCGGTCGGCGCACGGCGGCGAGCGCGTCGCCGACCATGCCGGCGGCCAAGGTGCCGCCGTCCTGGGCGTCGACGAGCAGGAACGCGCCCGTGCGGCGCGCGACGACGTACTCCTCGGCCGCGATCGGGGACGCGAGGCGCAGCGTCACACGCCCGATGTCGTTGAGCTCGAGCCGCTCGGCGGGCTGAAGCTCGGCGGAGTCGAGGTCGAGGCGCCCGACGACGTCGCGCACCACGGCCTGCACCGTGCGGGTCGTGTGCTTGAGCAGCACGCGCGACCCCGGCAGGAGCGGTCGGTCGGCGAGCCACGCCACCGTGCCCTCGACGTCCTGCGTGACCTCGGGTGCCTCGGCCGCGGCGGCGATCAGGTCGCCCCGGGCCACGTCGACGTCGTCGGTCAGGCGGATCGTCACGGACTGCGGCGCGAACGCCTCCGTCAGCTCCTCGCCGCTCGCGAGCGAGTCGGCCGTGTCGATGCCCGCGACGGTCGTGCGGCGCCCCGACGGCAGCACGACCACCTCGTCCCCGACGCGCACGACACCGGACGCGACCTGCCCCGCGTAGCCGCGGTAGTCGCGGTACCGGTCGGCGTCCTCGGCCCCGGCGAGGCCCGTCTGCGGGCGGATGACCACCTGCACGGGGAACCGGAAGGACTCCGTGTCCGGGTCGTCGCCCGTGGGGAGCGACTCGAGCAGCTCGAGCAGGCTCGGGCCGTCGTACCAGGGGGTGTTCGGGCTGCCGTGCTCCACGACGTTGTCGCCGACGAGCGCGGACACCGGGAGGGTGTGCACGTCCGCCACACCGAGCGAGGCGGCGGCGGCGCGGATGTCGGCCGCCAGCTCGTCGTAGCGCTCGCGCGAGTAGTCGACCAGGTCGATCTTGTTCACCGCGACGACGACGTGCGGCACGCGGAGCAGGCTCGTCACCGCGAGGTGGCGGCGCGTCTGCTCGAGCAGGCCCTTGCGCGCGTCGATGAGCAGCACGACGACGTCGGCCGTCGACGCGCCCGTCACGGTGTTGCGCGTGTACTGCACGTGCCCGGGGCAGTCGGCGAGGATGAACGAGCGGCGCGCCGTCGCGAAGTACCGGTACGCGACGTCGATCGTGATGCCCTGCTCGCGCTCGGCGCGCAGGCCGTCGGTGAGCAGCGCGAGGTCGGCCGTCTCGAGGCCCCGGTCGCGGGAGACCCGCTCGACGGCGTCGAGCTGGTCCGCGAGGACGGACTTGGAGTCGTAGAGCAGGCGCCCGACGAGCGTGGACTTGCCGTCGTCGACCGAGCCTGCGGTCGCGAGGCGCAGCAGCGTGCCGCGGCGGTCGTCGTCGAGCGCGAGCGCGCCGTCAGCAGACGAGGCGTCGTCCGTGGACGTCGGGTGCGTGGTGTGGGCGCCCATCAGAAGTACCCCTCCTTCTTGCGGTCTTCCATGGCGGCCTCGGAGAGGCGGTCGTCGGCGCGGGTCGCGCCGCGCTCGGTGATGCGCGTGGCCGCGACCTCGGCGATGACGTCGTCGACGCCCGTCGCGTCGGAGCGCACGGCGCCCGTGCACGACATGTCGCCGACCGTCCGGTACCGCACGGTCTCGGTGCGCAGGGACGCGGCCTCGGCGTCGGTGCGCGGGAGCGAGTACGGCCCGACGGCGAGCAGCATGCCGTCGCGGTCGAACACCTCGCGCTCGTGCGCGTAGTAGAGCTCGGGCAGCTGGATGTTCTCTCGCGCGATGTAGCGCCACACGTCGAGCTCGGTCCAGTTCGACAGCGGGAACACGCGCACGTGCTCGCCCGGCCGGTGGCGGCCGTTGTACAGGTTCCACAGCTCGGGGCGCTGGTTGCGAGGGTCCCACTGGCCGAACTCGTCGCGCAGCGAGAAGACACGCTCCTTGGCGCGCGCCTTCTCCTCGTCGCGGCGCCCACCGCCGAACACGGCGTCGAACTTGTGCCCCGTGATCGCGTCGAGCAGCGGCTGTGTCTGCAGCGGGTTGCGCGTGCCGTCGGCGCGCTCGCGCAGGCGGCCGTCGTCGAGGTAGTCCTGCACGCTCGCGACCTCGAGGCGCAGGCGCAGGCGCTCCGCGGTGGCGTCGCGGTAGGCGAGGACCTCGGGGAAGTTGTGGCCCGTGTCCACGTGCAGCACGGGGAACGGCACCGGGCCGGGCGCGAACGCCTTGACGGCGAGGTGCAGCATCACCACGGAGTCCTTGCCGCCGCTGAACAGCAGCACGGGGCGCTCGAACTCGGCCACCACCTCGCGGATGATGTGGATGCCCTCGCTCTCGAGCGCGTCGAGCTGGGTGAGCCGCCGTCCCACGGGGAGAGCGGCGTCGGGCCCGACCTCCGCGTGCGCGGTCTCGGTCGTGGGGCCGGTCGTCAGGTCGATGGTCGTCATGCCCGTCCTCATACGTGGAGTCCGCACTCTGTCTTGTCGAGCCCCGCCCAGCGGCCGGCCCTCGGGTCCTCGCCCGGCGCGACGCGCCGGGTGCACGGCAGGCAACCGATCGAGGGGTAGCCGTCGTTCAGCAGGGGGTTGAGGATCACCTGGTGCCGCGCGGCGTAGGCGAGCAGGTCGTCGAACGACCAGGCGGCGAGCGGGTTGATCTTCACGAGCCCGTTCTTCTCGTCGAACGTGACGAGGGGGGTGTTCGTGCGGGTCGGCGCCTCGTCGCGGCGCACGCCCGTCACCCACACCTCGTACCCCGCGAGCGTGCGGTGCAGCGGCTCGACCTTGCGCATCTGGCAGCACAGGGCCGGGTCGCGCCCGAACAGGTCCTTGCCGTGCGCGGCGTCCTGCTCGGCCACCGTGAGCTCGGGCAGCACGTCGACGATCGTCACGTCCATCTGCTGCTCGACGGCGTCGCGCGTCCCGACGGTCTCGGCGAAGTGGTAGCCCGTGTCGAGGAACAGCACGTCGACCCACGGGACCTGCCGCGCCACGACGTGCGGCAGCACGGCGTCGGCCATCGAGCACGCGACGGCGACGGACGTGCCGAACTCGCGTGCGGCCCAGGCGATGACCTGCTCGGCCGTCGCCTCGTCGTCGGCCCCGATGCCCGAGCCCGCGAGCTCTGCCGCGCCCCGCCGGGCGATCTCGCGCAGCTCGTCGAGCGAGCGCTTCTCCCGTCCGTGCTCCACGCGGTCCGCGTGGTGCGCGGCCTTCGACGCCTCACGCTGCTCCGCCTTCGCCCGGGCGGCCGCGCGCAGCGCCGCCAGCGGGTCCGTGCCCGACGGCGCGTGGCCGGCCGGTGCCTGCTCGCTCACCTGCTCGCTCTTGGGGCCGCTCACTGCTTCGTTCACTGCAACGCCTCCTCGTCGGCCCGGTGCGCCCACTCGGCGAAGGTCTCGGTCCCGTCCTTGTCGGACTCGTACCGGCGGACGACGCGCTCGACGTAGTCCGGCAGGTCGGTCGCGGTGACCTTGAGCCCGCGCACGGTGCGTCCCATGCCGGCGGTCTCGCGGTCGTCCGAGGCCAGCCCGCCGCCCAGGTGCACCTGGAAGCCGGGGACCTGCTCGCCGTCGTCGTCCATGACGAGCTGGCCCTTGAGGCCGATGTCCGCGGTCTGGATGCGCGCGCACGAGTTGGGGCACCCGTTGACGTGCAGGGACAGCGGCTTCATCTGCGACAGGTCGCCGAGGCGCTTCTCGAGCTCGTCGATCGTCGCGGTCGCGGTGTCCTTGGTGTCGACGATCGCGAGCTTGCAGTACTCGATGCCGGTGCACGCGATGGTGCTGCGGCGGAACGGGCTCGGGTTCGCGTCGAGGCCGTTGGCCTTGAGCGTGCTCACGACGTGCTCGACGTTCTCGTCCGGGACGTCGAGCACGAGCAGCTTCTGGTGCGCCGTGAGCCGCACGCGGCGGGACCCGACGGACTCGGCGAGGTCGGCGACGTTCCCGAGGATCGTGCCCGAGACGCGGCCCACGTAGGGCGCCGCACCGACGTAGTTGAGCCCGTCCTTCTGCTTGTGCACGCCCACGTGGTCACCGGGGACCGGGGGCTTCGGCGCGGGCGGGCCGTCGGGCAGCCGGTACCCGAGGTACTCGGTCTCGAGCACCTCGCGGAACCTCTCGGGGCCCCAGTCGGCGAGCAGGAACTTCAGGCGCGCCTTGTTGCGCAGCCGCCGGTAGCCGTAGTCGCGGAAGATCTGCACGACGCCGTGCCACACGTCGGGCACCTGCTCCTCCGTGCAGAACGCGCCGAGCCGCTCGCCGAGGCGCGGGTTCGCCGAGAGCCCGCCGCCGACCCACACGTCGAACCCGATGCCGAGCTCGGGGTGGCGGTGCGCGACGAACGCGACGTCGTTGATCTCGTGCACGACGTCCTGGCTGGGGTGGCCCGTGAGCGCCGTCTTGAACTTCCGGGGCAGGTTCGCGAGCTCGGGGACGCCGATGTACTTCTCGGTGATCCCGGCGATCGCGGGGCCGACGTCGATGAGCTCGTCCGCGGCGATGCCCGCGACCGGGCTGCCGAGCACCACGCGCGGCACGTCGCCGCACGCCTCCGTGGTCTGCAGGCCGACCGACTCGAGGCGGCGCCAGATCTCCGGGACGTTCTCGACCTCGACCCAGTGGAGCTGGATGTTCTGCCGGTCCGTGATGTCGGCGGAGTCGCGGCCGAAGTCCTTCGAGATGTCCGCGATCACGCGGAGCTGCTCGGTGGTGAGGGCTCCGCCGTCGATGCGCACGCGGAGCATGAAGTACTTGTCCTCGAGCTCGTGCGGTTCGAGCGTCGCCGTCTTGCCGCCGTCGATCCCGGGCTTGCGCTGGGTGTACAGCCCCCACCAGCGGAAGCGTCCGTGCAGGTCGTCGCCGGTGATCGAGTCGAAGCCGTCGCGCGCGTAGATCGTCTCGATGCGCTCGCGGACGGACAGACCGCCGTCCTCCTGCTTCCACGTCTCGTTCGCATTGAGCGGCTCGGTGCCGTCCACCTTCCACTGCCCGTTCGGGCGTGCGGCGCGCGCCGGTCTGGCCGGGCGCTCGCCTGCGGCACGGGTCGGGCGCTCGGCGGTCGCGCCGCCGGTGGTGCCAGGCGCAGTCGTGGCCTGCGTCATCGGTGTTCCTCGTGTCCTCGTTCGGGGGCGGGGACGCGCGACGGCGAGCACTCAGCGAGGGTGCGAGGGGCTGAGGACCGACGGCGCGCGCCGGTTCTCAGGAGGGAGCGAGCCGGGGCTCGCGCTGAGTCGGGCGCGGTTCAGCGACAACAGCTGAGACACGTGAGCGCGCACGCCGGCATCCCGTGACGCGAGGTCACGAGGAGGGTGCGGGCTGCCGTGGTCATGGGCAGAACAGTAACCCCGGTCACGCTCCGTGGACACCCCTCGTCCGCATGGTGGGAAACCGAGAAGACTAGACCGCTTCGATCCAGTTTTACAAGGAAGCCCGGCGGTCGTCGCACCGAGACGAGGCTGGACGCACGTCACCTTGTGCAAACTTTCACGACAGGGGTGTCAGCAAATAGGGTGTGCCCATGGAATTCCTCTACAACGTCTTCGTCGCGCTGCACTTCGTCGGCTGGGCCATCGTCTTCGGCGGCTATCTCGCCTCGCTCCGCTCGCCGGGCCTCTACAAGGGCGTCTTCCACGGCGCGCTCACCGCGCTCGTCGCGGGCGTCGTCATGGTCGGCATCGGGGAGGCGTCGGTCTGGCCGGAGGACGGCGGCCCGGACATGGCCAAGATCGGCGTCAAGCTCGTCGTCGCCCTCGTGATCGCCGTCCTCGCGTTCGTCGCGAAGCGGCAGGCGGCGAAGGCGTCCGACGGCGCCGTCGCCCCCGGCGTCAAGCACGCCATCGGTGGTCTCACGCTCGTCAACATCCTCGTCGCCGTCTTCTGGAACTGAGCTCGCGTCGGGTTGGCGCCCACGCGAGCCCGAGATCGGCAGGACGACACGAGGTCGGCACTCCGGGAGTGCCGACCTCGCGGCGTCCTGCCGATCTCATGAGGTGCTGCCGATCCCACGTCGTGCCGACGCTCGACCCGTGACGCCTGTTGACCCATGGCTAGGTGCATGGTCCACTAGTCGCATGGTCCTTCGATATCTCGTCCTCGGCCTGCTGACGATCCAGCCCATGACGGGCTACGACCTCAAGCGCGCGTTCGACTCGTCGGTCAACCACTTCTGGGCGGCCGACCGCTCGCAGCTCTACCGGACGCTCGCGGGTCTCGTGGACGCGGGCCTCGCCGAGGTCGAGGTCGTGCCCCAGGAGAGCTACCCCGACCGCAAGGTCCACGGGATCACCGAGACCGGACGCGCGGCGCTGCGCGACTGGCTCGCCTCGCCGCTGGAGCCGGAGGACTCGCGCGAGCCGTTCCTCGGCCGGCTCTTCTTCGCCGACCAGCTCGACGAGGACGGGGTCGCGGCGCTGCTCGCGTCCCGCCGCGCGCACGCCGAGGAGATCATCGCCGTCCTGACCGCCGAGGCGGCGCGGATCGAGGTGCTCACGGCGGAGGACGGGCCCGACCCGTCCGGCGTGCGCGGCACCCGGGGCCTCGCGCTGCGGCTCGCCACTCTCCGCAACGGCCTCGCCCACGCGCGCGCCGAGCTCGTATGGCTCGACGAGACCGAGAAGGAGGTGCTCTCATGAGCGCGCCGGCCTACCTCGAGCACCACCCTCCCGTGCGGCCCGGTGCGCCCGGCACGGACCGGGTCTCCGTCGTCCTGCTCCACGGCGGGAATGTCGCGTCGTGGATGTGGGAGCCGCAGGTCGAGCACCTCGAAGACCTCGACCTCTGGACGCCCGACCTTCCGGGATTCGGGTCGAGGGCGGCCGAGGACCTGGTCTCCATCGATGCGGTCGCTGACGACGTGGCCGCGACGGTCGCCCGCCTCGCCACGTCGCGCGAGGTGCACGTCGTCGGCCTGTCGTTCGGTGGCATCGTGGCCCTGCGCGTCGCGGCGAGGCATCCGGGGATCGTCACCTCGGTCGTCGCCTCCGGCGCCGTGCTCGACGGCGTCCCCGGCCTCTCGGGCGCGTTCGGCCGTGCCCAGCTGCGGGTGTGGGACCGACCCTGGTACTGGAGGGCGCAGGCCCGCGCCATGGGCATCCCGGCGGACGCGCGGGACGTGTTCGTGCGCTCGGGGCTCGCGCTCCGTCGCGACAACCAGGAACGACTGTTGCCCGAGGTCTACGGCGGGTGCTGGCCGGACGGGATCGCCGAGTCCGGTGCCCGGGTGCTCGCCGTCGCGGGTGAACGGGACGTGCGCCCTGCACGCCGCGCGCTGGCGACGATCGAGCGCCGCCTGCCGGACGCCGTCGTGCGCCTCGCCCCGGGCATGCACCACCAGTGGAGCGCCGAGGACCCGGACCTGTTCAGCGCGATGATCCGCTCCTGGGTGCTCGACGGCGTCGCGCACCCCGGGCTCGTGCCGCTCCCTCCCGGCGCCTGACCGCGGCCGCCGAGACGTGACTTTCCGCCCCTGATGCGGCCGATTCGGGGGCGGATGGTGACTTCTCGACGTCCCGTGCAAGAGTTGCGCGCGTGAGCGTGGGTGGAGAAGTGCTGGTCGGCCTGGCGATCCTCGTCGGGCTCGTGGGCATCGTCGTGCAGATCCTGCCGGGCAACGTGCTCGTGCTCGGCGCGATCCTCGTGTGGGCGATCGTCACGGGCGGCACGGCGGCGTGGGTGGTGTTCGCGGTCGCGGCGCTCGTCGTCGTGGCGGCCGAGGTGGCGCAGTACGTCCTCGCGGGCCGGCACATGCGGCGCGCGGAGGTCCCGTGGTCGACGCTCGTCTGGGGCGGGATCGCGGGCGTCGTCGGCTTCTTCGTGATCCCCGTGATCGGGCTCTTCATCGGGTTCGTGCTCGCGGTCTTCGTCGCGGAGCTGGTGCGCCGCGGCGACCGCCGCGCCGCGTGGCGTGCGACCGTCGCGGCGATGCAGGCCACCGGCATCACGATCCTCGTCCAGCTCCTCGGCGGGCTGCTCGCCGCCGCGGCATGGGGCGTGGGGCTCGCGCTCACCTGACGGGTCCGGCCGGGGGGCGGCTGCGGTCCTGCCGACGAGGTCGCTCGAGCGGCGGCCACGGTCCTGCTGACGGGGTCACTCGAGGCGCGGCTCGACCACCGCGACGATCCCGCGCGCGCGGTCCCCGGCGTCGGGCACCTCGTCCGCGCCGGCGTACGCCGCGAGGAAGGCCTCGAACAGGGCCGCCCCTGCGAGGACCCGGGCGACCGTCTGCGTGTCGAGCGCGGCGGGAAGGCGGCCGTGACCGACCTCGGCGTCCAGGTACGACTGCAGGTGGTGGGCCGGTGACCCGGGCCCAGCGCCGTGCCGCTCCATCGCCGTACGGTGCGCCGCGAGCAGCTCCGGCGTCCCGAAGATCGACGCCGCGACGGGGAACGTGCGCACGTAGAACCCGAGCAGCTGCTCGACGAGCGTCCTGAGGTTGTCCAGGACGGGGCGCGCGCCGACCAGGTCGGCGGGTGAGGCGAGCCGGGGCATGCGCTCGGAGAGGACCGCGAGGAAGAGGTCCTGCTTGTCCGCGAAGTTCTTGTAGAGCAGCGCCTCCGAGCAGCCCGCCGCGCGCGCGATCTCGCGCGTCGTCGCCGCGGCGATGCCGTGGGTCCGCAGGACGGTCGCCGCGGCGTCGAGGATCCGCTCGCGCGCGCTCATCGGTCTGCCTCGACGCCGCGCGTCGCCTCTTGACGGTTCTGTCGCACGGGTCCATCCTAGGGGTGAGTAAACACTTACTCACCGCACAGACCAGGAGGCATCATGAAGATCGCCGTCGTCGGAGCGAGCGGCCGGACCGGTCGGCAGGTCGTCAGGGAGGCGCAGGCACGGGGACACCACGTGGTGGCGGTGGTCCGCCGTCCCGACCGCCTGGGCGACCTGCGGCCCGACGCGACAGCCGTCGCGGACGCGCTGGACGTCGACCAGCTCGCCGAGGCGATGTCCGGCGCCGACCTCGTCGTGTCGTGCGTCGGCCCCGTGAAGCACGAGCCGCGGGACGTCCAGTCCCGTGCGACCGACGCGGTCGTGCGGGCGGCGTATCGTGCGGGCGTCCGCCGGCTCGTGGCCCTGAGCGCGAGCGGGTGGGTGGTCGACGGCGACGACCCCCTGAGCCGGTACGTCGCGAAGCCGATCCTCGCCCGGGCGCTGCGGGAGGAGAACGCGGCGTTCGCGGCGACCGAGCGGGTGGTGAGGGGGAGCGGCCTCGACTGGACGCTCGTCCGCCCCCCGATGCTGCAGGACGGGGAGGCTCGTGGCAGCTATCGGTCACGACGCGACGGCAACGTGCGGTGGCGCTACGCCATCCGCCGCGCCGATCTCGCGGCGGCCGTCGTCGACCTCCTCGAGGACCCGACGACGGCCGGTGCGACGGTCTCGGTCTCGGCCTGAGCGTTCGGGCGGGGATCAGCCCGGGAGCTCCATGACGTAGAGCGTGTTGCCGTCGACGTCGCGCATCGAGAACATCGGCGGCACGCCGTCCCAGCGCAGGAGCTCGCTGGTGTCGGCGCCTGCCTGGGTGAGCGCGGCGTGGTCGCCCGCGGCATCGGTCGTCGTGAGCCGGATGCCCGTGTCCACGCCGGCGGTCAGTCCGTCACCCGCGGCGACGAGCGAGACCGATGCCGCGGCGCCGGGCGGGGCGACCTCGATCCAGCGGAACCCCTCCCGCAGCTCGCCGTCCATCCGGACCTCGAAGCCGAGAGTGCCCGTGTAGAACTCCAGGGCGCGGTCCTGGTCCGCGACCGGGACGGCGACGGTGTGCACGCCCGTGAGGCTCGTCCTCGTCATGGCTGTCCTCCTTCGCGCCGCGTGGGCACGCGGCCTCGCTGGTGACGACCGTGGCCGACGGCGAGACTCATCGGCGGGCGCGGCGCAGGGTGTGGGTGCGGGCGCCTAGGCTTGAGGGGCTATGGCTTCGCTCTTCGAGAACCTCCCGCTGCCCGGCCTCGACACGCTGTTCGACGGTCCGCGCGTCGACCACGGCGGCGAGGCTCGCCTGCCCGCCACCGCGCCGCGCTGGACCGACGACCCGGCGGCGCCTTCCGAGAGCCCGCAGGGGGAACCCGCGCGCCGCGGGCGCTACGCGCACATCGACCCCGACGCGCTGCTCGACGGCATGAACCCCCAGCAGCGCGAGGCTGTCGTGCACGCCGGCGGGCCGCTGCTCATCGTGGCCGGCGCCGGGTCGGGCAAGACCCGTGTCCTCACGCACCGGATCGCGCACCTCCTCGCGACGGGTCGCGCGCGCTCGGGGCAGATCCTCGCGATCACGTTCACCAACAAGGCCGCGGCGGAGATGCGCGAGCGCGTCGAGGCCCTCGTCGGGCCGGCCGCCCGGAGCATGTGGGTCTCGACGTTCCACTCCGCGTGCACGCGCATCCTGCGGCGCGAGGCGAAGACGCTCGGGCTGCGGTCGAGCTTCTCCATCTACGACGCCGCGGACTCCCAGCGGCTCATCACCCTCGTCACGCGTGAGCTGGACCTCGACCCGAAGAAGTACCCGGCGCGCTCGCTCGCGAACAAGATCTCCGACCTGAAGAACGAGCTCGTCGACCCGGAGACGTACGCGCGCGAGTCCGGGGCGCACGCGACGGCCGACGGGCTCGGGGCTCGCGCTGCGAACGTGCCCGAGTTCGACCAGGTCCTCGCCGACGTCTACACCCGGTACCAGGCACGCCTCGTCGCGGCGAGCGCGCTCGACTTCGACGACATCATCATGACCACCGTCAACCTTCTCCAGGCGTTCCCGGCCGTGGCCGAGCACTACCGTCGCCGGTTCCGACACGTGCTCGTCGACGAGTACCAGGACACCAACCACGCGCAGTACGTCCTCGTGCGCGAGCTCGCGGGCGTCGGCGAGGACTCGGCCGCGACGGATCCCGCGACGAGCGGCACGGGCGAGGCCCAGGTGCCCGCCCTCGACCCCGCCGAGCTCACCGTCGTCGGTGACGCCGACCAGTCGATCTACGCCTTCCGCGGCGCGACGATCCGCAACATCCTCGAGTTCGAGGCCGACTACCCCGACGCTCGCACGATCCTGCTCGAGCAGAACTACCGCTCGACGCAGAACATCCTCTCCGCGGCCAACGCCGTCATCGCGCGCAACCCCGACCGCAAGCCCAAGCGCCTGTGGACCGACTCCGGGGCCGGCGCGAAGATCATCGGCTACGTCGCGGACAACGAGCACGAGGAGGCGCGGTTCGTCGCCGAGGAGATCGACCGCCTCGGCGACACGGACGGCGTGCGGCCCGGCGACGTCGCGGTCTTCTACCGCACCAACGCCCAGTCCCGTGCGCTCGAGGAGGTGCTCATCCGCGTCGGCCTGCCGTACAAGGTCGTCGGCGGTACGCGCTTCTACGAGCGGCGCGAGGTCAAGGACGCCGTCGCCTACCTGCGGGCCATCGACAACCTCGACGACGACGTCAACCTGCGCCGCGTCCTCAACACCCCCAAGCGGGGCCTCGGCGACCGGGCCGAGGGCGCCGTCGCGGCGCTCGCGGACCGCGAGCGCATCTCGTTCGGCGCCGCGCTCGACCGGATCGACGAGATCCCCGGCCTGACCAACCGCACGCTCAACCCGCTGCGCGGCTTCGTCGAGCTCATGGCCGGGCTGCGCGAGCTCGCGGACTCCGGCGCGACGCCCGCCGACGTGCTCGGGGCCGTGCTCGACCGCTCGGGGTACCTCGCCGAGCTCCGCGCGAGCGACGACCCCCAGGACGCGACGCGCGTCGAGAACCTCGCCGAGCTGCACGCGGTCGCGACCGAGTTCACCGAGCTCGAGCCCGAGGGCACGCTGTCCGACTTCCTCGAGCGGGTGTCGCTCGTCGCCGACGCCGACCAGATCCCCGCCGACGACGCCGACGGTGAGGACCCGGCCGAGGAGAAGGTCGACCCCGGTGTCGTCACGCTCATGACCCTGCACACCGCCAAGGGCCTCGAGTTCCCCGTCGTGTTCCTCACCGGCATGGAGGACGGCACGTTCCCGCACATGCGGTCCCTGCACGACGACGCCGAGCTCTCCGAGGAGCGCCGCCTCGCCTACGTGGGCATCACCCGCGCGCGCGAGCGGCTCTACGTCTCGCGCTCGGCGGTCCGGTCGGCGTGGGGCATGGCGAACGAGTTCCCGCCCAGCCGGTTCCTCGAGGAGATCCCGGAGGAGCTGTGGGACTGGCGGCGACGGGAGTCGTCGATGGCGACGTTGCGCGCCGGGGGTTCCGTGTGGGGCCGCGGCTCGGGTGGCGGATACCGCGGCTCGTGGTCCGGGTCGGGTTCGCGCGCCGAGGGGGTCGATGCCGGATCTACCATCCGGAGCCCTCGTTCCTCGGGCTCCTCCCGCCAGGCCCACCACGATCCGGCATCGACCCCCTCGGCGCGCTCGTCGTTCGGATCGCCCGGGCGGTCGTCCGGGTCCGGTTCCTCATCGGGAGGGGCGACGTTCGGGTCGGCGACGCCGCGGCAGGACACCGACATCCCGAACCTGTCGCTGGGGGACAAGGTGACGCACGACGCGTACGGGCTCGGGACGGTCGTGGCGCTCGAGGGAGCGGGACCGAACGCCGTCGCGAAGATCGACTTCGGGGCGGACGGGACGAAGCGGCTGCTGCTGCGCTACTCACCCGTGACAAAGCTCTGAGCCGCTGGCCGGGTCTTTCGCGAGGGCTGCGGACTGCGACCGGTCGGGTCGACCGCCGGGTGTCCCGACGGCCCGCGTGACTCGCTCGCCGCGTGGTCAGGACGCGGCGCGGCCGCTGTCGCCCGACGAGCGTTCCCTGGCGATCGCCGCGCGCAGGGTGGCAGGGTTCGATCCCGCCGCGGTGAGTGCCGCCGTGAGGGTGCGGTGCGCCGTCGTGCCGTCCGCCCGCAGGAGCGCGAGGAGGACGTGGCCGGAGTCGATCGCGCGTGACCCCTCGTGGATCGCCTCGCGCAACGAGAGCTCCAGGGCCTTCTTCGCGTCCTTCGTGAAGGGGATGTGGCCGCGACGCCCGCCCCGGCCCGGTCGGTCGAGGGACCCCGGGCCGAACGCCGCGTCGGTGCGCGCGCGGACGGCGTCGAGATCGATCCCGAGGGCGGCGAGCGCGTCGGCGTCCAGCACGTCGCCGGTCTCCGCCGCCGCAGCGAGGCGCTCCAGGTCGGGGGCGCTCAACCCCGCCGCGGTGAGGGCGCGCGTCGCCGGGCCGTCCTGCGCGGCGAGCGCGAGGAGCAGGTGCACCGTGTCGATCGAGGCGGCGCCGCGGCGTCGGGCGACCTCTTGCGCGTCCACCACGGTCGCGCGGGCGTCGGACGAGAAGCGTTCGAACATCATGACCTCCGGTTGCGGGTCGACCCGTACTTCTTGTGGACCGCCTGGCGGCTGATGCCGAGGCGGTCGGAGATCTCCTGCCACGACCAGCCGAGCGCTCGGGCGTTCTCGACCTGCAGCGCCTCGAGCCGCTCCGCGAGGATGCGGAGCGAGTGCACGGCACGCAGTCCCACGTCCGGGTCCGTGCTGCTGGCGGCGTCCATGTCGACGGGATCCATAGCCGTCAATCTAAGTTGACGCCGACCATGTGTCAACCCTTGTTGACGCATCGTCGACGCCTTGTTCCGAGACGCGGACACGTCGACCGTCGCGTCGGCGTCCAGCTAGGGTCGTCCGGGCCGTGCGCGGCCCGGGTGGGCCGGACCGGCCGGCGCACCACGCTCGAGCGGCGGAGCCCGCGCGCAGCACGGACGACGAGGGGGCAGTGCCATGACGGGTATCGACCAGGGACGTGTCGACCGCGGAGATGTCGCCACGGAGGTCCGGCGAGGTGCTGGCGCGGTCGTCGCCGCGGGCCTCGTGGCCGTCCTTCTCGCCGCGTGCTCCGGGGGAGGCGGGGCGGAGGCTCCTGCCGAGCCGACCGGTGCGGAGAGCTCCGCGCTGTCGACCGACCCCGCTCCCGTCGTCGTGCCCGTGAACCTGTACGGGGCGGAGGCCGACGTCCGGGTCGGTCCCGTCGCGGTGCACGGCGACCTCGCCGTCCTGCGCATCGAGGTCGAGGCCACCGCCGGCGAGAGCCCGGTCATGCTCGGGTACGAGCTCGCCAACCGCACGCTGAGCCAGGACGACTCGTTCTCGGGCGTCCGGCTCGTCGACCTCGACGCCGGCACCGTCCGGGAAGCCGCGCACACGGCGTCCGGCGAGCCGGTCGGGGTCCTCGAAGGAGGGTGGCAGCTCGCCGCGGGGATGGAGCCGAGCGTGGGCTACGTCGCGTTCGACCCGCCGACGACCGCGACGACGGACGTCCTCGTCCCCTCCGTCGGCCTCGTCGAGGACGTGCCGGTGGTCGACGCCGAGGACGCGGGCGAGCTGACCGTCGCCCCCGCCGAGCTGAACGGGGGGCAGGGTGCTGAGATCGTCGCTCCCGTCGCGTTCCTCGAGTCCTACAGCACGCAGGCCTCCGGGGCGGTCCGCACGCGCCAGGACGACGAGACGGTGACGATGGCCGTCGACTCGGACGTGCTGTTCGCGGTCGACTCCGCCGACCTCGGAGCGGGTGCCGACGACGCCCTGGGCGTCGTCGCGGGCCAGGTGGCCCTCGCCGAAGGTGGCGAGCTCGTGGTCGTCGGCCACACCGACGACGTGGGCGACGAGGCCGCGAACCAGGAGCTCTCCGAGCGCCGGGCGCAGGCCGTGGCGGACCGCCTGGCGACGCTCGCCGACCTCGGCGCGCTCGACGTGGCCGTCGAGGGCAGGGGCGAGACCGAGCCCGTCGCCACGCAGTCCTCCGACGAGGCGCGGGCGCTCAACCGGCGGGTGACCGTCGAGTTCACGCCGGAGGCCCCGGAGCCCACCGCGCTCCCCGAGGAGGCGGAGCCCGGGTCTGCCCCCGCTGCCGAAGGGCCGACCGTCACCGGCCTGGGCTCGGCCACGCTCGACCACCCGGACGGCATCGGTGCGACGCAGCGCCTCGACGTCGAGCTCGTCGAGGTGCGCCGCGAGGGCGGCTACCTCGTGGGGGACCTCAGGGTGAGCAACGTCGGCACCGAGTACGCCACGCTGATCTCGGTGCTCGGCTCGACCTACGACGGCCGCGGCGACCTCACGGGCAACCACCTCGGTGCCGGCAACGTCACGCTGCTCGACGGCAGCACGCGCGTCTACCCCGCGGACTACCTCGTCGATCCCACGCTGTACACGGACGTGGTGCGCAACCCCCTCGCCGAGGCCATGGTCGGTTCTCTCGAACCGGGTCAAGGCACCGCGGTCACCGTCGTGTGGCCCGACACGGGTCACGACGTCGTCGTGGTCGACGTGCCCGACGCCACCGCCACGGACGGGAGCTCGCCCGTGCGGTTCGTCGAGGTGCCCGTCACCGGCTGAACCGACGTGACCAACGGAACACCGCAGGTCGGGCGCCGTTCGCCGGCGGGGGATAGGAGCCGTCGTCCCTGAGGGCTACCCTGTACGGGGATGTCTTGATGTCGAGACATCGGTCATGCCGCACACGGCGCATCAGACGGAAGGACGCAACAGGGTGGACCTGTTCGAATACCAGGCGCGTGACATCTTCGAGAAGCACGGCGTGCCCGTGCTGGGCGGGGTCGTCGCGACGACGCCGGACGAGGCCCGGGCGGGCGCCGAGGAACTGATGGGCGGCAGGCCCGACGGTGTCGTCGTCGTCAAGGCCCAGGTGAAGACCGGTGGCCGCGGCAAGGCGGGTGGCGTCAAGCTCGCCCGCTCGCCCGAGGAGGCGGCCGAGAAGGCGTCCGAGATCCTCGGCATGGACATCAAGGGCCACACGGTCCACCGCGTGATGATCGCCGCCGGCGCGAAGATCGCCGAGGAGTACTACTTCTCGGTCCTGCTCGACCGGGCGAACCGCTCGTACCTCGCGATGGCGAGCGTCGAGGGCGGCATGGAGATCGAGCAGCTCGCGGTCGAGCGCCCCGAGGCGCTCGCGCGTGTCGCGGTCGACCCGGTCGTCGGCATCGACGCGGCCAAGGCCGCGGAGATCGTCGAGGCGGCGGGCTTCGCCGCGGACGTCAAGGCCGCCGTGGCCGAGACGATCCAGAAGCTGTGGACGGTCTACCAGGCCGAGGACGCGACGCTCGTCGAGGTCAACCCCCTCGTCAAGACCGAGGACGGCCAGATCGTCGCGCTCGACGGCAAGGTCTCGCTCGACGAGAACGCCGGCTTCCGCCACGCGGACCACGCCGCGCTCGAGGACAAGGCCGCGGCCGACCCGCTCGAGGCGAAGGCCAAGGAGAACGACCTCAACTACGTCAAGCTCGACGGCGAGGTCGGCATCATCGGCAACGGCGCGGGCCTCGTGATGAGCACGCTCGACGTCGTCGCGTACGCCGGCGAGGCGCACGGCGGCGTGAAGCCGGCCAACTTCCTCGACATCGGCGGCGGCGCGTCCGCGGCCGTCATGGCGGCCGGTCTCGACGTCATCCTCAACGACCCGCAGGTCAAGAGCGTGTTCGTCAACGTTTTCGGCGGCATCACCGCGTGCGACGAGGTCGCCAACGGCATCGTCCAGGCGCTCGCCATCCTCGGCGACGAGGCGAACAAGCCGCTCGTCGTCCGCCTCGACGGCAACAACGTCGAGGAGGGGCGTCGCATCCTCGCGGAGGCGAACCACCCGCTCGTGACGCTGGCCGAGACGATGGACGGCGGCGCGGACGCCGCGGCGGCTGCCGCGAACGCCGCCTGAGCCCGCCCGAGACGACCCGAGAGAGAACAGACACAGACATGGCTATCTTCATCAACGAGGACTCCAAGGTCATCGTCCAGGGCATGACCGGCTCGGAGGGCATGAAGCACACGACGCGCATGCTCGCGTCGGGCACGAACGTCGTCGGCGGCGTGAACCCCCGCAAGGCGGGCCAGAGCGTCGAGTTCCCCGGTGACGTGACCGTCCCGGTGTTCGGCTCCGTCGCGGAGGCGATGAAGCAGACCGGCGCGGACGTGTCGGTCATCTTCGTCCCACCGGCCTTCACCAAGGCTGCCGTCGTCGAGGCGATCGACGCGCGCATGCCGCTCACGGTGATCATCACCGAGGGCGTCCCGGTCGCGGACTCCGCCGAGTTCTTCACGCTCGCCCAGCAGGCCGGCGTGCGTCTCATCGGCCCGAACTGCCCCGGCATCATCAGCCCCGGGAAGTCGAACGTCGGCATCATCCCGGCGAACATCACGGGCCCGGGCAAGATCGGCCTCGTGTCGAAGTCCGGCACGCTGACCTACCAGATGATGTACGAGCTGCGGGACTTCGGCTTCTCGACGGCCATCGGCATCGGTGGCGACCCGATCATCGGGACCACGCACATCGACGCGCTCGCCGCGTTCGAGGCGGACCCGGAGACCGAGGCCATCGTCATGATCGGCGAGATCGGCGGCGACGCCGAGGAGCGTGCCGCGGCCTTCATCCAGGAGAACGTCACGAAGCCGGTCGTCGGCTACGTCGCGGGCTTCACGGCGCCCGAGGGCAAGACGATGGGCCACGCGGGCGCCATCGTCTCCGGCTCGTCCGGCACCGCGCAGGCGAAGAAGGAGGCCCTCGAGGCCGCCGGGGTCAAGGTCGGCAAGACGCCGTCCGAGACCGCCGCGCTCATGCGCGAGATCCTCTCCTGACGTCGGGGCGCCCCGCGCCCCGACGGTCCACGACGCCCCGCTCCGCCTCGCCGGACGCGGGGCGTCGTCGTCCGGCGAGGCGGCGTCGTCGTGGCCTGCGCGCGGCCGGAGCCGCGCGGGTCAGCGGGCTCGAGCGGCGGGGGCGCCGGACGCGGCGAGCCATGCGTCCAGCCGCGCCCACTGCGCGTACAGCCACGCGGCACGCTCCTCGTCGCCCTCCGGGAGGTCCTCGCGCGCCGTCGACCACACCTTCATGGTGATGAGCTTGTCCATGGGCAGCTCGCGCCAGATGTCGCGCACGGTCACGAGGCGCTCCAGCCCCGTGTGCGCGACGACGGCGACCCCTGTCGCGGTGTCGGCGTCGAGAGCGGCGAGGAACCCGCCGACGTGCGGTGCCATGACGTGCGGCATCGCCGCCGCGCGGTCGGCGAGGGCATGGTCCCCGGCGGCGCGCAGCGCGGCGACCCGGGCCGCCCACCGCCGTGGCGTGACGTTGCCGCCCTCCGGGAAGAGCAGCACGGCGGCGCCGGCGGGCAGGTGGGCGGCGAGGCGTGCCACGGCGTCGCTGCCCGACGGCGCCCCCGCGGGTCTGCGCGAGCGTGGCACCACGAAGTGGGCGGGCAGGCGGTGCAGCAGCACGTCGATCGCCGGGTCCCACTGCAGCGTGTCCTTGAGCACGACGCGCGGCTCGCGCCGCACCCGGTTGAGGATCCGGTCCATGAGCACGAACGAGTCGCCGGGGCCCGCGTGCCGGCTGACCACGAGCACGGGCGCGCCGGCGAGCCCTCCGGCCTCGGACAGGTCCGTCTCGATGCGCAGGCGCAGCGTCCAGCGCACCTGCCAGAACAGCACCGCGAGCATCGCCCCGGCGAGCCGCACGTGGGCCCGGTGGAACGCCGGGCGCCGCAGCGCCCAGCCGAAGCCCGACGCGACCCACAGCGCGCCGAGCGCGACGACCGCGGCGGCGTCCCACAGGACGTAGAAGCACGCGATCCACAGCGCCCGCACCGTGCGCAGCCGCCCCGGCAGGGCCCAGCTCACGACCGCACCGACGAGGAGCACGAACAGCAGGCTCGTCGGCAGGAGCAGGACCGCGACGAGGACGACGGCCGGCGCCACGACGAGCCGGCGCACCCACCGCGGCGGCGGTGGCGGGACCTTCACCCGGCACCTCCGGGAACGGCGGCCGGATCGGCAGGGTCGGCAGGGTCGGCCGGGTCGAGGGCGTCGAGGTAGGCGCACGCGGCGATGTACGACGCACCGGCCCGAGCGCGCGTCGCGTCGAGCCGACGCGACGACGAGAGCCGATCGTCCCCGGGGAGCGGGCCGCCGCTGGGCAGGACGTGCACGGCGACACCGTCGGGCACGTCCTCGAGCTCGCGCGCGAACCGGTGCCGTCGGGAGATCTCGAACGTCACCTTCGCGACCTCGACCGCCGTGCGCGGTGGACTCAGCGGTTCCTCGATGCGCCCCACCTGCAGGACCCAGATCGTCGTCGCGCCCCGCCGGACGGCCTCGCCGAGCGGGATCGACGACACGACGCCGCCGTCCACGTAGTGCTCGCCGTCGATCAGGGTCGGGGGGAGCGCGCCCGGGACGGACGCCGACGCGAGCACGGCCTCCACCAGCGGGCCCTCGCTGAACCAGCGCTCGGCCGCGCGCTCGATCGACGCGGCGGCCACGACGAGCGGCACCTCCAGGTCGGCGAACGTCTCGCGCCCGCCGAGCACCTGGCGCAGGAGGGCGCGGAGCGGACCGGGACTCGCGAGATGAGTCCGCGTGCGCGCGAGCCGCTGCACCTGCCGGTACCACGCCTCGCCGTAGACCTGGGCCGCGGCCGGCGAGGACCACGCGGCCTCGAGCCGGTCGGCCACGCCGGGCGTCGGGTCGGCGGCGAGCGCCGCGCCGTTGATCGCGCCGATCGACGTCCCGACGACGAGGTCGGGGACGACGCCGCGCTCGAGCAGCGCGCGCACCATGCCGATCTGCACGGCACCCCGGACGCCACCGCCACCGAGCACGAACGCCGTCGTCGACATGGCGACGATCGTACGGAAGGGGGTGCCGTCGGGCGCGGGGGAGCAGACGGCGCGCCGGGTACGCTGGCGCGCCGGGGAGGTTCACCCGATGCACGCGCCCGATCGAGGACGATGAGGACCATGAGCACCACCAGCACGACCGGGACCCGCCCGCGCACCGTGGAGGGCGCCGCGCCCCCCGTGCCGGTCGCCCCGCGGCGCGCGGTCTCCGGTGTCGTCGCGGCGCTCCAGGCTCTCGTCCTGTCGCTCCTCGTCGTCGTCCTCCCCGGGCTGGCCGCCTTCGTCGCGGCGTCGACCGGGACGCCGTCCGACGGCTGGGGCCAGTCCGTGACCGTCGCCGCGGGACTGTGGCTGCTCGGTCACGGCGTGCCCCTCGTCGCGAGCGGAGCGACCGTCACCCTCGTCCCGCTGGGGATCACCGCGCTCGCGCTGTTCTGCTGCTTCGCGTCGGCCCGACGCTCCGCGCACACCACCCTGCCGGCGTGGGTCGCGGGCACCGTGACGTACGGGGTCGTGACGCTCGGCGTCGCGCTGCTCGCGGGGACCACCCCGGTGTGGGGCCTTCCCGTCGCACTCGTCGGGGGCGCGCTCGTCGGGGGCGTCGGTCTGGGGGCCGGGATGCTCGCGCGCCCCGACGCCCCGTTCGTCGGCGACCTCGGTCACCGGGCCGACGCGTGGCTCCCGTCGACGGTCCGGCTCGGTCTGCGCGGAGGGCTGCTCGGGGTGAGCCTCCTCGTCGGGCTCTCGGCGCTCGTCGTCGGAGCCTGGGTCGTCGCCGGACGGGCGACGTCGGGCGACATCGTCACGGGGCTCGCCCCGGGTCCTGTCGGCGGAGTCGTCCTGGCGGTGGCACAGCTCGCGGTGCTCCCGAACCTCGTGCTGTGGGCGGCCGCCTGGCTCGTCGGGCCGGGTTTCGCCGTCGGGGAGGGGAGCACGTTCGCCGCGTCCGGTTCTGAGCCGGGTGCGCTCCCCGCGATCCCGCTGCTCGGCGCGCTGCCCGGGGACGACTGGACCAACGCGCTGACGGCATGGCTGCCCGTGGTCGTCGTCGTGCTCGGGGTCGTGGCCGGCGCCTTCGTCGCACGCCGACTGCCGTACGCCACGGACCACGGGGACGGCGAGGTCCGTTGGTCGGACGTCGCGCTCGCCGTCGGCGGCGTCGCGGCGGCGGCCGGGCTGCTGCTCGGGGTCGGGACCTGGCTGGGCAGCGGCGCGGTCGGGCCGGGGCGATTCGCCGTCGTCGGGGCCGACGGCCTCCTCGTGGGTCTGCTCGCCGCGGCGGAGATCGGCGGGGGCGCGGCGCTGGCGATCGTGTGGACGAGGCTCGACCTGCTCGGGCGCCGTCACCCGGACCAGGACGACGACACCGACGACGCGGTCCACGGCACCGGGGCCTGACCACCCGGGCCGCGCGCGTCGCCCCCCGAGCACGAGGGCGCGGCGGGCTGGGCCGCCACGCGTCAGGGCTGCGGGACGAGCCCGTCCACCCAGCTCTCGATCCCCTGCAGCCGCGCGGTCTCGCACCGGTCCTCCGCGGCGACGGTGATCGCCCCGTCGAGGCACCGCTGGTGCTCCATGGCGACGTCCCACGTCAGGAGCACGCCCACGAGCTG
Source organism: Cellulosimicrobium sp. BMG9.23 (assembly GCF_059159985.1). Lineage (NCBI taxonomy): Bacteria > Bacillati > Actinomycetota > Actinomycetes > Micrococcales > Promicromonosporaceae > Cellulosimicrobium > Cellulosimicrobium sp. BMG9.23. The sequence goes on from NZ_JBZGBZ010000001.1 coordinate 429,829, forward strand.
GAACGTCAGCAGGACCGCGAGCCCGACGCCGATCGCGAGCGCGGGCACGAGCGCGCCCCGCACCCGGGCGCGCCACGTGGCGACGAGGGCCCGCACCCCGGCGACGATCGCCGCGACGGCGACCGCGAGGCTCACCATCTGCCACGGGAACGGCAGCGTGCTCAGGACCATGACGAGCAGCAGCAGGAGCCCGAAGTGCAGGACGCGGCGCGTCGCGAGGCGGGCGGCCTCGGGGTCGACCGGTGCCGGCTCGGGCGTCGGCCCCGGCGGCGGGACCGGGCCCGGTGCGCGCGGCGGGGCTCCGGGGTCGGGTGGCGGCGGAGCCGATCCTGCCCCGGGAGCAGACGGCGGCGCGTCGCCGGGTCCGGGACGCGGCGCGGCGTCCGGGCGGGGCGGTGCGTACGGGTTGCCCAAGGCGTCTCCTCGGTTGCGGGCGTGCTCGGGGTACATTCTCTCCCATCGGGCGGGCGGGTCGTGGACCCTCCACGCCCGCCGCCGACCCAGGGAGCACAGTGCAGACGCCGTCCGGCCACCTCGTCGAGTCCTCGTCCGCGGCGCGCGTCGTCGTCCTCGTGTCGGGGGCGGGCAGCAACCTCGCCGCGATCCTCGCGGCCCACGAGGACCCCGCCTACGGCGCGCGCGTCGTCGGCGTCGTCTCGGACAAGCCCTCCGCGGGAGGCCTCGACCTCGCGCGTGACGCCGGGGTCGCGGCCGTCGTCGTCGAGCCGGGCGACTTCCCGGACCGTGCCGCGTGGGACGCAGGCGTCGCGCAGGCGGTCGACGTGTTCCACCCGGACCTCGTCGTGCTCGCTGGTTTCATGCGGATCCTCGGGCCCGCGTTCGTCGGACGCTACGCCGGCCGCACGGTCAACACGCACCCCGCGCTGCTGCCGTCGTTCCCCGGAGCGCACGGCGTGCGCGACGCGCTCGCCTACGGCGTGAAGGTCACGGGGTGCACGGTCCACGTCGTCGACGACGGGGTCGACACCGGCCCGATCATCGCCCAGGCGGCCGTCCCCGTGGAGGACGGTGACGACGAGACGAGCCTGCACGAGCGCATCAAGGTCGCCGAGCGCGCGCTGCTCGTCGAGACCGTGGGACGTGTCGCGCGCGAGGGCCTGCGCGTCGAGGGGCGCCGCGCCGTCCTCGGATAAGACCCTGCGGGTCTCCGACCCGCTGGCATAGGGTCGCGCGCATGGGGTTGCGACTCGTCCAGGTGAACATCAGGGCGCGCGACGACGCGGCGATCGGCCGGTTCTGGGCCGACGCGCTCGGCTGGGGCGTCTCCAGCGAGGGTCCCGGTGTGACCAACGTCGAACCGGTGGGGTTCGACTGGCCGGACCCCTCCGCCGTCTGCGTCGACGTCGTCGCCGTCCCGGACCCCGAGAGGGTGCGCTACCGCACCCACCTCGACCTGGCCACGACCTCCGCGGCGCATCAGGAGGAGCTCGTCGCGCGGCTCGTGGGGCTCGGGGCGACGCCCGCCGACATCGACCAGGGCGACGTGCCGTGGACGGTCCTGGCCGACCCGGAGGGAAACCTGTTCTGCGTGCTGGAGCCCCGGCCGGTCTACCAGGACTCCGGGCCGGTCGCCGCGGTCGTGGTCGACTGCGCCGACCCGCGGTCCCTCGCGACGTTCTGGGGCGAGGCGACGGGCTGGGTCGTGCACGAGGTGAGCGACGGCGGGGCGCGCCTGCGGTCGGTCGAGGGCGTCGGGCCGTACCTGGAGCTCGTCCGCCGGCCCGACGCGACGTCCGCCCGGCACCGCACCCACATCGACCTCCTGCCGGGATCGGGCGACGACCAGGCGGCCGAGGTGGAACGGCTCCGGGCGCTGGGTGCCACCGACGCCGACGTCGGCCAGGGCGACGTGCCGTGGCGGTGCCTCGCCGACCCGGAGGGCAACGAGTTCTGCGTGCTCGGCGCCGGCTGACGCGACGTCCGGCACGAGCCGGCCACCCGTGCGCAGGAGCGCGATGCTCCTACGCTGCCGGGGGCGTGGGGGAGCTCTCGGGGCCGTCGCCGTCCTCGTGCTCCGGGGTCCCTTCGGTCCCCGGGACGGTCTGCGGTGCGAGGACCGCGAGCAGCTGGTACGTCTCGCGCCGTGCGTGCGGCGCGGAGCGTGCCGCCTCCAGCGACCGCTCCGACCACCGCTCGAGCACGTCCTGCAGCTCGACGACCATCGCGGACGCCTGGTCCTCGTCCAGGACGAACGTGCTCAGGGCGAGGATCCGGTCGTCGCGGGGGGAGCCGGACTCGTTCGCCCGGAGGAACGTCTCCTCGGCCCACCGGAGGGCCGGGACCACGACGTCGCGCATCGCCGCGGGCGTGCCCGGCTCGACCGCATAGCTCTTCGCGACGTTGGTCCAGACCCGGTCCCGGCGGTCGCGCGCGTGCTCCGGCGCCTCGACGATCATCCCGGCCTTCGCCAGGACGCGGAGGTGGAAGCTCACCGCGTTGGCGGGCTCGCCCGTCGCCCGGGCGAGGTCGGCGGCGCGCGCGTGGCCGAGCGCGGCGAGCTCGATGAGGATCCGCTGGCGCAGCGGGTGGGCGATCGCGCGCAGCGCCGCGGGGTCCTGGACGCGGAAGGTGTCGAGCACACGACGAGGCTAGCAACATCGCGATCTCCCGCACGCGCCGGTGCGCAACCAAAAGCGCGCAAGTGCTATTGCGCAATAAGTAGTGCGCAACTACTGTCCTGCCATGACCACGAACCAGGACCCGGGCCTCCGGGAGTTGCCGACCCTGACGACCGACCGCACCGACGTACCCGTCGCCGACACCCCTGCCCCGACCCGTCTCCTGCGCAACCGCTCCTACATGCTGCTCATGTCGGGCCTCACGACGGAGTCCATCGGGGCCGGGGTCGCGCTGTTCGCGGTGCCGCTCATCGCCTACGGGCTCACCGGGTCGGTCGTCCAGGCCGGCGTGGTGGCCGCCGTGGGCCAGCTCGGGGCGCTCCTCGCGACGCTGCCCGCCGGCGTCGTCGCGGACCGCGTCGACCGTCGCCGCCTCGTCGTGGGCGCCGCCGGCGTCGGCGCGGCGCTGTGGGCGACCGTCGCCGTCACGGCCGCGCTCGGGTCGCTGACGGCCTGGCACCTCGCAGCGGTGCTGTTCGGTGCCTCGGTGGTCGGCGCGCTCGTCGACCCCGCGACGAGCGGCGCGTTCCGCTCCGTGGTGCCCGTGCCGCAGCTGCCGACGGCGCTCGCCGCCGCGCAGGGCCGGGACGCCGTGTCGAGCCTCCTCGCCGGTCCGCTCGGGGGCCTGCTCTACGCCGTCGCGCACGCGGTACCGCTCGCCGCGGCGGCGATCGGGCACCTCGCGACCGCGGTGTGCACCTGGTTCGTGCGGGAGCCGCTCAACGGCGACGTCGCCGAGGCGCGCACGACCCGCCCGGTCGCCGCGCTGCGCGAAGGGCTGCGCTTCGTGTGGTCCGTGCCGCTCTTCCGTGCGCTCCTCGGGCTGTTCGTGGTCATCAACGTCGCGTTCGGCGGGCTCATGATCGGCATCAACCTCGAGCTCGTGCGGACGGGTACCGCGCCCGTCCTCATCGGCCTCGTGAACCTCGCCGTCGGGCTTGGTGTTCTCGTGGGCGCGGTCCTCGCCCCCCGCCTCGTGGCGCGGTTCCGCGCAGGGGCGCTCGTCGTCGTGGCGCTCGGGGTCCTCGCGGCCGGTGCCGTCGCGATGGCCGCGCTGCAGTCCTACGTCGCCTATCTCGTCGTGCTCCCGCCGGCGGTGCTGCTCGTCCCGGCGGTGAACGCGGGCCTGTCCGGCTACGCAGCAGCGATCACCCCGCCCCAGCTGCAGGGGCGGCTCGCCTCCGTCATCGGGCTCACGGGCCTTGCGGCCGGCCCGCTCGTCCCGCTGGTCGGCAGCGGCCTCCTCGACCGGTACGGGATCGGCGTCGCACTCTCCGTCCTCGCAGGGCTCCTCGTCGTCACGGTCGCCGTGCTGAGCACCGTGCGCTCGCTGTGGGGGGTCGGCACGCCGGACACCTGGGCGCAGGACGCGAGCGACCTCGCCGCGGCGGGTGAGCTTCCCGCGGAGCCGGAGCCCGCGGCGTCGGGCCGGTAGACTCGGTCCGGCCGCGACTGGCGAGGGTGGGAACGACCACCGGGGAGCGGCCGGATCTACCTGCTGGTGCGTCGACCGCCTGGGCGCCTGGGTTCTGCCACTCGGCACCGGTCCCGCACCCGCGGGACCCACGCACCGACCGCGACCCAGAGGAGCCCCTCGTCATGTCCGCACCCTCGGCCCCCGACGTCCAGCTCGCCGACGACGCGCAGCGCCCCGTGCGCCGCGCGCTCCTGAGCGTCTACGACAAGACCGGGCTCGTCGAGCTCGCCACCGCCCTGCACGCCGCGGGCGTGGAGCTCGTCTCGACCGGCTCGACCGCCGCCACGATCGGCGGTGCGGGCGTCCCCGTCACCCGGGTCGAGGACCTCACCGGCTTCCCCGAGTGCCTCGAGGGGCGCGTCAAGACGCTGCACCCGCGCGTGCACGCCGGCATCCTCGCGGACTCGCGCAAGCAGGACCACCTCGACCAGCTCGCCGGTCTCGAGATCGAGCCGTTCGAGCTCGTCGTCGTGAACCTCTACCCGTTCGCCGCGACCGTCGCGTCGGGGGCCGGGCCGGACGAGGTCGTCGAGCAGATCGACATCGGCGGCCCGTCCATGGTCCGCGCCGCCGCGAAGAACCACCCGAGCGTCGCGGTCGTCGTCGAGCCGGCCGCGTACGACGCCGTGATCGACGCCGTGCGCTCCGGCGGGTTCACCTACGCGCAGCGCAAGGCGCTCGCCGCCGCCGCGTTCGTGCACACGGCCACCTACGACGTCGCCGTCGCGTCCTGGATGGGCAACGTCGTCGCGCCCACCGACGAGGTCGTGCAGGCCGACGGGTCGACGACGTCCAGCGGGTTCCCGGCGTGGATCGGCGCGACCTGGGACCGGTCCGACGTCCTGCGCTACGGCGAGAACCCGCACCAGCGCGCGGCGCTCTACACGACCGGGTACGGACCGGCCGGTCTGGCCCAGGCGACGCAGCTCCACGGCAAGGCCATGAGCTACAACAACTACGTCGACGCCGACGCCGCGTGGCGTGCCGCGCACGACCACGCCGAGCCCGCCGTCGCGATCATCAAGCACGCGAACCCGTGCGGGATCGCCGTGGGGACGGACGTCGCGGACGCGCACGCCAAGGCGCACGCGACCGACCCCGTGTCGGCGTACGGCGGCGTCATCGCGGCCAACCGTGTCGTGACCCGCGCCGCGGCGGAGCAGATCGCCCCGGTGTTCACCGAGGTCGTCGTCGCCCCGGGCTTCGAGCCCGACGCGCTCGAGGTGCTCCAGGCGAAGAAGAACCTCCGCCTCCTCGTGGTCGACGGCGCGCCGTCCGCCACGGTGGAGACCCGCCCCGTCAGCGGCGGCCTCCTCGTGCAGGAGGTCGACCGCGTCGACGCGGTGGTCACCGACGCCGAGGGCGCGGTCACGGGCGGCGACGACCCACAGCACTGGACCCTCGTGACGGGCGACGCCGCCGACGCGGCGACGCTCGCCGACCTCGCGTTCGCCTGGCGTGCGGTGCGCGCGGCAAAGTCCAACGCGATCCTCCTCGCCGCGGACGGCGCCGCGGTGGGCGTCGGGATGGGACAGGTCAACCGCGTCGACTCGTGCCGTCTCGCGGTCGAGCGGGCGAACACCCTCGCGGACGGGCAGGAGCGGGCGCGGGGCGCCGTCGCGGCGTCCGACGCGTTCTTCCCCTTCGCCGACGGCCTCCAGATCCTGCTCGACGCCGGCGTCCGCGCCGTCGTCGCGCCGGGCGGGTCGATCCGTGACGCCGAGGTGATCGAGGCGGCGACCGCGGCCGGCGCGACGATGTACTTCACGGGCACGCGCCACTTCGCGCACTGAGCGCTCAGGGCGGCCCGGTCCCGCGCCGAGGCGTTCAGGGCGTCTCGGCGGCGAGGTCGCGCCAGCGCACGGACGGGTCCGTCGCCTGCTCGAGAACGAGCTCCGGTCGCGGCGTGCGGGTGAAGAGACGGCGGACCGCGCCGACGTCGCGCGGCGAGTCGACGAGCAGCACCGCGCGGACCCGCCGCACGGCCCGTCCGGGTCCATCGGCCCCGTCGTTCGTCCGGTGGGTCGTCGTGCCGTCGTCCGGCTCGACGTAGACGGCGGCCCAGGCACCGCGGCCCGTCGCGCCGCCGGTCGGTTCGCCGCGCAGGACGACCTCGTCCTCCGGTGCGGGGATGCCGAAGAGCGCCAGGTCGTGGCCGAGCTGCTGGGAGAAGACGTACGGCGCGTGCGGCGGGGCGCCGTCGGCGTCGATCCCCAGGAGTGCGCGGGCCGTGGGCTCCGGATCGTGGAGCGCCGCGGACCAGTGCCCGCCCGGCACCGGCCCGAGCGCCGGGTGGTCGCGCGTCGCGCAGTCTCCCACCGCCCACAGCCCCGGCACGTCGCGGACGGCGCCCGTCGCGTCGACGGGGAGCGCGCCCCGCGCGTCGCGCGGCAGCACGCCGTCGAGCCACGCCGTCGCGGGCCGCGCACCGACGGCCGCGAGCACGACGTCAGCCGGCACCTGCACGCCGTCGGCGAGCCGGACGCCGTCGGGGCGGACCTCGACGACCGGCGTGCCGGTCACGAGGCGGGCGCCCGCGTCGGCGTACCAGCGCGCGAGGTGGGTGCCCACGGTGGGCCCGAGCTGCCGCTCGAGCGGCGTGGAGCCGGCCTCGACGACCGTCACGTCGGCGCCCGCCCCGGCGGCCACTCCCGCGATCTCGGCACCGATCCAGCCGGCACCGACGACCGCAAGGCGCAGCCCGGGCGCGACACGCTCGCGCAGAGCCGCCGCGTCGGCCGCCGTGTGCAGCACGCTCGCGCTCTCCCAGCCGAGCGGACGGACCGGCTCGGACCCGACCGCGAGCACCACCGCGTCGGCGCGCACGACGTCCCCCGACCGGGTGGTGACCGCGAAGCTGCGCGCGTCGCCGTCGGGCAGCGCGAGCCGGACCGCCGGGTCGGCGAGCCGCAGGTCGTCGACGAGCGTGTCGACGTCGATCCCCAGGTCCTCGGCCAGCCAGGCAGGACCGGGGCGGGTCAGGAGCTCCTTGGACAGCGGCGGCCGGTCGTACGGGGGCACGCCCTCGGCCCCGACCAGGGTGAGGGTCCCGTCGAAGCCGAGCTGCCGCAACGCCGCGACCGTGCGGGCACCCGCCAGCCCGGCACCCACCACGATGACGGACGACGGGACGGACGACGGGACGCTCCGGAGCGCGGGCTCGGGCGCGGGTGACGACGAGGGGACCGGGCGCGCGGGGGACGGCATGAACGCCACGCTAGGCCACGACGGTAGGCTTCCGGACGTGGAACGGGCACGAGCGTGAGCGACGTCACCGCGCACGGCGCGGTGCCCCATCGTCCTCGCGCGTCGATCGTCCCGTCGTGGCACCACGTGCACGACGACGGGCAGCAGGGCGGCGCCGGTCCGGCGCCCGACCGGGGCGGGGACGAGACGCCTGCAGGGCCGCCCGTGCCGGAGCCCACCGTGAGCCTCGCGCCGTCGCGGCAGCCCGCGATGTGGCTCGTCCTCCTCGGCGTCGGCCTCGCCACCGCCGTGGCCCTGCTCGTCGACGCGCGGGCCGCGAGCCTCGTCCTGTCAGGCGTCCTCGCCCTCGCCGGGGTGTGCAGGGCGTTGATCCCCGGCCCGGGCCCCGTGGGGATCACGGTCCGGTCGCGCGGTCTCGACACGTTCTTCTTCCTCGCGCCGGCAGTGGTCATCGCGTTCCTCGCGTTCGCACCGGGCGTGAAGCCCGAGTGAGGCGTGAACCCTGACCGAAGGGGTGAGGACGGCCGACGGCGTGGGCCTGGGCAGGAGATGCGACGGTCGGACCCGCGGCGCAAGGGTTCCCCACGCACGCGGGGCCCGGTCCGTCGCAACGGACCGGGCCCCGCGTCGTCGTGCCGGGTGTCAGTGCTTCGGGGCCGGGGTGTCGTCGTCACCCTCGGCCGCGGGGCGGCCGGTCTGCGGGTTCTCGACCTCGTCGACCACCTCGGAGCGCTCGGTGGCCTCGGGAGCGGCTGCCGTCGGAGCGGTCGCCGCGGGTGCGGCGGTCGCCGGCTCGGAGACGGACGGGACGGTCGTCGCCGCGTCGTCCGTGGCCGGCGACGACGTCGCGCCTCCGACGGCCGCACCGGTGGTGACGCCTGCCGTGGTGCCGGTGGGCGCCGCGAGGGGCTCGACGTCGGTCTCCTCGGTCGTCACGAGCTGGTCCTCGCCGAGGAGGTCGTCCTGCGCCGGAGCGAACGCGAAGGCGCGGTAGAACAGGCCGGCGATCGCCGCACCGAGGAGCGGGGCGACCCAGAACAGCCAGAGCTGGCTCAGCGCCCAGTCGCCGCCGAACACGGCCGAGACGGTCGAGCGAGCAGGGTTGAGCGAGGCGTTGGTGAACGGCGCCGCGATGAGGAGGAGTGCCGCGAGAGCGAGACCGATCGCGATCGGGGCGACCGTGCTGCGCGTGCGGTTGTCCGTGACGCCGAGGATGACGCCGACGAGCACGGCGGTCGTGACGACCTCCACGAGCAGGGCAGCAGCGAGGCCGACCGTCACCTCGACGCCGGCCGCGGCGAACGTGGACGTCAGGGGGGAGTGCGCGTCGAAGCCGTTGGCGGTCGTGCGGAAGAGCGCCGCCGTCGTCGCCTCGTCGATGAGGGTGTTCTGCTGCAGCACCTCGAGCGAGGACCGCGGGATCGTCGCGAGGAGCACGAGACCGGCGAGCACGGCACCGACGACCTGGGCCAGCCAGTAGGGGAGCACGTCGCGCCACGCCGTCCGGCCACCGATCGCGGCACCGAGCGTCACGGCCGGGTTGAAGTGCCCGCCCGAGACGTGACCGACCGCGGCGATCGAGGCGAGCAGCGCGACGCCGCCGGCGAACGCGACGGAGAGCACGAGGTTGCCGTTGAAGAACCGGGCCCACATCGCCACGCCGACGATCGCGAGGACGAGGAAGAACGTGCCGAAGACCTCGGCGCCGAGGCGCGCGAGGAGGCCGGGCTGGACGACCGCGACGGACTCGGTCCGCTCGACGGTGACGTCCTCGACGACGGGTCCGCCCGTTGAACCGGGAGCGGTGGTGTCCTGGGACATGATGTTCCTGTCTTGTCGGAGTCGGGATGACGGCACGATGCCGGGCAGAATCCGGCATCTGTGCGCATCCTGCCACCGTTACCAGGACATCGGGTGGAGATCGGCCAGGAGAGGGCTGAGAGGCGGCCGGTGTCTCAGTGGGCGGGACAGGTCGGGTCGGTGCTCGGACGTGCTGTCGGTCGTACGCCGGCCCTCTCGCCGGCCCTCTCGCCCGCCGGCTCGGCCGTCGGGCAAAGTATCTTGATATCGAGAAGTCGAGTATCCTGGACGGCGGTCAGCAAACGCCCTCGCGTGCGACGGACAACCGACCGACGGTCCTCGACGGACCCGTCAGGTGGCCGTCCGGTCCGGGGGCACCAGTCCCCGACAGTTGGAGCGATCTGCGCATGGGCAAGATCAAGGTCGTCAACCCGGTCGTCGAGCTCGACGGCGACGAGATGACGCGCATCATCTGGCAGTTCATCAAGGACCGCCTCATCCACCCGTACCTCGACGTCGACCTGAAGTACTTCGACCTCTCGATCCAGAACCGCGACGCCACCGACGACCAGGTGACGATCGACGCGGCGAACGCGATCAAGCAGTACAACGTCGGCGTCAAGTGCGCGACGATCACGCCGGACGAGGCGCGCGTCGAGGAGTTCGGCCTCAAGAAGATGTGGGTCTCCCCGAACGGGACCATCCGCAACATCCTCGGCGGCGTCGTCTTCCGCGAGCCGATCATCATCTCCAACATCCCGCGCCTCGTGCCGGGCTGGAACAAGCCGATCATCATCGGCCGTCACGCCCACGGCGACCAGTACAAGTCGACGAACTTCAAGGTCCCGGGCGCCGGCAAGATCACGATGACGTTCGAGCCGGCCGACGGCTCCGAGCCGCAGAAGTTCGACGTCGTGACGATGCCCGAGGAGGGCGGCGTCGCGATGGGCATGTACAACTTCAACGAGTCGATCCGCGACTTCGCGCGCGCCTCGTTCGCGTACGGCCTCCAGCGCAGCTACCCCGTGTACCTCTCCACGAAGAACACGATCCTCAAGGCCTACGACGGCCAGTTCAAGGACCTGTTCCAGGAGGTCTTCGACGCCGAGTTCGCCGAGCAGTTCGCAGCCGCCGGCCTCACGTACGAGCACCGCCTCATCGACGACATGGTCGCCTCGGCCATGAAGTGGGAGGGCGGCTACGTCTGGGCCTGCAAGAACTACGACGGCGACGTCCAGTCCGACACCGTCGCGCAGGGCTTCGGCTCGCTCGGCCTCATGACGTCCGTCCTCATGACGCCCGACGGCCAGACCGTCGAGGCCGAGGCCGCGCACGGCACCGTGACGCGTCACTACCGCCAGCACCAGCAGGGCAAGCCGACGTCGACCAACCCCATCGCGTCGATCTTCGCGTGGACCCGCGGCCTCATGCACCGCGGCAAGCTCGACGGCACCCCCGAGGTCACCGAGTTCGCGCAGACGCTCGAGGACGTCGTCGTCAAGACCGTCGAGTCCGGCCAGATGACGAAGGACCTCGCGCTCCTCGTCGGCCCGGACCAGGCGTGGCTCACGACCGAGGACTTCCTCGCCGCGCTCGACGAGAACCTCAAGGCGCGCCTGGGCTGACCCGCCCTGCACGCGTCTCGACGGCGACGCTCCCTTCCGGGGAGCGTCGCCGTTCGTCGTCCTGGTCGCCTTTCGCGGGGCTCTCCGAGGAGGAGGGCGCGGGTCTACCATCCGCAGGCTCGTTCCTCGCCTGCTCCCGCCAGACCCACCACGACCCGCGCCCTCCTCCTCTCCGGCCCCGCTCCGCGGCGAGGTCACCACGCGAGCCGCGTGGCCGCCGTCGGGCAACGCCACGGAAGTTGTTAGCACCTGGCCGGTCCATCGGGCCTCGGAACGCTGACGACTTGTGGGCCGCGAAAGCTGTCAGCACGGCACCGGTCGACGGGGCCGTCATGCGCTGACACGGCACGACGCCGGACAGGTGGGTCGGGCGCAAACGGAACCGGTGACCAGGGTGGGACGACGCCGGACGGGGCGGGTTGCGTGCGAAGGGCGTCAGAGCCGCGCTCCTCAGGGGCGAGCAGAGAGACCAGGGCGACGGCGCGGCAGCCCGAGCACGCAAGCCGACCCGGCCACCCAAGCCCACACGCGCCGTCGGCCCCGCACGCAAGCCGCCCCGGCCACCCAAGCCCACACGCGCCGTCGGCCCCGCACGCAAGCCGCCCCGGCCACCCAGCCCGACCATGCGCCGGACGGAACCCCCGGGTGCGTTGTGGGAGAGTGAGCGCATGACTTCCCCCGTGAACGTGACGGTGACCGGCGCGGCCGGTCAGATCGGTTACGCGCTGCTGTTCCGCATCGCGTCGGGCCAGATGCTCGGCCCCGACACCCCCGTGCGCCTGCGCCTCCTGGAGATCCCGCAGGGCGTCAAGGCGGCCGAGGGCACCGCGATGGAGCTCGACGACTGCGCGTTCCCGCTGCTCGCCGGGATCGACATCTTCGACGACCCGACGGCGGCCTTCGAGGGCACGAACGTCGCGCTGCTCGTCGGTGCGCGCCCGCGCGGCCCGGGCATGGAGCGTGGCGACCTGCTCGAGGCGAACGGCGGGATCTTCAAGCCCCAGGGCCAGGCGATCAACGCGGGCGCGGCGGACGACGTGCGCGTGCTCGTCGTGGGGAACCCGGCGAACACCAACGCGCTCATCGCGGCGTCGAACGCGCCCGACGTGCCGAAGGACCGCTTCACCGCGATGACGCGACTGGACCACAACCGCGCGCTGACGCAGGTCGCGAAGCGCGCCGGGGTGCCCGTCTCCGAGGTCCGCAAGGTGACGATCTGGGGCAACCACTCCGCGACGCAGTACCCGGACCTCTTCCACGCCGACGTCGCGGGCGCGCCCGGTGCGCAGCTCGCCGAGGACCAGGCCTGGCTCCAGCAGGAGTTCATCCCGACGGTCGCCAAGCGCGGTGCGGCGATCATCGACGCGCGCGGTGCGTCGTCGGCGGCCTCGGCGGCGAACGCGGCGATCGACCACGTGCACGACTGGGTGCTCGGCACGCCCGAGGGTGACTGGACGAGCGCGGGGGTGGTCTCGGACGGCTCGTACGGCGTCCCGGCCGGTCTCATCTCGTCGTTCCCCGTGGTCTCGCGCGGCGGAGCGTGGGAGATCGTGCAGGGCCTGGAGGTCTCCGACTTCTCGCGGGGTCGGATCGACGCATCGGTCGCGGAGCTCCAGGAGGAGCGGCAGGCCGTCTCGGAGCTCGGGCTGGTCTGACACGCGGAGCGTCCGGCGACGCCGAGGGTCCGTCCGGCCCTCGGCGTCGTAATTCCCTGCGCCGGTGTCGCACCCGGACCGTAAGGTCGACGAGCCATGATCGACGCACCTGCCTCCACCGGCCAGCCGACGGAACCCGGCGAGACCCCTCTGTCCGCGCCCGCGCGCACGGACGTCGACCCGTCTCGCCAGCTGGGCTGGCGCCGACTGCGCGGGCCTCAGGCCGTCGTCGCGCTGGTCGCGCTCACCCTGGGCGCGGTCGGGGCCGCGCTGGGGACCGTCGTGGCGGGGTGGATCGCCGAGGACCCGGCCACGGCGACGCTGCAGCTCCTCGCGGTGTGCATCGTCGGCGCCGCGCTGCTCGACACGGCCGGACAGGTCGTGTGGGCCGGTGTCGTCGACCGCGCGGAGGGGACGCTGCGCGGCGATCTGCTGACCGCGGCGCTGCACCAGCCGCTGGACACCCTGACCGAGCAGGCCGTGGGCGAGGTGCTGGACCGGGTCGACGACGACACGCACGCCGTCGGAACCCTCGTGCGACGCCAGCTCTGGGGCGCGGGCCGCACGCTCGTCGGCGTGGTCCCCATGTGGGTCGTCGCCGGCCTGACCTGGTGGCCCGCCTGGCTCCTCTTCCCGCTGCTCGGGCTGCTCGCCTGGTTGCTCGTGCGGCCGATGCTCGGTGAGATCTCCCGCCGCAAGGTGATCGAGGAGGCCGCCTGGACGGACCACGCCGCGGCGTTCGAGGAGGCCGTCGCCGCGCGCGACGACCTGCGGACCAGCCTCGGTCAGTCGTTCGCCGTCCGACGGCTGGCCGCGCTCTCCGCCGCCGTGCACCGGACGTTCGAGGCCGTGCTGACGGTCGAGTCCCGCATGGTCCGTCGCGCCGGTCTCGTGCTGGCGTCGTTGCTGGCCGGCACCGCCGTGGCCGGCGCGGCGCTCGCCGCGGACGGCGACCTGGCCGTCGACCAGCTCGTCACGCTGTTCCTCGTCACGGCGATGTTCGTCGGGCAGACGGACAACCTCGTGCACCACCTCCCGGACATCCAGGAAGGTCTCGGGGCGCTCGCGCGGATCCGGCAGATGCTCGCCGTCCCGCCGGAGCCGACGGGCGGGCGCGACGTGCCCGAGGGGCCGGTCGGCATCGAGCTGCGCGACCTGCACTTCTCGTACGCCGAGGGCACGTTCGCCCTCGACGGGGTGAGTCTGCGCGTCCCGGCCGGGGAGACGGTCGCGCTCGTGGGCCGGACGGGGTCGGGCAAGTCGACGCTCGCGTCGCTCCTGTCCCGGGCGGTCGAGCCGCCGCGCGGTTCGGTGCTCGTCGGGGGTGCGGACGTCCGTGACCTCGACCTGCAGGCGCTGCGCGCCGCGGTCGGCGTGGTCACCCAGCGCACCGAGATCCTCGCGGGCACGCTCGCGGAGAACATCGCCCTCTTCGCGGACGTGCCGCGCGACGACGTCGAGGCCGCGGTGCGTGAGCTCCGGCTCGACGACTGGGTGGCCGGTCTGCCCGACGGGCTCGACACGCTGCTGGGACCGGGCGGCACGTCCCTCTCGGCAGGGGAGGAGCAGCTCGTCGCCTTCGCCCGGCTGCTCGTGCGCGATGTGCAGGTGGTCGTGCTCGACGAGGCGACGGCGCGCATGGACCCGCTGACCGAGGCGCGGGTCGTCGCGGCGTCGGAGCGTCTGCTCGCCGCGCGCACGGGCGTCCTCGTCGCGCACCGGCTGTCCACCATCGAGCGTGCGGACCTCGTCGTGGTGCTCGACCACGGCCGCGTCGTCCAGCAGGGCGCACGGGCCGAGCTCGCGCGAGTCCAGGGCCCGTACCGCACCCTGCTGGAGGCGAGCGTGGCCCAGGCGGGGCCCGGTGAGCGCCTCCTCGACGACGTGCCCGCCGAGCAGGCCGGGTCGGCGGACGCGTCGACGACGAGCGGTCCCGCCGCGGGCGAGGCGGTGGCACCGTCGGAGTCCGTCGGTGGACGGCGACGGCGCGGGACGCCCCCGGAGCTCACCGATCCAGGGGACGGACCGAGCCTCGCGCGCGGCATCCTCCACGCGCTGTTCGTCCGGCCCGCCTGGGGCGTGGTCGGGGCAGTGCTGTTCCTGGTGGCGAGCCTCTTCTCGGCACAGGGCGCGATCACCGGGTTCCTCTGGGGACACGCCGTCCAGGGGCTCGACGACGGCTTCCCCGTCGCGCTGCTCGTACCGTTCGCGGTCCTCCTCGTCGTCGCCCCGCTGTGCCTCGCACGGGCCGTGTACGTCTACCCGCGCTGGTGGATCGAGGTGCTGCTCCGCGTGCGACTGGCCGTCATGTCGGGCCAGACCAGGCAGCACCGGCTCCCGGCCTCCCCGCCGGGCGAGGTCGTCGCACGCGCGATGGACGCCGACCGTTTCGCCCGGTATGCCGACCGGTGGGTGGACCTGGTCAACGGCCTCCTCATCGCGGGCGCCACCGCGCTCCTCAGCGGCTCCTGGCTCGCCGGGGCGGTGCTCCTGGCGGTGATGGTCGTCTCCGCCGCGGCCTCGGCGCTCGGACGACCGATCGCCGGGCGGTCGGCCACGCGGTCGTCGGCCGCGCGCGCACGGTTCGGCCGGGCGCTGGTCTCCGCGCTCGACTCCGCGCGCACCGTCAAGCTCGCCGCCCGCACGCCGCACGTGCACGCCCACCTGCACGACGTCGACGCCGGTCGGGTCCGGGCCGCGGTCTTCGAGCACCGCGTCCAGGCCGCGCTCGACGGCGTACCCCTCGTCATGATCCAGCTCGGCGTCGTCGCGGCGTGGGGAGGGCTCCTCACGGGGACGTGGGACCTCGCCACGGCGCTGCTGGTCGCGAACGCCGTGAACGGGTTCGGCTGGTTCGGCGTCGTCGCCGGCGCGGTCGTGACCGAGGCGCCGGGGACGCGCTCGTGGCAGCAGGTGACGAGCAGGTTCGCGGCCGGGGCCGACCTCATGGACCTGCCGCCCGGCGTCGACCTGCTCAGCGGCGCCGCCCCGGCGCCCGCGCCGGGGCCCCGACAGACGCTGGAGCACCTCGACCTCGCCGGCATGACGGCCCTGCACGACGACGGCACGATCGGCGTCCAGGACGTCGACCTGTCGGTGCGGCGCGGTGAGCTGGTGCTGCTCCTGGGCCAGGTCGGTTCCGGCAAGTCGAGCCTGCTCTCCGCCCTCGCGGGCCTCATGGAGCACACCGGTGCGATCCGGTGGAACGGCACCGACGTCGTCGACGCCCAGACCTTCCTGCGACCCGGCCAGGTCGCGCACGTCGCGCAGGTGCCGCGCGTGCTCTCCGGGACGTTCGCCGACAACGTCCGGCTCGGTCACGAGCGCGACGTGCACGGGCCCGTCGCCGCAGCACGCCTGGAGCAGGACGTCGTCGAGGCCGGCGGGCACGAGGCGCTCGTGGGGCACCGCGGCGTCCGGCTGTCGGGAGGGCAGGTGCAGCGCCTCGCGCTCGCACGCGCGCTCGCGACGGAGACCGAGCTCCTCCTCGCGGACGACGTCTCCAGCGCGCTCGACGCCGCGACGGAGATCGAGCTGTGGACGTCGCTGCGGGAGCGCGGCACCACGGTGATCGGCGCGACGTCGAAGCGCGCGGCGCTCGCGCGGGCGGACCGCGTCGTGGTGCTGGAGGACGGCGAGGTGGCCGACGTCGGACCGTGGAGCGACCTCGCTGCGCGATGGGGGCATCTCGCGGGCTGACGCGTCACCCTCGGCTCTGCGCTTCGGTGCCGCGGTGCTCAGGCGAGGCTGGTGAGCACGTGGTCGATGCGGTGCAGCGCGAGGTCGCGGTCCCGTTCGTGCACGGGCGAGGCGGCGACCGCGGGGCGCAGCGCCTCGAGCTCGTCGCGCAGCCGGGCCCTGGGTGCAGGCCGGTCCGCGGCACGGGCGAGCCGTCCGGCCAGGCGCTGCGCCGCGTCGAGAGCCACGGGCGCCCCGGTGGCGTACGTGCGGATCGCGACGACGACCGCGCCGATCAGATCTTCGGCCAGCGGCCACGGGACGACGACGCGCAGGCGCCCGTCCGCATCCGTGCGCCCGGGCGCCAGGGGCGGCCGGGACACGAGCGTGACGAGCCCGTCACCGAGCGCGTCGAACGCGCCGGCCGCGGTTTACGGGTCGTTCGTCCCGGGGGACAGGGCACGCACCGCCATGTCGGTGAGCTGCTGCACCGCGAACGCGACGTCCTGGTGCGGTGTCCGCTCGTCCCCGAGCGTCACGGCGGCGCGGACCTCGTCGCCCTTCTCGTCCGCCCAGGCGTCGTCGTCGCCGCGCAGGCGGGCGACGACCTCGCCCGCGACGACGTGGTCCCCGGGAGCGACGACGCACTCCGCCAGCCCGCCGGACGCCTCGGCGAGCCGCACGAGCCGGTCGAGGTGGAGCTCTTGGACGTAGCCGGTGCCGGCGGCCACGACGACGTCGCGCACGGGCGGGAGCCGCTCCGGGTCGATGGTCTCCGGGGCGGCTGCTCCGTCCGCGTACCGTGCCGGTGCGAGCAGGTCGACCACGGCCGACAGCTCGATGCGCAGCCGGTGCTGCAGCGTCGAGACCTGCACGGAGCTCGCGATGTGATGGATGAAGTACACGAGCAGGGCGACGCTCAGGACGGCGAGGAGCATCGCGCCGTTCACGGCGAGGGTCGGCACGAACGCGTCGCCGTCGTCGGTCTCGCTGCGCACGGAGCGCAGGACGACCAGCGAGTACAGGAACGAGGCGGTGAAGACGCCGAGCACGAGCTGGTTGCCACGGTCGCTCATGAAGTTGCGCACCAGGCGCGGGCCGTACGTCGACGTCGTGGTCGCCAGCACGGAGATCGTGATGGAGAAGGTCGTACCGGTCACCGTCAGGACCGAGGTCGCGATCGCTGTCAGGAGCGCGCGGCTGCCGCTCGCGCTGAGGCTGGACAGCAGGGCGACGTCGTCGAACGAGTCGTTCGCGAGCGACCGGTCCACGGTGACGAGCACCTCCGCCAGGATCACGGCACCGGTCGAGAGCAGGGCCGGGTAGAACCAGAACGACTCGCGGGCCTGCCGCCACAGCACGGTCACCGACACATGGTCTCCTCCCCACCCGTCACTGACCAGCCCGGAAGCGGTCCGCGACCTCGGCGGCCGTCGCGACACCCTTGCTGCAACTTTCTGCAAGCAGTACAGTCGGGCCAGCCGTACGCTGAGAAGCGCCTGGCTCGGCCGACGTCGTCCGCTGCTGGTCCCGTCGTCCGAGCGTGCTCCTCGCGTGGTTTCCGCACGAACCTCTTCGGACGAGGGAGTCCTTCATGACCTCCACGCCGCGTCGTCGCCCACCGTGGCCGACCGCGTCACCCCGCTCCTCCCGGCCTCGCGCGTCACGTGCGACCGCGTCGGTCACCGCGCTCGCGCTGGCGACCTCGACGTTCGCCGGGCTCACCGTCGCCGCGCTGGCCGCCCCTGCGGCTGGCGCCGACCGCACCGCCGCCCTCGTGGGCGACCTCCAGTCCGAGCTCGGCTGCGCGGCCGACTGGGATCCCGCGTGCGCCGCGACCGATCTCGCGCCGACGGAGACGCCCGGCGTCTGGGCGGCCGAGTTCGACGTCCCCGCCGGGACGTGGCAGTACAAGGTCGCCATGGACGACGCCTGGGACGAGGCGTACGGGCGCGACGGCGGCCAGGACAACGCCCCGCTCGTGCTCGGGGGCGACACGCGCGTGCGCGTGACGTTCGACGACGCGACGCAGCGCATCGCCCTGACCCCCCTCGGTCTCGCAGAGGAGTACGACGACGCGCAGGACGCCGCGCTCGTCGTCCCGCCCGTGCGCCAGCCCGGGTCGGACGAGCGCTTCTACTTCGTCATGACCGACCGGTTCGCCAACGGTGACCCGTCGAACGACACGGCGGGCCTCGGCGACGAGCCGCTGGTGTCCGGGTTCGACCCGACGAACAAGGGCTTCTACCAGGGCGGCGACATCGCGGGCCTGCGCGAGAACCTCGACTACGTCGAAGGGCTCGGCACGACGGCGATCTGGCTCACGCCGTCCTTCAAGAACCAGCCGGTCCAGGGCGAGGGTGCGAACGCCTCGGCCGGGTACCACGGGTACTGGATCACCGACTTCACGCAGATCGACCCCCACCTCGGCACCAACGCCGAGCTCGAGGCGCTCATCGACGAGGCGCACGACCGCGGGATCAAGGTCTACTTCGACATCATCACCAACCACACCGCCGACGTCGTCGACTACGAGGAGAAGCAGTACTCGTACGTCGACCAGGCGACGTCGCCGTACCGGGACGCCGCGGGGAACGTCTTCGACCCGGCCACGTACGCGGGGACCGACGGCTTCCCGACGCTCGACCCCGCGACGTCGTTCCCCTACACGCCGTTGGTGCCCGCGGGCAAGGAGGACGTCAAGGTCCCGTCGTGGCTCAACGACCCGACGCTCTACCACAACCGCGGGAACTCGACGTGGACGGGGGAGTCTGTCACGTATGGCGACTTCGACGGACTCGACGACCTCATGACCGAGCACCCGACGGTCGTCGACGGCTTCGTCGACGTCTACCAGGACTGGATCGACCTCGGCATCGACGGCTTCCGGATCGACACCGTCAAGCACGTGAACTTCGAGTTCTGGGAGACCTGGACCACCGAGGTCCTCGACTACGCGCACGCGCAGGGCAAGGACGACTTCTTCATGTTCGGCGAGGTCTACGACGCCGACGCCGCGAAGCTGTCGCCGTACGTGCGGCGCACCGACATGAGCTCGACGCTCGACTTCACGTTCCAGTCCGCGGCGACAAGCTTCGCGAGCGGCAACAGTGCCAAGGGTCTCGCGTCGCTCTTCGCGAGCGACGACCTGTACACGACGCCCGACTCGTCGGCGAGCGCGCTCCCGACCTTCCTCGGCAACCACGACATGGGTCGTGTCGGGTACATGCTCGCCTCGACGGACGACCCGCTCGCGCGGGACGAGCTCGCGCACGAGCTCATGTACCTCACGCGCGGCCAGCCGGTCGTCTACTACGGCGACGAGCAGGGCTTCGCGGGCACGGGCGGCGACAAGGACGCGCGCCAGACCCTCTTCGCGACGCAGGTCGCCGAGTACGCCGACCAGCCGCTGGTCACGGGCGAGCAGGCGGGCAGCGTCGACCGCTACGGCACCGACGCGCCGCTCTACGAGCACATCGCGTCGCTCGCCGCGCTGCGCGAGAGCCACCCGGCGCTCGCGACCGGCGCCCAGGTCGAGCGCCACGTCACGAACGGCGCCGGCGTCTACGCCTTCAGCCGCGTCGACCGCGACGAGAGGATCGAGCACCTCGTCGCGCTGAACAACGCGGCGGAGGAGCGCTCGGCGACGTTCGCCACCCTCACGC
This sequence comes from Cellulosimicrobium sp. BMG9.23, assembly GCF_059159985.1. Classification (NCBI taxonomy): domain Bacteria; kingdom Bacillati; phylum Actinomycetota; class Actinomycetes; order Micrococcales; family Promicromonosporaceae; genus Cellulosimicrobium; species Cellulosimicrobium sp. BMG9.23. The sequence goes on from NZ_JBZGBZ010000001.1 coordinate 449,575, forward strand.
CGGGCGCCTCGTACGAGGTGCTCTACGGCGAGGGGGCTGGTCCGGGCGAGGTGCCCGTCACGGCCGACGCCGAGGGCACGGTGACGCTCACCGTCCCGGCCACGTCCGCCGTCGTGCTCCGCGCGGACCGCCAGGTCGGCGCAGACTCGTCCGGCGACATCGCCGTGACCGTCCCGGCCGCGGGAGCCGCGCTGACCGGGGTCGCTCCGGTCGCCGCGACGGTCGACGCCGACGCGTGGGCCGAGACGTCGTTCGCGTGGCGCGAGGTGGGCGCTTCGGAGTGGACGCCGCTGGGGACCGCCGAGGACACGACGCCGCGCGTCTTCCACGACGTGACGGGGCTGCCCGAGGGCACGCTCGTCGAGTACCGCGCCGTGACGACCGACGCCGACGGCGACCGCGCCGCCGCGTCGACGTTCGCGAGCGTCGGCGTGGACGTGAGCGGCACGGTCTCCGAGGAGCCCGAGCCTGAGATCGACCTCGTGACCGTGCCCGGGAGCCACAACTCCGAGATGGGCTGCGCCGGCGACTGGGCGCCGGGCTGCGAGGCGGCGAAGCTGACCGAGCGTGCCGACGGCGTGTACGCGGGCACGTTCGACGTCCCCGCGGGCACGTACGAGTACAAGGTCGCGATCAACGGGTCGTGGACCGTGAACTACGGCGTCGGCGGTGAGCCGGGCGGCGGCAACGCGACGTACACGACCGAGGGCGGGCCGGTGACGTTCTACTGGGACCCGGTGAGCAAGGACTTCTCGAGCACCGCCCAGGGTCCGATCGTCACGCTCGCGGGGTCGTTCCAGGACCAGGTCGGCTGCCCCGGCTCGTGGGCGCCCGACTGCCTCGCGACGTGGCTCAAGGACCCCGACGGCGACGGGACGTACACGTGGTCGACGGACGACCTCGCCGCGGGCGCGTACGAGGGCAAGGTCGCGCACGGCCTGAGCTGGGCGGAGAACTACGGTGTCGGCGGCGCGCCCGACGGCGCGAACTACCAGTTCTCGGTCGGTGACGGCGAGACGGTGACCTTCACGTACGACCTCGAGACGCACGTGCTCGAGATCGGCGTCGAGAACCCCCCGCTGCCCGGGACCGGCCAGCAGGCCGCCCACTGGGTGCGCGAGGGACTCCTGGCCTGGCCGGGCGACCTCGGCACGGGCGACGGGTTCACGCTGTGGGCCGCACCCGAGGGCGGGCTGACCGTCGCGGACGGTGCGGTGGACGCGCCGGAGGGCGCGACGTCGTACACCCTCGAGGTGGACCCGGGTGGCGGGCCCGCGGGCTTGCCCGACGAGGTTGCTGCCGACTTCCCGGCGCTCGCGGCGTACACCGCGCTGCACGTGACGGATGCGGACGGCGAGCCGGTCGCGCGCGACGCGGTCGAGGCGGCGCTCCGCGGGCAGCTCCTCGTGACCCGCACCGACGGCGAGACGCTCACGGCGGCGACCGGGGTGCAGATCCCGGGCGTGGTCGACGACCTCTTCGCCGAGGACGCTGCCGACCGCGAGCTCGGCCTCACGTGGCACGCCAACGGCAAGTGGGCGGCGTTCGCGCTCTGGGCGCCGACGGCCCAGGAGGTCACGCTCCTCGCCTGGCCCGCGGGCGCGTCGCTCGACGACGAGCCCGAGCGGTTCGCGACCACGCGCCAGTCCGACGGCACGTGGACGCTCGACGGCAAGGACGCGGCCAAGAAGCTCGGCGGCGCAGCCGTCGGCTGGAAGGGTGCCCGCTACCTCTACGAGGTGCAGGTCTACGTCCCGAGCACGGGGAAGGTCGAGGCCAACGTCGTGACCGACCCGTACTCGGTCGGCCTCACGCTCGACTCGACGCACTCGGTGGCCGTCGACCTCGACGACCCGGCGTTCCGCCCGAGCACCTGGGAGGGAACTCCCGCGCCGGTCGTGGAGCGCGCCGTCGACCAGACGATCTACGAGCTGCACGTGCGGGACTTCTCGATCGCGGACGAGACCGTCCCGGCCGAGGAACGCGGGACCTACCTCGCGTTCGCCGAGGAGGACTCGGACGGCATGACACACCTGCGCGAGCTCGCGGACGCGGGCCTCACGACGGTGCACCTGCTGCCGACGTTCGACATCGCGAGCATCCCCGAGGACCGTGCGGCCCAGGCCACCACCGGTGACCTCAGCGGGTTCGCGCCCGACTCGACCGAGCAGCAGGCCGCGGTCACGGCGGTCCAGGCCACCGACGGGTTCAACTGGGGCTACGACCCGTGGCACTTCTCGGCACCCGAGGGGTCGTACGCGGTGGACGCCGACGGCGGCGCGCGCGTCGCGGAGTTCCGCACCATGGTCGGCGGGCTGCACGACGCGGGCCTCCAGGTGGTGCTCGACCAGGTGTTCAACCACACGGCGGCGAGCGGGCAGGCCGAGAAGTCCGTGCTCGACAAGGTCGTGCCGGGCTACTACCACCGGCTCGACCCGACGTCGGGCGCGGTCGAGACGAGCACGTGCTGCCAGAACGTCGCCACCGAGCACGCGATGGCCGGCAAGCTCATGGTCGACTCGGTCGTCACGTGGGCCCGCGACTACAAGGTCGACGGGTTCCGCTTCGACCTCATGGGCCACCACTCGAAGCAGAACATGCTCGACGTGCGCGCCGCGCTCGACGAGCTGACGCTCGCCGAGGACGGTGTCGACGGCGAGTCCGTGTACCTGTACGGCGAGGGCTGGGACTTCGGCGAGGTCGCGGGGAACGCGCTGTTCGAGCAGGCCACGCAGGGACAGCTCGGCGGCACCGGCATCGGGACGTTCTCCGACCGCCTGCGCGACGCGGTGCACGGCGGGTCGCCCGTCGACGGCGCGACGACGTTCACCCAGGGTTTCGGCACCGGCCTCTGGACCGACCCCAACGGGCAGCCCGCCCGCGCGGGGGAGCCCGGGACGGTCAACGACGGGTCCGACGACGAGCTCGCCACGCTCGGTCACGAGACCGACCTCGTGCGGCTCGGCCTCGCGGGCAACCTGCGCGACTACACGTTCGTCACGTCGACGGGCGAGGAGCAGCGCGGCGACGAGCTCGACTACCGCGGGGCCCCGGCGGGCTACGCCGACTCGCCGGAGGAGGTCGTCACGTACGTCGACGCGCACGACAACGAGACGCTCTTCGACCTGCTCACGCTCAAGCTGCCGGCGGACACGCCGATGGACGAGCGCGTGCGGATGAACACCGTCTCGCTCGCCACCGCGGCGCTGTCGCAGACACCGTCGTTCTGGCACGCGGGCACCGACCTGCTCCGCTCGAAGTCGCTCGACCGCAACAGCTACGACTCGGGCGACTGGTTCAACGCGATCGACTGGTCCGGCCAGGACAACGGGTTCGGCAAGGGTCTGCCGATGGCCGCCGACAACGAGGACAAGTGGCCGCTCATGGCACCGCTCCTCGCGGACCCGGCGCTCAAGCCGTCGCCGGAGGACATCGCGACGGCCTCGGCACAGGCACGCGACCTGCTGCGCCTGCGGCACTCGACCGACCTGTTCCGCCTCGGCGACGCCGACGCGATCCGCGAGAAGGTCACGTTCCCCGACGCGGGCACGGACCAGGAGCCCGGCGTGATCGTCATGTCGGTCGACGACCTCGTCGGCGCCGACGCCGACCCGGCGCTCGACGGGCTGCTCGCCGTGTTCAACGCCTCGCCCGAGCCGGTCACGCACACCGTCGGGGCGCTCGCCGGACGTGACTACGTGCTCTCGCCCGTCCAGCAGAACGGGAGCGACGCCGTCGTGCGCGAGACGACGTGGGACACGGAGACCGGGACGGTCACCGTGCCGGCCCGGACCGTCGCGGTGCTCGTGGACCCCCAGGCGGCGGACGGTCTGCCCGTCACGGTCGAGGCCACGGGGCGCTGCCTCGCGGGCAAGGCGTACGTCGCGGTGCGCGCGGCGAACGACGGCGCCGTGCCGGTGGACGTCACGCTCCGCACGCCGTTCGGCGGGAAGACCCTCGCGGACGTCGCGCCGGGCAAGAACGCCTACCAGTCGTTCGCGGTGCGCGCGACGGTGCTCGAGGCGGGCGAGGCGACCGTCACCGCGACGGCGACGGTCGACGGCGACGAGGTCACCTCGACCTTCGCCGCTCCCTACGAGCCGCTGAGCTGCTCCTGACGTCGAGGGAGAGCCCTGGTCGCCTCGCCAGGGCTCTCCCTCGGGCACCGTCCGGCTGGCCGCGAGCTCCGCGCCTCGTGTTCACGATGTGTTCACGGGGGAGCGGTCCCGGTGTGTTCGCGCTCACATCCGACCCGCCCTCGTCCGCGAACATCGCTGTTTGGTCACGTTTCCTGGATCCTTGAGTTCAGGAGTTGACGCCAAGGAGCCGCCAGGATTAGCGTCGCTCCGGCTCGGACAGCACGAGAAGTCCGGGCTCGCGGTGCGCAGGAGCGCCGCGACGACTGGCGGGAGGAGTCCGATGGCGGACGGCGACGTGATCCTCGAGATGAGGTCCATCACCAAGGAGTTCCCGGGCGTCAAGGCGCTCGACGAGGTGTCGCTCACGGTGCGCGCGGGAGAGATCCACGCGATCTGCGGCGAGAACGGCGCGGGCAAGTCGACGCTCATGAAGGTGCTCTCGGGCGTGTACCCGCACGGGTCGTACGCGGGCGAGATCCACTACGAGGGCGAGGAGGTCCAGTTCAAGGACATCCGCTCGAGCGAGAGCGCCGGGATCGTCATCATCCACCAGGAGCTCGCGCTCATCCCGGAGCTGTCGATCACCGAGAACATCTTCCTCGGCAACGAGGTGCGCGGCCGGTTCGGGCTCGACTGGGCCGAGGCGCGTCGTCGCTCGCAGGAGCTCCTCGCGCGGGTGGGGCTCCGCGAGTCGCCCGACACGCTGATCAAGAACATCGGCGTCGGCCACCAGCAGCTCGTCGAGATCGCTCGAGCGCTCGCCAAGGACGTCCGCCTGCTCATCCTCGACGAGCCCACGTCGGCGCTCAACGAGAACGACTCCGAGCACCTGCTCGACCTCCTGCGCGGTCTGCGCGACCACGGCCTGACCAGCATCATGATCTCGCACAAGCTCAACGAGATCGAGGAGATCGCGGACGCCATCACGATCATCCGCGACGGCCGCTCCGTCGAGACGCTCGACGTCAAGGCGGGCGGGGTCGACGAGGACCGCATCATCCGCGGCATGGTCGGACGCTCGCTGGAGTCGCGGTTCCCCGAGCACAGCCCGCAGATCGGCGAGACCTTCTTCGAGGTCGAGGACTGGACCGTGGAGCATCCGGAGGTCCCCGGCCGGCTCGTGTGCAACCGCTCGAGCTTCCACGTCCGCCGCGGCGAGATCGTCGGTTTCGCCGGGATCATGGGTGCAGGTCGCACCGAGCTCGCACGCTCGATCTTCGGCCGTTCCTACGGCCGCTTCCTCTCCGGCTCGGTCCGGATCGACGGCAAGGCCGTGGCGATGCCGACCGTGCTGTCCGCGGTCAAGCACGGCATCGCCTACGTGCCCGAGGACCGCAAGTCGCTCGGCCTGAACCTCCTGGACACGATCCAGGACACCGTGATCTCCGCGAACCTGCCACGCGTGACCCAGCGCGGGAGCATCAACGAGGGCGAGGCCTACCTGGCCGCCGAGGGGTACCGGAAGTCCCTGGGAGTCAAGGCCCCGACCGTCAGGGAAGGCGTCGTCAAGCTCTCGGGCGGCAACCAGCAGAAGGTGCTGCTCGCGAAGTGGATGTTCACCGAGCCGGAGCTCCTCATCCTCGACGAGCCCACCCGAGGGATCGACGTGGGCGCGAAGTACGAGATCTACCACCTGATCCAGCAGCTCGCGGACTCGGGCAAGGGCGTCGTCGTGATCTCCTCCGAGCTCCCCGAGCTCCTCGGGATCTGCGACCGCATCTACACGGTCTTCGAGGGTCGCGTGACCGGTGAGGTACCCGGCGCCGAGGCGACCCAGGAGGGTCTCATGCGACTCATGACGGGGACCGCGGCATGACCACGGGCACCTCGACCAGACCGACGACAACCAGACCGACGAAGACACAGAAGGAAGCACCGACGATGTCGTCATTCAAGCAGCTGGCGGGCGGCGGCCTGCGGCAGTACAGCATGGTCATCGCGCTCGTCGTGCTGATCTTCTTCTTCCACTGGCGGACAGGCGGGAACGTCCTGACCCCCACCAACGCGCAGAACGTCATCATCGGGAACTCGTACATCCTCGTGCTGGCGATCGGCATGGTCCTCGTGATCATCGCGGGGCACATCGACCTCTCCGTCGGGTCGGTCGCCGCCGTGACCGGGATCATCGTCGCGCTGGCGATGCGGGACTGGGGCCTGCCCTGGTGGGCCGGGATCCTGCTCGGGCTCGGCGTCGGCGCCGTCATCGGTGCGTGGCAGGGGTTCTGGGTCGCCTACGTCGGCATCCCGGGGTTCATCACCACGCTCGCCGGGATGATGCTGTTCCGCGGCCTGAACCAGCTCATCGGCGACTCGAACTCGGTCCCCGTCCCCGAGCAGTTCCGGACCATGGGCGCGGGCTACCTGCCCGAGTGGGGGCCGAACACGGGCATGAACAACTGGACGCTCGTCCTCGGCATCCTCGCGATCGCGTCCGTCGTCTGGTCCGAGCTCCGCCGTCGCGCGAGCGCACGTCGCCTGGGCCTCGAGGTCTCGCCCGTCGGGGTGCTCGTCGTCCGCGTGCTCGTCGCAGCCGCGGTGATCGGCTACCTGACCTACCTCTTCGGCAGCGGCCGGTACGGGACCTCCTTCCCCGTCGCCGGCGTGATCCTCGCGGTGCTCGTCATCGTCTACCACTTCGTGGCAGCGCGGACGATCACCGGCCGGCACGTCTACGCGGTCGGCGGCAACCGGGCCGCCGCGGCGCTCTCGGGCGTCAACATCCGGCGGACGAACTTCTTCGTCATGATGAACATGTCGATCCTCGCGGCGGTCGCGGGCATGATCTTCATCGGCCGCGCCACCGCCTCCGGTCCGTCGGACGGCAACATGTGGGAGCTCGACGCGATCGCCGCCGTCTTCATCGGTGGGGCGGCGGTCTCCGGCGGTGTCGGCACCGTCGTCGGCTCCGTCATCGGTGGTCTCGTGATGGCGGTGCTCAACAACGGCCTGCAGCTCATGGGTGTCGGGTCCGACATGACCCAGATCATCAAGGGCCTCGTGCTCCTCGCCGCCGTCGCCTTCGACGTCTACAACAAGGTGCAGGGCCGGCCGTCGATCATCGCGCTCATCTTCCCGAACCGCCGCGACAAGGGCACCGGTTCGGTCCCCGGCGCGGACGACCCGCAGCCGGAGGTGCCCGTCGCCGAGGGCGCGACCGCGGCGAAGGGCTGACAGACCCGGCGTTCGCCGGACCGCTCCACGACTTTCCTCCACCACATGCACCCGACGAAGGGTGCCCAACCAGAAAGTGGAACCCATGAAGAAGCTCACCACGGCGCTCCTGGCGCTGAGCGCCGCGAGCGCCCTCGTCCTCTCGGGCTGCTCCTCCGAGGACAACGGCCGCGGGGGCTCGGACTCCGAGACCGGCGGCGCCGAGGCGGCGGCAGGCTTCGAGGAGGGCGCGACGATCGGTGTCGCACTCCCGCAGAAGACCTCGGAGAACTGGGTCCTCGCCGAGGAGCTGTTCAACGACGGCCTGACCGAGGCCGGCTACGAGCCGCTCGTGCAGTTCGCCAACGGTGGCGTCTCGGAGCAGCAGAACCAGATCCAGGCGATGGTTCAGCAGGGCGCCAAGGTCATCGTGGTCGGCGCGATCGACGGCTCGCAGCTGGGTAGCCAGCTCGAGGCCGCCGCGGACCAGGGCGTCAAGGTCATCGCGTACGACCGGCTCGTGAAGAACACGGAGGCCGTGGACCTCTACGTCGCGTTCGACAACTTCAAGGTCGGCGAGCTGCAGGGTCAGGCCCTGCTGGACGGTCTCGCCGAGCGCAAGGGTGAGGGCCCGTACAACATCGAGCTCATCTCGGGTTCGCCCGACGACGCGAACTCCAAGCCGTTCTTCGAGGGTGCCATGAGCATCCTGCAGCCGAAGATCGACGACGGGACGCTCACGGTCGTCTCCGGCCAGGTCACGCAGCAGGAGACCTCCACGCAGGGCTGGGAGGCCGAGAACGCGCAGAACCGCATGGACACGATCCTGTCCGGCAGCTACAGCGACGGCACCGAGCTGCACGGCGTCCTCTCGCCGAACGACACGCTGGCTCGCGCCGCCCTCACGTCGGCGACGCAGGCCGGCCTGGAGACCCCGGTCATCACCGGCCAGGACTCCGAGGTCGAGTCCGTCAAGTCGATCGTCGCGGGCGAGCAGTACTCGACGATCTACAAGGACACGCGTGAGCTCGTCGCCGAGACGATCAACCAGGTCGATCTCGCGCAGCAGGGCGAGGACTTCGAGGTCAACGACACCGAGTCCTACGACAACGGCGTGAAGGTCGTCCCGGCCTTCCTGCTCGAGCCGCAGATCGTGACGCAGGAGAACGCTGCCGAGGTCTACGCGAACGACCCGACCCTGGCTCCGCTCACCGAGCAGTGACGTCCGGGGCCTGATCCCCGCACCCACCGCGAGACCCCGCCACGGAGGACGTGGCGGGGTCTCGCCGCGTGCCCGGCGTCCTCGGTCGTGAAGTGCTCAGCGGAAGACGACGGTCCGGTGGCCGTCGAGCAGCACACGATGCTCGGCGTGCCACCTGACCGCTCGTGCGAGCGTCTGCCGCTCGACGTCCTCGCCGATCGCGACGAGGTCCTCGACCCGACGCGAGTGGTCGACGCGCGCGACGTCCTGCTCGATGATCGGGCCCTCGTCGAGGTCGCCCGTCACGTAGTGCGACGTCGCTCCGATGAGCTTCACGCCGCGGTCGTGCGCCTGGGCGTAAGGGCGCGCACCCTTGAAGCTCGGCAGGAACGAGTGGTGGATGTTGACGATCCGCCCGGGCATCTCGCGGCACAGGTCGTCCGAGAGGATCTGCATGTAGCGCGCGAGCACGACGAGCTCCACGTCGAGCTGGTGCACGAGCTCGCGCAGCCGCGACTCCGCGTCGGCCTTCGTCTCCCGGGTCACGGGGACGTGGTGGAACGGCTTGCCGTAGAACGTCGCGATGTCCTCCAGGTCCGTGTGGTTCCCGACGACGCCCACGACCTCGATCGGCATCGCCTGGGACCGCTCGCGGTACAGCAGGTCCACGAGGCAGTGCGGCGCCTTCGAGACCATGAGGAGCGTGCGCACCCGGCGCCCGACGACGTCGAGCTCCCAGGCCATGCCGAACCGCTCGAGCACGGGAGCGAGCGCGTCGGTGAGGGCGCCGCGGGGGACGGCGGCCTCGACCTGCACGCGCATGAAGAACAGCCCCGACAGCGGGTCGCCGAACTGCTGCGACTCGGTGATGTTGCCCCCGAGCCCGGCGAGCGCCCCCGCGACGGCGTGCACGATCCCCGGACCGTCCGGGCAGGAGAGCGTGAGGACCCAGTGCGTCGGGTCGGAGGCGGCGGTGGCGCCGGAGACCGGGGGGCTTGTCGTGGACACCCCTCAGAGGGTAGCCGCGCCCTCGGGCGCAGGCCGTCGTCGTCCTCCCCGCGGACGTCGCGCACGGACATCACCCGGACAGGGGCCGTGCGACGCGCCCACGTCTGACACGATGAACCCATGAACGACGCGCAGATCACGACCCGCCTCGTCGCCGACGCCGAGGCCGGTGAGCTCCTGACCCTGCGCCGGGCGGCGTTCGTCACCGAGGCGCAGCTGTACGGCGACCCGAACATCCCCCCGCTGACGCAGACCCTGCACGAGCTGCGCGACGACCTCGCACGCGAGGACGTCGTGACGATCGGCGCGTGGCTCGGCCACCGCCTCGTCGGATCGGTCCGGGTCGAGATCGAGGAGAGCCGGGCGACGCTCGGCCGGCTCGCCGTCGCCCCGGACATGCAGGGCCGCGGCATCGGTACCCAGATGCTCTTCGAGGTGCTGCCGTACCTGCCCGAGCAGACGACGGAGATCTGGGTCTTCACCGGCAAGGACTCGAAGCAGAACCTCGCGATGTACACGAAGCACGGGTACGAGGAGCAGTACGACAAGGCCGCCGGCGACCTCACGTACACGTACCTGCGCCGCATCCTCGGCGCGGCCGAGGTGCGCGAGGACGCCGCCACCCAGGAGCAGCAGGACGCCTGACCGCTCGACCGGCGGCCCGGGGTGTGGGTTAGGATCGTGCGCGTCGCGACTGGCGCACCCTGCCGTTCGAGCGGGGATGGTGGATCACCACCGGGGAGCGGCACGCTGTGCAGACGACGGGTCGTTCGCCTGGGCCCCGGGTCACCCCGTCGTGGGTGCGTACCCGGTTGCGGACCGGGACCACCCACCGGCAAACCGTCCAGCCTCTCCACCGACGACACCGCTGCCCAGACCGCGAGGAGACGCCATGAGCGCCCAGCCCGTTGACCGCCCGTCGCAGAACGTCCTGAACACCCCGCTCGCCGAGCTCGACCCGGAGATCGCCGCGGTCCTCGACGGCGAGCTCGCGCGCCAGCGCGACACGCTCGAGATGATCGCGTCCGAGAACTTCGTCCCGCGCGCCGTCCTGCAGGCGCAGGGCTCGGTCCTCACCAACAAGTACGCGGAGGGCTACCCGGGCCGCCGGTACTACGGCGGCTGCGAGCAGGTCGACATCGCCGAGAACCTCGCGATCGCCCGCGCCAAGGCGCTCTTCGGCGCCGAGCACGCGAACGTCCAGCCGCACTCCGGTGCCACCGCGAACGCCGCCGTGCTGCACGCCCTCATCAACAAGGGCGACAAGATCCTCGGCCTCGAGCTGGCCCACGGCGGCCACCTCACGCACGGCATGAAGATCAACTTCTCCGGCAAGCTCTACGACGTCGCGGCGTACGGCGTGGACCCGCAGTCGTACCGCATCGAGATGGACGAGGTGCGCAAGCAGGCGCTCGAGACGCGCCCCGACGTCATCATCGGCGGCTGGTCCGCGTACCCCCGCCACCTCGACTTCGCCGCCTTCCGCGAGATCGCGGACGAGGTCGGCGCCAAGCTGTGGGTCGACATGGCGCACTTCGCGGGCCTCGTCGCCGCGGGCCTGCACCCGTCCCCGGTGCCGTTCGCGGACGTCGTGTCCTCCACGGTGCACAAGACGATCGGCGGTCCGCGCTCCGGCTTCATCCTGAGCAAGGAGGAGTACGCGAAGAAGATCGACTCCGCCGTGTTCCCGGGCCAGCAGGGCGGCCCGCTCATGCACGTCGTCGCCGCCAAGGCCGTGTCGTTCAAGATCGCCGCGACGGACGACTTCAAGGACCGCCAGGAGCGCACGCTGCGCGGCGCGAGCATCATCGCCGACCGCCTCGCCCAGGCCGACGTCGCCGAGGCCGGCGTGTCCGTCCTCACCGGCGGCACCGACGTCCACCTCGTGCTCGTCGACCTGCGCCACAGCGCGCTCGACGGCCAGCAGGCCGAGGACCTCCTCCACGAGGTCGGCATCACCGTGAACCGCAACGCCGTGCCGTTCGACCCGCGGCCCCCGCGCGTCACGTCCGGCCTGCGGATCGGCACGCCCGCGCTCGCGACGCGCGGCTTCGGCGACGCCGAGTTCACCGAGGTCGCGGAGATCATCGCGACCACGCTGCGCGAGGGCGCGGCGGCCGACGTCGAGTCCCTGCGCCGCCGCGTCGAGGCGCTCACGGCCGACTTCCCGCTCTACCCGGAGCTGCAGCAGTGACCGCGCAGATCCTCGACGGCAAGGCCACCGCCGCCACCATCAAGTCCGAGCTGCGTTCGCGCGTCGCCGCGCTGCGCGACCGCGGCGTCGTCCCGGGACTGGGGACGATCCTCGTGGGCGAGGACCCCGGGTCCGTGTCGTACGTCGCGGGCAAGCACCGCGACTGCGCCGAGGTCGGCATCGAGTCGATCCGCGAGGACCTGCCCGCCGACGCGACGCAGGCCGACGTCGAGGCGGCGATCGACCGCCTCAACGCCGACCCGGCGTGCACGGGCTACATCGTGCAGCTCCCGCTGCCGCGGGGCGTCGACACGAACGCGGTGCTCGAGCGGATCGACCCCGCCAAGGACGCAGACGGCCTGCACCCGACCAACCTCGGTCGTCTCGTGCTGCGCGTCAACGAGGCCGTCACCTCGCCGCTGCCGTGCACGCCCGCCGGGATCATCGAGCTCGTGCGCCGGCACGGCATCGACCTCGCGGGCAAGGACGTCGTCGTGGTCGGCCGTGGCACCACGGTGGGCCGCTCGATCGGCCTGCTCCTGACGCGCCGCGAGATCAACGCGACGGTGACCCTCACGCACACGGGGACGGTCGACCTCGCCGCGCACCTGCAGGGCGCCGACGTCATCGTCGCGGCCGCCGGCGTCGCGGGCTTCGTCAAGCCCGCGCACGTCAAGCGAGGAGCCGTTGTGCTCGACGTCGGCGTGAGCCGCGTCGTCGAGCCCGAGACCGGGAAGGCGCGCCTGCGCGGCGACGTCGACCCGGGCGTCGCCGAGGTCGCGGGCTGGCTCTCGCCCAACCCGGGCGGGGTCGGACCCATGACGCGCGCGATGCTCCTGGCCAACGTCGTCGACACGGCGGAGCGCTCCTTCGCCTGAGGCGGAACGCCCGTCGCGGGGCAGGTACCGGTGCATAGACTCGGCCGATGAGTCTTCTTGCTGCAGAGCACGCGCTCCACGCCGCCCAGCGCGCCGGCGACGTCGAGGCGTTGGACGCCTTGCTGCATCCTCGGTGCGTCGGTGCCGGCCCCGACGGGTCCGTCTTCTCCAAGGAGGACGACCTGGAGAGCTACCGCTCGGGTCTGCTCCGGATCACCCGCCTGGACGAGGAGTCGCTGGACGTCCAGGAGCACGTCGCGAGCGGAGTGACCCGGCTGGTCGCCGCCGTGGAGGCGATCCAGGGCGGCACCGCGGTCTCCGCGCGGTTGGTCTACACGCGCCTCTGGGTGCGTGCGGACGAGGGTTGGTCGGTTCTGGCGGCCACGCTGGCACCAGCCCCTGAGGCTGCCCAGGGGTAGTGCCGCCCCGTCGTCGTACGCAACCTGCTCATCGCACGGCTAGCATCCTCCGCATGAGCAGCGCCCTTGCGGCCGGGACCCGCCGCACCCGGGCCGCCGTCACCGCCGCGTACGCGGTCCAGGGCGCGGGGTTCGCGGTCGTCCTCACGAGCATCCCCGGGTACAAGGACCGGCTCGGGATCGGGGACGACGTCGTCACGCTCGTCGTGCTCGGCGTGTGCGTGTGCGCGGGGCTGGGCAGCGCGCTGTCGGGGGTGGTGTCGGCCCGGCGCGGGTCGCGGGTCGTCGTGGTGGGCGGCCTCCTGCTCGCGGCGCTGGGCATCGCGGGCGCCGGCGCGGCGCCGGTCTGGCCGCTCTTCTTCGCGGCGCTCGCGGTGTACGGCCTCGCGCTGGGATCTGTCGACGCGGCGATGAACATGCAGGGCATCGACGTCGAGCGGGCGTACGGGCGCAGCCTTCTCGCGTCGTTCTACGCGGCCAACGCCGCGGGCGGCGTGCTCGGGGCCCTCGCCGTGTCGGGAGCGGCGCTCGTCGGGCAGGGTCAGCCGGTCGCGCTGCCGCTCGTCGCGGTCGTCGTCGCCGTGGCGGCGCTCAGCCTCTCGGCACGCCTCGTGGGCGAGCGCGCCTCCGCGACGGCTCCCGTGCCGGACGCCCCGGGTGGCGAGCACGGCGCGGCGGCGCCGGGTGCGCGCGTGGCCGCCGGGACGATCGCGCTGCTCGGGGTCGCCATGGTCGCGTTCCCCGTCGCGGACTCGGCGATCTCCAGCTGGAGCGCCACGTTCCTGCACGACGTGCTCGCGGCGAGCGCCGTCGTCGCACCGCTCGGGTACGCCGCGTACCAGGCGACCCTCATCGTGTCGCGCCTCACCGGGGACCGGCTCGTCGAGCGGCTGGGCCGCGTGCGGGTCGTGCGGTGGGGCGGCGCGCTCGGCGCGCTGGGCTTCCTCGCGGTGGCCGCCGCTCCGGGCTGGCCCGTCGCGGTGCTCGGCCTTGCGGTGACGGGGCTCGGGCTGGGCGTCGTCGCTCCGCTCGCGTTCTCCGCGGCGGGTGACCGCGCACGCGAGGCGGTCGCGGAGACGGGTGCGGCAGGGACCGTCACCGTGGAGTCCGTGACGGACCGCGCCGTCGCACGGCTCAACGTGTTCACGTACGTCGGCGCCGTGCTCGGCGGCGTGCTCACCGGTGTCTTCGCGACGGCGGACCAGCTGCGTACGGGGTTCGCCGTCCTCGCGGTGCTGGCCGTCGTCTCCGCGGTCCTCGCCGGCCGGTTCCGGCCGGTGGCCGCGGCGGCCGACGTGAGCGGGGCCACGCTCGCACGCTGACCGCGCCGTGGGCGGTCCGTGATGGGATGTCCCGGTGCCCGCGGCCGTCGTGATCGCGTGCGCTCCGCCACCGAGGAAGGACCTCCGCTTGCTCACCGTCGCCACCGCCAACGTCAACGGGATCCGCGCCGCCGTCCGACGGGGCATGGACGTCTGGATCGCCACCCGGATGCCCGACGTGCTGCTCCTGCAGGAGGTGCGAGCCCCCGACACGGTCGTGCACGAGCTGCTCGACGGCTGGCACGTCGCGCACCAGGCGTGCGACATCAAGGGTCGCGCCGGGGTGGCCGTCGCCTCGCGGCTGCCGGTGCACGCAGTGCGCGTCGGGCTCGGGGCTGAGGGGCCGGAGGCTCCCGTCGACACGGGGCGCTGGGTCGAGGCCGACCTCGACCTGCCCGACGGGTCGACGCTCACGGTCGTCAGCGCCTACATCCACTCCGGCACCGTGTCCCAGCCCGAGACGATGACGCAGAAGGACGCCTACCTCGAGCGGGTCACTGCACGCCTGCGCGAGCTCTCCGCCGACGGGCGCCGTGCGGTGCTCGCGGGCGATCTCAACATCGCCCACCACAACGCCGACATCAAGAACTGGAAGGGAAACCTCAAGAGCGCAGGCTTCCTGCCCGAGGAGCGCGCGTACGTCGACACGTGGCTCGACGACGTCGGCCTCGTCGACCTCGGCCGGGTCCACGGCGGCGAAGGGCCCGGCCCGTTCACCTGGTGGTCGTGGCGCGGTCGCGCGTTCGACAACGACTCGGGTTGGCGCATCGACTACCAGCTCGCGACGCCCGCGCTCGCCGAGCGTACCGTCAAGGTCGAGGTCGACCGCGCGCCGTCCCACGAGGAGCGCTGGAGCGACCACGCGCCGCTCGTCGTGACGTACGACCTCTGACCTCTGATCGCTCGGATGGCACAGGCGCTCAGGGCTCTCCGGGGCGGCCGTGCCGGGTCTACCATCCGCGCCGCTCGTTCCTCGCGGCGCTCCCGCCAGACCCGCCACGACCCGGCACGGCCGCCCCTCCGGCCCTGAGCGCCCTTCTCGTCCGCGTCACAGCCATGACGCAGCACGGCCGCCCGGGCCGAGCGTCACGGCCGGTCTGAGCCGGACCGCCCGGGAGCGGGGCTTCTCCGGGCGGTCCGGCCCGTCGCTCAGGCGACGACGTCGGCCGGTGCTGAGGGGACGGCGAGGAGGAAGCCCGGGGCGCCGAAGCCCTCGCGCTCGAACGCGGCGCGCACGGCGTCGGCGACGGCCTCGGCGCGGTCCGCGGCGACGAGCGCGATCGCCGAGCCGCCGAAGCCTCCTCCGGTCATGCGCGCGCCCAGGGCGCCGGCGACGCGAGCGGCCTCGACGGCGACGTCGAGCTCGACGCTCGACACCTCGTAGTCGTCGCGCAGCGACGCGTGCGACGCGTTCATGAGCGGCCCGATCTCGCCGACGCGACCGTCCTGCAGGAGCGCGACGAGGTCGCGAACGCGGCCGATCTCGGTGACGACGTGGCGCACGCGGCGGCGGGAGACGTCGTCGGGCAGCTTGTCGAGCGCGACGTCGAGCGTGCCCGCCGGGTCGTCGGACGAGGCCGCGGCGTCGGCGAGCTCGCGGAGCGAGGCGAGCCCCAGGCCCTGCGCCGCGGCCTCGCACGTCTCGCGCCGCTGGGCGTACTGCCCGTCGACGAGCTGGTGCTCGGCGCGCGTGTCCATGACGAGGACGGCGAGGCCCGCGGACTCGAGGTCGAACGGCTCCTGCTCCGCGGACTCAGTGGGGTCGAGAGCGGGGCGGCAGTCGAGCAGCAGGGCGTGACCGACCTGGGCGCGCAACGACGCGGACTGGTCCATGCCTCCGGTCGGTGCCCCGGCGATCTCGTTCTCGGCGCGGATGCACGCCGTCGCGAGGGCCGCGCGGCCGGCGTCAGTGGCGGCGAGGCCGAGGCCCGCGACGTCGTCGAGCGCGACGGCGACCGCGCACTCGAGCGCGGCGGACGACGAGAGGCCGGCGCCGAACGGCACGCACGAGTCGACCGCGGCGTCGAAGCCCGGGACCACCGCGGGGTCCGCGCCCGTCGCGGCAAGGTGCTCGCGCAGCGCCCAGGCGACGCCGGCGACGTATGCCCCCCAGCCGGAGACCGCGCCGGGCGCGACGTCGTCGAGCGTCGTCTCCCACGCCTCGCCCGGTGCCTGCGCGGACGCGAGGCGTACGACGCCGTCGGTGCGCGGGCGCAGCGCGACGTACGTGCGGTGCGGCAGCGCGATGGGCAGGCACAGCCCGGCGTTGTAGTCCGTGTGCTCGCCGATGAGGTTGACCCGGCCCGGCGCGCTCCACACGCGCAGGTCGTCGCGGTCGCCGTCGCCGCCGCCGTGGCCGCTGTCGCCGGTCGTGCCGAACGCCTCGGCGAACACCGTGCGCGCGCGGGCGGCGCCCGCCTCCTGCTCCCAGGCGGGGACCCAGCCGCGCGCCGTGCCCGCAGGGGCGAGCTCCTGCAGTCGGGCGGCGACCCGCTCGGGCGTGGTGTCGCTGATCCACGCGCCCATGCCGGACTCGGAGCCCGCGAGGTACTTGAGCTTGCCGGGGGCGCGCAGCACCGAGAAGACCTGCAGGTGCAGACGCGTGAGCGTCACCTCGTCGGTGCCGCCGTCCTCGACCGAGCGGCCCTCGTGCGCCGGAGCCTGGTGCCACGCGGCGATGTACGGCAGGGGGATGGGGTCGCCGTCGGCGGTCTCGAAGAACCGGTCGAGCCGCCGGAGGAGCTCGAGGTACGTCGTCGCGAGGTCGTCGCGCTCGGCGTCGGTCAGGGCGGGCAGGTCGGGCACGTCGCGGCGCGGCGCGAGATGCACCTCGACGGGCCACTTCGCCGCGTACGGCACGTACGCGACCCAGTGCTCCGTCTCGAGGACCACGCGGCGGCCGTCGGCGAGCTCGGAGTCCAGGACGTCGCGCAGCAGGTTGCGGCCCGTGCGCTCGTGGTGCGCACGGGCCTGGGTGAGCAGCGCGCGCGTGCGGGGCGTGACGTACGGGTAGCCGTAGATCTGCCCGTGCGGGTGGTGCAGCGTGACCCCGATCTCCTGGCCGCGGTTCTCGAAGCAGAAGACCTGCTCGACGCCCGGGACCTGGCCGAGCGCGGCCGTCCGGTCCGCCCACGCGTCGATGATCGTGCGGACGCGCTGCGGGGGGAGGGCCCCGAACGACGTGTGGTGGTCGCTCGAGAAGCACACGACCTCGCACCGGCCGGCCGCCGGGCCGTGGACCTGCAGGGGTGCGTCCTGGACCCGCTCGTCGCCGACGCCGGGGACGCGCTGGAGCGAGGGGAAGCGGTTCTCGAACACCGCGACGTCGTAGTCCGTGTCGGGGATCTCGCCGTCCGAGTAGGCGCTGCCCGGCCGCGCGGGGCACAGCGGGCACGAGTCCGCGGCCGGGAGGAACGTGCGGTTCATGCGGTGGGCCGCCATCGGGACCCAGTCACCCGTCAGCGGGTCGAGACGCATCTCCGGACCGGTGTACGGGTGCGGCGCGCCGTCCGGTCCGGGGACCGGGGCGAACCGGTCGGGCAGCGGGCGCGGGTCGTCGAGGCGGCGCGTGCGCTCGCCCGAGACGTACTCGGGCGAGTCGTCGAAGTAGACGAGGTCGCGGCCGTCGGCGAGGTGCGTCGCTGTCCGGCGCAGGTGCTGGTTCATGGGTGGGAGGACTTCCGTCGGTGGGGCGGGGTCTGGGGTGCCGGGGTCTGGGGCAGCGTCCCGGGGAGGTGTCGCGCGGAGGTTCAGGCGAGGACGAGCTGCTCGACGAGGTCGCGGACGCGGTCCTGCTCCCCGGCGGGGAGCGCGGAGTCGGTGACGAGCACGTCGACGTCCGCGAACGACGCGAAGACGCGCAGCCCGGTCGTGTGCCACTTCGTGTGGTCGGCGAGCACCACGGTGCGACCCGCGGCGTCGATGAGCGCGCGGTTGGTCGCCGCCTCGTCGAGGTTCGGCGTGGTGAGACCGACGTCCGGGTCGATGCCGTGGGTGCCGAGGAACGTCTGGTCGACGCGCAGGCCGGCGAGGGCGGCCTCGGCGAGCGGCCCGACGAGCGCGTCCGACGGCGTGCGCGACCCCCCGGTGAGGATCGTCTCGAGCCGCGGGTCGCCCGCGCGGTACAGCGTCTCGGCGACGGGCAGCGAGTTCGTGACGACGGTGAGCGGGCGCAGCGCCGGCGTGGCGGCGATCTGCGCGGCGAGCAGGTGGGTCGTGGTGCCCGCGCTCAGCGCGATCGACGACGCGGGCACGACGAGGCGGGCGGCCGCCTCGGCGATCGCCTGCTTCTCGCTCGCCTCACGGGTCCGCTTCGCCGCGAACCCGGGCTCGTGCGACGTGGTGTGCGGCGCCACCGCGCCCCCGTGCACCTTGCGGACCAGGCCCTGGTCCGCCAGCTCGAGCAGGTCCCGCCGGATCGTCATGTCCGAGACGCCGAGGTCTCGGGTCAGGTCACCGATCCGGACGGCACCGCTCGCGCGGACCTCCGCGAGGATCCGTTCGTGGCGCTGTGAGGCGAGCATGGCGACAGTATCGCCCAGCAGCACGGATAGATCCAACACGATCGAACATGATTGAACACCGGGTCGGAGGTCAGGTGCCTCCGCGCAGCGCCGCGACGGGTTCGATCGCCGCGGCCTTGAGCGCGGGGTACGTCCCGGCGAGCAGGCCCACGACCCCGCCGAGGCACGCGGCCCCGAGCGCCATGCGGACGTCGAGGATCGGCGTCCACTCCTGCACCACCGAGACGACGACGACCGAGAGCACGCCCAGCGCGGACCCCACCAGACCGCCGAGCAGACCGATGACGACGGACTCCACGACGAACTGCCCCGCGATGTCCCGACGCGTCGCCCCGAGAGCGCGCCGCAGGCCGATCTCGCCCACCCGCTCCATGACGGACAGCAGCGTGACGTTCGCGATGCCGAGACCGCCGACGACGAGCGCGATCGCGCCCAGCGCGAGGAAGATCGCGTTGACGTCCGCCTGGACGTTCTCCTGCAACGCGGACCCGGAGCTCGGTGCCATGACCGCGAAGCCCTCGGGGGCGTTGGGGTCGAGGGCGACGGGGACCTGACGCGCCACGACGCTGCCCGCCCCCGTGGCGATGCGGATCTGGAGCTCCTCGGGGGCCACGACCCCGAAGTCGGCCCGTGCGGTCCCCGCGGGGAGGATCACGGCGTCCAGGAGATCGGTCCGCCGGCTCATGTCGTCGACGATCCCCATGACCGTGTACGACTGCTCGCCCACGAAGACCGACGGCTGGCTGTCGACGCGGTTGATGCCGAGCCGCTCGGCCGCGCGGGCACCCAGCACGGCGACCCTGTCGGCCCGCGCGTCGTGCCCCGCGTCGAAGAAGCGTCCGGTGACGACGTCGCCGCGGACGGCACCGAGCAGCCCGGGGCTGGCCGCGACGACGTCGGGGCTCACCTGCTCGGCCACCGACGGGTCGTTCACGGGCACGGCGGTCACCGTGCGACCGGAGACGTCGACGGGGGCCACGACTCCCGCTTCCTCGACCCCGGCCAGGCGCTGGACCCGTTCGCCCGCGTCCCAGGGAATCCGAGCGATCGCGCGCTCCTCCCCGGACATGAGCATCGTCGTCTCCGGCTCGACGACGACCTGCGTCGCCGCCACCGCGTCGAACTGCTTGCTGATCTGGCCTGCCGCGGTCTGCGCGAGGCCGACCGTCACGACGACCGACGCGATGCCGAGCACCGTGCCCAGCACGGTGAGCAGCAGGCGGCCCGGCCGCGCACCGATCCCGTGCGCGGCCTCCGCGAAGAGGTCGCGCAGGCCGAACCGGTCCCGGCTCCGGGCGCGCACGCCGCGGAGGCGACCCCGCCCGTGCGCCGCGCCGCTCCGGTCGCGCGCGCGACCCCACGGCGCCCTCACCGGTCCAGCTCCTCGAGCCGGCCGTCGGCGATCCGGACCCGGCGCTGCGCCCGGGCCGACACGACGGGGTCGTGCGTGATGACCGCGAGGGTCAAGCCGTCGGCGTGGAGCTCGTCGAAGAGGTCCATGACCTCTCCCGAGCTGGTGGAGTCCAGGTTTCCCGTCGGCTCGTCGGCGAGCAGCAGGTGCGGCGAGGCGACGATCGCCCGCGCGACGGCGACGCGCTGCCGCTCGCCGCCGGAGAGGGTCGTCGGCTGGAACTGCGTCCGGTGCGTGAGGTGGACGCGTTCGAGGGCGGCCGTCGCGCGGTGCACCCGCTCGTCCCGGGGCACTCCGCTGTAGAGCGTGGCGAGGAGCACGTTGTCCAGCACGGTGCGCTGCGGCAGCAGGTGGAAAGCCTGGAAGACGAAGCCGATCCGACCGCCCCGCAGCGCGGACCGCGTCGACTCGGAGGCGGTGCCGGTCGGCACGCCGTCGAGGAGGTACTCGCCCTCCGTCGGCCGGTCCAGCAGGCCGAGGAGGTTGAGCAGCGTGGACTTCCCCGACCCGGACGGGCCGATGATCGACAGGTACTCGCCCGGGTCGACGCGCAGGCTCACGTCCCGCAGCGCCTCGACCACGGGAGGGCCCGGGAAGCTGCGGGTCACGCCGACGAGGTCCACCACGGGTGGTGGCCCCGCGGTCGGTCCGGGGTCCGCGGGCGCTGCGTGCTCTGCGGGCTCTGCGGTCGACGGCCCGGTGCCGCCGCCCTGCTCGTCGACGCCCGGCAGGCCCAGCTCGGTCCAGGTCACTCGCCGACCACCACCAGGTCGCCCTCGGCGAGCTCGCCGTCGGCGGACGCGATCTCGACGAACCCGCCGGCCGCGAGGCCGGTCTCGACGTCGACGAGCTCGGTCTCGGCGGAGTCGTCCGAGCCGGAGGACCGCTGCACCTCGACGCGCGACTCGCCGCCAGGTCCTGCGGTGAGGGCCGCCAGCGGCACCGCGAGCACCTCGCCGCCGGTGGAGCTCACGGGGACCCGCACCCGGACGTTCTGGCCCTGGAGCGCGCCGACCTGCTCCGGCGTGAGCGCCGCGGGCGCGAGGGTGACGACGAAGCGGCGGCCGCCGGCGTCGCCCGCGCCGTCGCCCTCGTCGCCCTCCTCGCCGTCGCCGCCCCCGGTGCTCGCCTCGACCGAGCTCACCGTGGCGGCCACCTCCGAGTCGTCCGGGAGGGTCACCGTGGCGGGTGCACCCACCTCCAGCAGCTCGGCGTCGGACGCCGCGGCCGACGCCTCGAGCACGAGCGTCGCTCCGGAGACCGACATGACCGGGCCCTCGATCGTCCCGCCGCGCTGGACGAGCACCTCGTCGACACGACGCGGGAGGCCGGCGAGGAACAGGACCTCGCTCACCGGCAGCGCGGTGAGGGTCTGCGTGCCTGCCTCGGCGAGCGCGTCCTGGGCGTCGGCGAGCTGCCGGCGCGCCGACTCGACGGCGGCGGACTCCGCGCTCGTCTCGCGCGGCCGGTCGAGCGCGGCACGCTGGGCCTGGGCGAGGCGCAGCGCGTCCTCGGCCCCGGGGACGTCCCCGCCCTCGGTCGTCGCCGCCGTCAGGGCGCGCTCGGCGGCACGGACCGCGTTGTCGCTCTCGAGCTTCTCGACGTCGCTCGCACCGGCCTGGGCGGCCGTGAGCGCGGCCTGCGCCGCGTCCAGCGCGTCCTGGGCTGCCCGCTCGCTCTCGCGCGCCGACGAGACGGCGAGCTCCGCCTCCTCGTCGGCGGAGGGCGCCGGATAGCCCACCTGGGCGTACAGCCGTTCGACGGCGGCCGCGGTCGCCGCGTCGTACCGGTCGTCGTCGGCGCGGCCCGGGTCGATGCCGACCGCCGCGAGCGCCGCCTTGAGCTGGAGCACGTCGGGCCCGGAGACGCCGGCCCGGAGCGTGCGGTACGCGGGCAGCTCGCCCGGGAGCACGATGACGGGTCGACCGGCGATCTCGAGCGCGACGCCCGCCGGGCCGAGCTCGGCTCCGAGCTCGGGCACCTGGCCCGTCACGACCGCGGGGCCGCCCAGGTCGCCGGTCTCGATCTTCACCGACACCGCGTCGTCGTACGTGGCGTCGGCGCGGAGCGTGACGTCGTTGGCGATGACGCGCCGTTCGACGGGGACCGTGATGGCGCCGGGTGCCGGCGGTTCCGCGTCGGCGGCGGCCTGCGCGGGGGAGACGACGAGCCGGCTGAGCAGGATGCCGGCGACGAGGCTCAGGGCTGCGACGCCCGCGACGAGGACGATGAGCCGGTTGCCGCTGAGCGCGAACGAGCGCCGCGGACGCTTTCCGTCGGGCGTCTCGCCGGGAGCAGGTGCCGCCAGGGTGTCGACACCGTTCGTCCCCGACGCTCCCGATCCGTCGAGGCCCTGGTCGGACGTGCTCATTCCTGGGACTCGGCGACGAGGTCGCGGATCGTCTCGAGCGTGTCGGCGTGCTCCTCGACGAAGGTCTGCTCGAGCTCGCGCTGGACCTCCTGGTAGGTCTTCTCGTACGAGACCTCCTCCTTGCAGGCGTGGTCGGCGACCGCGGTGTCCCGCTCGAGGTCCTGGATCTCCTGCATCTGCTCCTCGCTCGGCCCCTCGGGCGAGTCCGTCTCCCACATCGCGTTGGAGCGCTCCATCATGTCGTCCATCGCCTCCTGCGGCGTCGCGTACCCGCTGAAGCCCGCCTCGGCCATGCACTCGGCCCAGGCCGTCGTGACGTCCGCGAGGCGCGGGTCCTTCTCGACGTCTTCGTAGAGCTGGGTCGTGGCGTCGTTGAAGGCCACCATCTCCTCGCTCTCCCACAGGTCGTTCTGCGCGCCGTAGACCTCCTCCTGCGCGGCGCCCTGGCAGCCGGCCTGCGCCGGGTCGTACTCGGGCATCTCGGCGTCCTCGTCGTACTCCATGCTCGCCATGTCGCCGTAGAGCGCCTCGTAGTAGGCCGTCTGCTCCGACTCGGACATCGCCTCGACGTACTCCTGGTTGGGGTCGACGTAGGCGTCCATCGCGGCCTGCTCCTCCTCCGTCGGCTCGGGCGAGACCGAGAACCCGTAGCCGTACTCGGCGGCGTACTCCGCCGGGTCCTGGTCGGAGGCGTCGAACGAGAAGGAGGACTGCGACTGGTCGACGGGCTGGTACTCGAAGCCCTGCTCCGTCATGCAGCGTGCCGTCGCCTCCTCGATCTCCATCGCCTCGGCGTTCGCCTTCTCCTCGTCGTACTCCCCGTAGACGTCCTCCCAGAAGTCCGCGAGGGGGCCGTCGGTGCCGGTGTCGGAGGCTTCGCCCGAGCCGCCGCAGGCGGTCAGCAGGAGTACGGCACCGAGGACGAACGACGTCGTCACGGTGCGGCGGGCGGGAAGGGATCGGGCCACGGGAGCTCTCCTTGGTCAGGGCCGTCGTCCCGGTACCCGGGCTCCTGGCCGTCGTGCGGCTGTCGTGAACGATGACGTGCGGGTCGTGCGGGTCGTGCGGGGCGAAGCGGGCTCGTCGGAAGGCGTGGTCAGTAGCGGATCGCGTCGATCACCTTGACGCGGACCGCGACGAGGGCCGGGATCAGCCCGGCCAGCGCGCCGACTCCGGCTGCGGCGAGCAGTCCGGTGACCGCGGCCGAGACAGGGAAGGCCGGACGGTCCTGGACCGCCGAGCCCATGAGCTGGTCGATCGGCACGTTGTGCAGCGCGACGACGGCGACGCTCACGCCGACCACGCCCGCGACGAGGGTCGCGACGACGCTCTCCATGAGCACGGAGAAGAACACGCGCCCGGAGCTCGCGCCGAAGCTGCGGCGGATCCCGATCTCGCGGATGCGGTAGCGCACCGTGACGAGGCCGATGTTCACGAGCCCGAGGCCCCCGAGAAGGAGCGCGATCGCGCTCACACCGACCACGACCCATCGGATCGCGCCGTCGATGACGTCGTAGGCCGGGGAGTCCATCCGGTAGACCTCGACCTGCGTCCCCGGGATGGCGGCGGTCACGTCCCGCCGGATCGCGTCCGTGAGCGGGTCCGCGAGGTCGGGCGGGACCCACAGCTCGAGCGACGGCGGCCCGCTCATCATGAGGGACTCGGGCGTCGCCCACCGGGCCTGGGCGCTGACGAGGACGTAGGCCTCGGGAGGCATGCCGGGCCAGGGGTCCGGGTAGGAGCCGACGACGGTCGCCACCACCGGATTCGCACCGCCGATCGTGATGGTCGGGTGGTCGGCGACGCGCACGCCGCCCATCGCGTCGAGGAAGCTCTGGTTCACGACGAGCGCGGGGGACAGGCGGTCCTCGTCGGCCTCGGTGAGCCACCGCCCGGATTCCACCTCGAACCGGTGCATGAGCGCCCAGCCGGGCTCGACGCCGTTGGTCCACACCTCTTGCGCCCCGTCGGGGAACCGCATGGTGGCCGGGCTCGACGTGCGCAGCGTCGTGTGCTCGACCTGGTAGCGCTCGACGACCTCGTCGAACACCGCGACGTAGTCGTCGGGCGAGGGCTGCTCGGCGCCCAGGGGCCACGCGGAGACGTTCAGCGAGGCGGGCCGGCCGCCGTCGCGCTCGGTCGTCTCGGCGGACACCTGCCGCAGCATCGCGCCCGCGGCGGAGATCGACGTGATCGCGCACACGGCGACCGCGACGCCGACGAGGGCGAGCAGCACGCGCAGCCGGTGGACCCGCAGCTCCTCCCAGGCCTCGATGACGGCGCCCACGAGCCCGGTCATGCGGCGTCACCACCGCGCGCACGAGCGCTCTCGACGAGCAGGGGACGGGCGACGTGCTCGGCCTGGTGGTCGTCGTCGGTGCGGCCGACCTCGGGGCCGCGCGTCGCGCCGTCGGACAGGGCGGCGAGCGCCCCGAGCGACCCGGCGGTGCGGGCGCTGATCGCGATGGGGGTGAGCACGCCGTCGGCGAGCCGGAACTGGCGCGAGGCGCGTGAGGCGACCGCGAGGTCGTGCGTGATGGTGACGAGTGCGGAACCGTTCTCCTGCGCGATCGTGTCGAGCAGGTCCATGACCTCGGTGCCCGTGTCGACGTCGAGCGCCCCCGTCGGCTCGTCGGCGAGGATGACGCGCGGGACGCGGACGAGTGCTCGCGCGATGGCGACGCGCTGCTGCTCGCCGCCCGAGAGCTTCTCGGGGCGGGTGTCGAGGCGGTCGCCGAGCCCGACGCGCTCGAGCATCTCCGCCGCCAGCGTGCGTCGGCGCCAGAACTGGCGACCGCGCGCGTAGAGCAGCGGCGCGACCACGTTCTCGAGAGCCGTGCGGCCCTGCAGCAGGTTGAACTGCTGGAAGACGAAGCCGAAGTCGGCGCCGCGCCGCCGCGCCCTGGCCCGGCCGGACAGCCGGCCGACGGGGACGCCGTCGAGCAGGAGCTCGCCCTCGGTCGGGGAGTCGAGGAGGCCGAGGAGGTTGAGCAGCGTGGACTTGCCGGTGCCGGACCGACCGACGACCGACACGTGCTCCCCGGCGTCGACCGTGAGGTCCACGCCCCGCAGGATCTCGAGGACCCGGTCGTCGGGCAGCCGGACGGAGCGCGTCACCCCGTGCAGCTCGAGCAGGCTCATCCGACGAAGACCTCGCCGCTCGCCCCGTCCTCGACGGCGGAGACGTCCTGCCCCGGGACGAACTCGAGGACCTCGTCGCCCTCGGCGAGACCCTCGACGATCTGGACCTGCGTCCCGTCGGTGAGGCCCAGCGTGACCGGACGCTCCTCGGGCTCGCCGTCCTCGCCGAGGACCCACACCTTGCCCTGCTCGACCCTGCCGAGGACCGCGGTCACCGGCAGGACGAGGGCGCCCTCCGCCGAGCCGGCGGTGATCTCGAGCTGGGCGGCGAGCCCGGCGAACACCGTCACGTCGCCCGGCACGGCGCACGTCACCGACGCGGACCCTCCCGTCGCGGCCGGGTCGCTCGCAGGGTCCTCGGGCGCACCGGCGACGGAGGCGGCTGCCCCCATGCGCAGGCCCGTGCAGGTGAACGGCGCCGGCCCGCCGGTCACGGTGACGGTCGCCTCGGTGGGGATCTGCAGGAGGCGGAACTGCTGGTCGGCCAGGAGGGAGCCGGTGGCGGACAGCGTCCCGGGGGAGATCGTCGCGAAGTCGTCGCCGACCGCGACCTCCTGGTCCACGAGCGCCGTGAACGTCGCGACGGTGCCGGCGGTCGTCGCGGTGACGGTCTCGCGCGTGACCTTCGGCCGCCGCTCGGTGACGGTGACCTCGCCCGTCTCCGGGTCGGTCTTCGTGAGCGGCTCCTGGGGCTCGGTGAGCGTCACCTCGAGCAGGGGTGCGCCGGCGGCCACGACGTCGCCGGTCTTCGCGTGCACCGCGGTGACCGTCCCGCGCTGCGTGACCTTCTGGGTGGTCGCGGGGTCGGCGACGATCTGTCCCGTGACGGTCACGGTGTTGACGATGTCGCCCGTCGCGACGGCGACCTGCGGCTCGACCAGCTGCGCGGAGGGCGACGCCGGGTCCGGCGGGGGCTCGGGCGCGGACCGGAACGCGATGACGGCCAGCGAGACCGCGATGACCCCCCACACCAGGAGGCGCAGGGCGGGAAAGATGAACCGGCGGGTGATACCCACGAGCGGGCTCCTGTGAGGACGGGGCGGCCAGGACGGCGGTGCGGGGGCGCCGACGACGGCGACCCGGCACGAGGCTAGGGCGGTCCGGAGGCCGCCGTCCTCATCCCTCGGGTGGAGATCCGTCGTGCGCACGTGCGCCCCAGGTCATGCCCGGGCAACGTCGCGGGGGCAGGAGGGCGCTGCCGGGACCGGTCGCCCGGCG
Source organism: Cellulosimicrobium sp. BMG9.23 (assembly GCF_059159985.1). Lineage (NCBI taxonomy): Bacteria > Bacillati > Actinomycetota > Actinomycetes > Micrococcales > Promicromonosporaceae > Cellulosimicrobium > Cellulosimicrobium sp. BMG9.23. The sequence goes on from NZ_JBZGBZ010000001.1 coordinate 476,550, forward strand.
CCTCAGGGGGCAGGTCGGAGGCGTGCGCAGCGTCGAGCACGCGGTGTCCCGGTGCACGTGGCAGACGTGCTGGCAGCGACAACGGCACCCGTCGACCCCCTCTTCCGACCTCGAAAGGTCGCCCCCTGGCGAATTGGGGGAGAGGCTATACCATCCCGTGGCGTGCCGACCAGGGCGTCCCGTCCGGCGACCTGTGCGGGTCGGACGGCTCAGACGACGGAGACGCCGAGGCGACGACCCGCGAGGCCGCGCGGACGCCGGGCCAGGCTCCGCGCGACGTCGTGCAGCACGACCGCCGCCGCGGAGCCCGGGTGGGAGAGCACGACGGGCGTGCCGCCGTCGCCCGCCTCGCGCAGCGTCACGTCGAGCGGGACCTGGCCCAGCAGCGGGACGTCGGAGCCCACGGCGCGCGACAGGTTCCGCGCGACCCGCTCGCCCCCGCCGGACCCGAAGAGCTCGAGCCGCGACCCGTCGGGCTGCTCGAGCCACGACATGTTCTCGACCACGCCGACGACGCCCTGCTGCGTCTGCGTCGCGACGGAGCCTGCGCGCTCGGCGACCTCGGCCGCGGCGACCTGCGGCGTCGTCACCACGACGATCTCGCTGCCCGGCAGGAGCTGCGCGACGGAGATCGCGATGTCGCCGGTGCCGGGAGGGAGGTCCAGCAGGAGGACGTCGAGATCGCCCCAGTACACGTCCGCGAGGAACTGCTGGAGGGCGCGGTGCAGCATCGGCCCGCGCCACACGACAGGCTGTCCCGCGGGCACGAACATGCCGATCGAGACGACCTTGACGCCGTGCGCGACGGGCGGGAGGAGCATCGAGTCGACGCGCGTGGGCTGCCGGTCGACGCCGAGCATGCGCGGGATCGAGAAGCCGTAGATGTCGGCGTCGACCACGCCGACGGACAGCCCGTCCGCGGCCAGGGCGACCGCGAGGTTCGCCGTCACGGACGACTTGCCGACGCCGCCCTTGCCCGACGCGATCGCGTACACCCTCGTCAGCGAGTCGGGCTGGGCGAACGGGATCACCGGCTCACCGACGCCGCCGCGCAGCATCGTGCGCAGCTCCGTGCGCTGCTCGGCGCTCATCACGCCGAGCTCGACGCGCACGTCGGCGACCCCGTCGACCGCGCGGACGGCGGCGTCGACGTCGCGCACGAGCGTGTCGCGCATCGGGCACGTCGCGACGGTGAGGTCCACCCCGACGGTGACGAGCGCACCGAGCCCGTCGCGCTCCTCGGTGTCGACCGAGCGCACCATCCCGAGGTCCGTGACGGGACGGCGGATCTCCGGGTCGAGGACGGTCGCGAGGGCGGCGCGGACCGCGTCCTCGAGCGGGGCGGCGGGAGCGACGGGCATGGGTCCATCGTAGGTGCGGGCGGGTGTGGGCCCGCCGTACTACGGTGCACGGATGGACGCCCTCGCCTCCCTGGTGCGCGACAGCGAGCTGTTCGGTGACGCGGCGCGCAGCGCGCCTCCCGACGCGCGCGTCCCGTCGTGCCCCGAGTGGGTGGGTGCGGACCTCATGTACCACCTGGCCGAGGTGCAGGACTTCTGGTCCCGCGTCGTCGGCCCGGCGCCCGGCGAGGGGCTCGACGGCGACGACGTCCCGCCGCTCGCGCGTCCGGCGTCGGACGCCGAGCTGCCCGCGCTCCTGCAGCGCTCCACGAGCCGCCTCGTCGCGGCGCTGCGCGGACGCGACCCGGACGAGCCGTGCTGGTCCTGGCACGACGAGGGGCGCCGCGTCGGCTGGGTGCTGCGCCGCCAGGCGCACGAGGCGCTGATCCACCGGGCCGACGCCGAGCTCACCGCCGGCCGCGACGTCACGCCGGCCGACCCGGTCGTCGCGGCGGACGGCGTCGACGAGGTGCTCGCCGTCCTGGTCGACGGCGTCCCGGGCTGGGGCGTCTTCACGCCCGACGGCGCGACCGTCTCCGTGGTCGTCGACGGACCCGGGGAGACGCCGCGGAGCTGGGAGCTCGCGTTCGGGCGGTTCACGGGGACGGGGCCCGAGTCGGGCACCGCCTACGACCTCGACACGGCCCAGCTCGTCGACCTGCCGGGCTCCACCACGACCCAGGTCGCCGGGCCGGCGTGGGCGCTCGACCTGTGGCTGTGGGGCAGGGGTGACGCCGACGGGCTCACCGTCGCCGGCGACGACGCGCTCGTGGATCGCCTCCGCCGCGCCGCCGCCGAGGGCACGCAGTAGGACCCCGCGTCGGTCTCGTGGTCAGTCGCGCGGCGCGGCGTCCTCGTCGGCGGGCGGCCGGGCCGACTTCTCCTCGAGCTCCTCGAGGAGGTTGCGGATCTCGGACCGCACGAAGTCGCGCGTGGCGACCTCGCTCAGCGCGATGCGCAGCGCGGCCATCTCGCGCGCGAGGTACTCCGTGTCGGCGAGGTTGCGCTCGGCGCGCTGGCGGTCCTGCTCCGCGGTCACGCGGTCGCGGTCGTCCTGGCGGTTCTGCGCGAGCAGGATGAGCGGCGCGGCGTACGACGCCTGGAGCGACAGCATGAGGGTCAGCGCGGTGAACCCGAGCTCGGCGGAGTCGAACTGCAGCGACTCCGGGCCCCACGTGTTCCACAGGATCCACACGGCGCAGAAGATCGTCAGGTAGATGAGGAAGCGCGGGGTGCCGAGGAACCTCGCGATGCCCTCGGTCGCCCGGCCCACGGCGTCCTGGTCCATGCGGTAGCGGGGCAGGAGCGTGCGCCGCGCGGCCTTCGGCGTGTCGAGACGGTCAGCCACGGGGGGCCTCCGTCCGTGCGCGGGGCGTCGTGCCCGGACTCAGGTCCTCGGGCCGGTGCTCGACCTCGAGGTCGTCCGTCTCGCGCCAGTCCTCGGGGAGCATGTGGTCGAGCACGTCGTCGACGCTGATCGCGCCGAGGAGCCGCTTCTCGGAGTCGAGCACGGGGACGCACAGCAGGTCGTATGTCGCGAGGATGCGCGTGACCCGGCCGAGCGGCGCGTCGGGCGCGATGCCCTCGACGTCCGTGTCGAGCACCGACCCCACCGCGGCGTGCGGGGGCTCGCGCAGGAGCCGCTGGAAGTGCGCGACGCCGAGGAACCGGCCCGTCGGCGTCTCGAGCGGGGGCCGCACCACGAACACCATGGACGCGAGCGCGGGGGCGAGGTCCTTGCGCCGGATCTGGGCGAGCGCGGTCGCGATCGTGGTCTCGGGCCCGAGCACGACCGGCTCGGTCGTCATGAGACCGCCCGCGGTGTCCTCGGCGTACGCGAGCAGACGCCGCACGTCGCGCGCCTCGTCGGGCTCCATGAGCTCGAGCAGCTGGGCGGCCTGGGCCTCGGGCAGCTCGTGCAGCAGGTCGGCGGCGTCGTCGGGCTGCATCGCCTCGAGCACGTCCGCGGCGCGGCCGGTGTCGAGGCCCGAGAGGATAGCCACCTGGTCGTCCTCGGGGAGCTCCTCGAGGACGTCGGCGAGGCGCTCGTTGTCGAGCGCACCCGCGACCTCGAGGCGCCGCGTGTCGCCGAGGTCGTGGATGACGTCCGCGAGGTCCGCGGGCTTGAGGTCGTCGTACGCGGCGAGGAGCATCGCGGCGCCCTGGGCGGCCCCGGTGCGCCCCGCGAGACCGGTCACCGCGCCGGTGTCGACGACGACCGCGTCGCCGCGTCGCCGCAGGCGCAGCGTCCCCTTGTGCTCGCCGGTGCGCCGGACGTAGAGCTTCGCCACGAGCCAGTCGCCGGTCCGCTGCCGCTCGATCGCGAGGTCCTCGACGGTGCCCGTGCCCGAGCCGTCGACGAACTCGACGCTCCGCTCCAGGAGCTCGCTGAGCGCGAGCGTCTCCATCGCGCGCTGCTCGAAGCGACGCATGTTCACGAGGCCCGTCGAGATGACCTGGCCGCCGTCGATGGACGTGACCCGCGTGAGCGGCAGGAACACGCGGCGCCGGCCGGGCACCTCGACGACGAGACCCACGGCCCGGGGCAGCCCTTTCGGCCGCAGGAGCACGACGACGTCGCGCACCCGCCCGACCTGGTCGCCGATCGGGTCGAACACGCTGGTCCCCGCGAGGCGCGCGACGAAGACGGTGGTGGCTGCACTCACGCCGCCAGCGTACGCACCAGCCGGTCGCGGCGCGCCGGAAGTCCGTCGCGGTGCCCCGTGTCCTCGTCCGGCGGCAGGGGCACGGCGTAGCGCCGCACCGACGAGTAGGACAGACTGGGCGAATGAGCATGACGCGCCCGAACGTCAACCCCCGAGTGCCCACCCTGCCGCGCGGCGAGGAGGTCGCGTCCTACGCGACGTACCTCGAGGCCCAGAAGGCCGTCGACTACCTGTCCGACAACAAGTTCGCCGTCGAGGTCGTGACGATCGTCGGGACCGACCTGCGGATGGTCGAGCGCGTCACCGGACGCCTCACCTACGGTCGCGTGGCGCTCGCGGGCGCGGCGTCGGGGGCGTGGTTCGGCCTGTTCGTCGGGCTCCTGCTCTTCATGTTCTCCGGCTCGGGCGGGTACGTGCTCACCGGCATCGCGATCGGCGCGGGCTTCGGCCTGCTGTTCTCCGTGCTGTCGTACGCGCTGACCCAGGGCAAGCGGGACTTCACGTCGCAGAGCCAGATCGTCGCGTCGCGGTACGCGATCCTCTGCGCGACGGAGCGCGCGGGGGACGCGCGCCAGCTCCTCGCCCGCATGCCCGAGGGCGCCGGCGGGGTCCGCGCGCACGCCGCCCCCGCGAACCCGACCTGGGGCACGCCGGCCGGGGCGCCGCCGCAGCACCAGGCTCCGGTGCCGCCCCCGGCCGCACAGGCCCAGCCGCCGGTCGCACCCCCGGCCCCGCAGCCGGGGGCCGGCCAGGACACGCCGACCCCGCCCCCCGCCAGGACGCCCGACCCGCGCTGGACCACGCCCTCGGGCGAGCCGCGCTACGGGGCCATGCGCCCGACGTCGGGCACCGCGGACGCGCCGGAGCAGCCCGCTCCGCAGAACCCGGCCGAGCGGCCCGCCGACCCGACGCCCCCGGCCTGACACACCGGTCAGGCGCCCGCGGCCGGCCTCAGGAGCGCAGCGACGCCATCCAGGCCTCGACGTCCTCGGGACGACGGGGGAGCGCGGCCGACAGGTTCTCGTTGCCGTCCGCCGTGACGAGCACGTCGTCCTCGATGCGGACGCCGAGGCCGCGGTACTCCTCGGGCACGGCGAGGTCGTCGGCCTTGAAGTACAGGCCCGGCTCGATGGTGAAGACCATGCCCGGCTCGAGGATCCCGTCGAGGTAGAGCTCGCGGCGCGCCTGCGCGCAGTCGTGGACGTCGAGGCCGAGGTGGTGCGACGTGCCGTGCACCATCCAGCGCCGGTGCTGCTGGCCCTCCGGGGACAGCGACTCCGCGGCGCTCACCGGGAGCAGGCCCCACTCCTCGAGGCGCGCGGCGACGACCTCCATCGCCGCGGCGTGCACGTCGCGGAACCGCGCGCCCGGCACGGCGACGGCGAACGCGGCGTCGGCGGCGTCCAGCACCGCCTGGTAGACGCGGCGCTGCACGTCGGTGAACTCGCCGTCCACGGGCAGCGTGCGGGTCACGTCGGCGGTGTAGAGCGAGTCGACCTCGACGCCCGCGTCGAGCAGCACGAGCTCGCCGGAGCGCACGACACCGTCGTTGCGGATCCAGTGCAGCGTCGTCGCGTGCTCGCCCGCGGCGGCGATCGTCTCGTAGCCGACGGCGTTGCCCTCGAGGCGCGCGTGGCCGTCGAACGTCGTCTCGATGACGCGCTCGCCGCGACGGTGGCCGAGCGCGCGTGGCAGGGTGCGCACGACCTGCTCGAAGCCGGCGATCGTCGCGTCGACGGCGGCACGCATCTGCTCGACCTCGTGGGCGTCCTTGACGAGCCGCAGCTCGGACACTGCCTCGACGAGCGCGGCGTCGGTGCGCCGGTACGCGGCCTCTGCGCGCGCGAGCCACTCGGCCTCGGTGCGCTGCTCCTGCGACTCCTCGTCGAGCAGGGCGGCGTCCTCGAGCCCGGCCTCCGCGCGGATGGCCTCGACGAGCGCCTCGACGGCCTCGTCGGCGCCGGTCACGACGAGCAGGACCGTGCCGTCGGGGCCGACGTCCTTCGCGAGCGCGTCGCGCAGCCCGTCGACGTGGTGCGCCTCGACGCCGGTCAGCGTCGTGACGTCGTCGAGCGACGGGCGCGCGCCGACCCAGAACTCGCCGTAGCGCGCGTCGGCGTAGAACTCCTCGGTGTCGCGCGCCGCGAGCGGCCGCACGTAGAGGACGGCGTGGTGGGCGCTGCGCGCGCCGTCCGGACCCGACGGGTCGCCGGTGCCCGGCTCGACGGGGTGCAGGACCAGCACCGCGTCGGGCTCCTGGTCCCAGCCCGTGCCCGTGAGGTGCGCGAACGCCGAGTGCGGACGGAACCGGTAGTCGGTGTCGTTCGAGCGGACCTTGAGCGGACCGGCCGGGATCACGAGGCGGACGCCCGGGAAGCGCGCCGAGAGCGCGGCGCGCCGTGCGGCGGCGAACGGGGCGGCGGGAGATGGCTCGACGTCGAGCGCGGCGCGCGGCGCCCAGCCGCTCGTGATGAACGCCTTGAACGCGGCGGAGTCGGGGCGCTGCGAGCGGTTGCCTCCGCGCGCTGCCACGTCCTGGGCCTCGGCCGGGCTCGCAGCGTCTGCCGCGGCGGGGGCGGTGTTCTCGGTGGACTCTGGGGTGACGGGGGTGGCGTCGGTCATGCCCCCAGTGTCGCACCGCGGGGCCGGCCGAAGTCGGCGAGTGCGCGGGTGAGCACGCGGTTGAACGCCTCCGGCGCCTCGCTGTTCACGTCGTGGCCGGCCCGCGGGACGACGACGAGCGACGCGTCCGCGGCCGCGGCGAGGTAGCGCTGCTCGTCGAGCCGCAGGTGGTCGCGCGCACCGTTGACGAGCCACACGGGCACCTCGACGTCGCGCACGTGGCCGAGCCAGGAGCGCCCGGCGAGCTGGGTCAGCGCGTCGGTGACGACCCCCCAGCCGGGGCCCTGCGTGGCCGCGCCCTCGGCCCAGCGCACCGTGGACGACGCCGCGGCGCCACCCGGTACCGACCGGCCGGCGCGGGCCATGGTGGACCACGCGGCCGTCGTCGTGCGGGACGCCCACCGGGCGCTGCGGCCGACGACGCCTCCGCTCGCGACGACGAGGCGCGCGACGTCCCGGTAGAGGGCGACGGGCTTGCCCTTGGGGTCGGACGTGCAGCCCGCGGCGACGACGCCCGCGAGGTGGGCCGGACGTCGCGCCGCCCACGCGAGGGACGTGTAGCCGCCGAGCGAGAGCCCGACGAGCGCGACCCGACGGTCCGGGCCGAACGAGGTCACGGCGTCGTCGATCACCTCGAACGAGCGCTCGAGCGTGAAGCGCTCGCGGGCGAGCGCGCCGTGCGCGGGCAGGTCGACCGCGACGGCGTCGTGGCCCAGCGACCGCACGTGCTCGAGCTGGCCGTCCCAGATCGCTCCGGAGGTGCGCAGGCCGTGGACGAAGACGATCGCGGGCGCGGCGGTCGTCGTGGCTGTGGTGGAGGTCATCGTGGTCGACCCTCGCACCCCTACCTGGGACGGCCGTGGGCGGCCGCCGCGTCCCGCGTGAACATCGTGTGCGGGTCCCGTGCCTCCCGTCACTATCCTGGGGTGCGTGCGCATCGACCTCCACACCCACTCGACGGCGTCCGACGGCACGGACGCGCCGGGGGCGGTCGTCGAGGCGGCGGCCGTGGCCGGGCTCGACGTCGTCGCGCTCACCGACCACGACACGACCGCCGGCTGGGCGCAGGCGACGGACGCTGCGCTGCGCACGGGGGTCGCGCTCGTGCGCGGCGCGGAGATCTCCGCGCGCTCGGGCGGGATCAGCGTCCACGTCCTGTCCTACCTGCACGACCCGGCGCACGCGGCGCTGCTCGACGAGCTCGAGCGCACGCGCGACGCCCGCACGAGCCGCGCCCGCCGCATGGTCGACCTGCTCGGTGAGGACTACCCGATCACGTGGGAGGACGTGCTCGCGCAGACCGCCGAGGGCACGACGATCGGGCGACCGCACATCGCGGACGCGCTCGTCGCGGCCGGGCACGTGACCGACCGCTCCGCGGCGTTCGCGACGATCCTCTCGCCCGGCACGCCGTACTACGTGCCGCACCACGCCCCCAGCGCGGCCGCGGCCGTGCGCGGTGTCCGTGCGGCCGGCGGCGTCCCCGTCTTCGCCCACCCGGGCGCCGACGGGCGCGGTCGGGTCGTGGCGGACGTCGTGATCGAGGAGATGGCCGCGGCGGGGCTCGCCGGGCTCGAGGTGCACCACCGCGACCACGACGAGCGCCAGCGCACCCGGCTCGACGAGATGGCCCGCACCCTCGGGCTGTTCGTCACCGGGTCGAGCGACTACCACGGGGCCGGCAAACCGAACCGGCTCGGGGAGAACACGACAGCACCGACCGTGCTGGAGCAGATCGAGGAGCTGGGACAGCTGGACGTGATCCGATGAGCGACTGGTTCGACGTCCGGCTCTTCACCGAGGTCTTCGTGACCCTCTTCGTCATCATGGACCCGCCGGGCACCGTCCCGGTCTTCCTCGGCCTGACGAGCGCGATGGGCGCGAAGCAGCGCAAGCAGGCGGCGCGGACCGCGATCCTCGTGGCGTTCGGCGTCATCGTGGCGTTCGCGGCGTTCGGCCAGCAGATCCTCAGCTACATGCACATCTCGCTCCCGGCGCTGCAGACGGCCGGTGGCCTGCTCCTCCTGCTCGTCGCGATGGAGCTGCTCACCGGCAAGATGGAGGAGCCGCAGCCGTCGGGCAACAAGGGCGTCAACGTCGCGCTCGTGCCGCTCGGCACGCCGCTGCTCGCCGGGCCGGGCGCGATCGTCGCGACGATGGTGTTCGTGCAGCGCGCCGGCGAGCGGGGCGGCGGCGTCGCGGAGTGGGTCGCCATCGTGGCGGGCGTCGTCGCGGTCCACGTGTGCCTGTGGCTCTCGATGCGCTTCGCGAGCGTCATCAACCGCGTGCTCGGCGACTCGGGGACGATCCTCGTCACGCGCATCGCCGGGCTCCTGCTCGCGGCCATCGCCGTCCAGCTCGTGGCCGACGCCGTCACGGAGTTCGTCCAGACGGCGTAGCCCGGCGGCGGCTCAGGCCGCACGAGGACGGGCGGGACGGCACGTGGACGAGAGGTCGAGGCGATGAGCGGGGAGATCGGGGCATGACTGCGCCACGTCGTCCGCTCGGCGTCGCGGCCGTCGTCGCGATGCTGCTCGCGGCGCTCAACCTGCGCCCCGCGGTGGTCGCGGTCTCGCCGCTGCTCGGCGAGATCCGCGCCGACACGGGGCTGAGCGCCACCGCGGCCGGGCTGCTCACGACGCTGCCCGTCCTGTGCTTCGGGCTCCTCGCGCCGGTCGCGCCGGTGCTCGCGCGGCGCTGGGGGCTCGAGCGTGCGCTCTTCGCCGCACTCGTGGTGCTCGCCGTGGGCTTCGCGGTCCGCCTCGTGCCGACCACGTGGGGGCTGTTCGCCGGCACGCTCGTCGTGGGCGGCGCGATCGGGGTCGGCAACGTGCTGCTCCCCGCGCTCGTCAAGCGCGACTTCGCCGACCGCGTCGGGCTCATGACCGGCCTGTACTCGATGTCGCTCTCCGGCGGCGCCGCGCTCGCGGCCGGTCTCACGCTCCCCGTCGCGAACGCCGCGGGCCTCGACTGGCGCGGCGCGCTCGCGACGTGGGGCGTCCTCGCCGTCGTCGGGGCGCTCGTGTGGGCGCCGCGCGCGTTGCGCGCGTCCGTGCCCGCACCGACAGGCTTCGGGAGGGGGGCACGACCGGCCGGGCGCCGCTCGGTCTGGCGCAGCCCGCTCGCCTGGGCGGTGACCGTGGTCATGGGCACGCAGTCCCTGTCGTTCTACGCGACGAACGCGTGGCTGCCCGAGGTCTTCGTGTCGCTCGGGCGCACCCCGGAGGCCGGGGGCTGGCTGCTCGCGCTGTGCAACCTCGTGGGGATCGCCGGCTCGTTCGCGACGCCCCTGCTGGCCGGACGGATGCGCCGGCAGCGGGGTGTCGGCGTCGCCCTCGTCGTGCTGGTGGGCACGGGCCTGCTCGGGCTCGTCGTCGCACCGTCGGCGGCCGTGGTGTGGGTCGTGCTCCTCGGGCTGGGCCAGGGCGGAGGGATCAGCCTCGCCCTCACCCTCATGGCGCTGCGCGCCCACGACGCCGCGCACACCTCGGAGCTGTCCGGGATGGCGCAGAGCGCCGGCTACGTGCTCGCGGCCTGCGGCCCGATCGGCGTCGGCCTCGCGCACGACGCGAGCGGGTCCTGGACGCTCCCGCTCCTCCTGCTCGTCGGCGTCGCGGTCGCGCAGGGCATCGCGGTCTGGTTCGCCGGCCGCGACGCGCACGTGCGCTGACGGCTGTCGATCGTCCGGACGCGCGCAGGTGCGTCGTCGTCCGCAGCACCCGGTTCCGCGGAGGACGCGGGCAGGCCCACACCCCGGTGCGCGACGAGCCCCGACCCGCTGCCCCGGCCGTAAGGCCGAGGCAGCGAGCCGGGGCTCGGGCGTCGCGTGCTACTCGCCGGCGGGAGCGCCGCCGCCCTGCTCGGTGCGCTCGACCGGCTGGCCGCCGCGCGTGCGACGGCGGCTGCGGGACCGACGACGGCGCTCGCCGCCCTCGGCCGACCCGCCCGGCGTCTCTGCTGCGGCTGCCGCGCTCTCGCCGTCGGCGTGCTCGCCCTGGCGCCGCGGCTCGGCACCCTGACGACGACCGGCGTCCCCGGCACGTCCCTGCTCCCGGCCGCCGTCACGACCGCCACGGCCACCCTGCCCGCGGCCGTCACGGGCGGACCGGTCGCCGCCGCCCTGGCCTCCCCGGGCGGGGCGCGCCGGGGTGTGGCGCTTGCCCGTCTCGCCGAGGTCCTCGAGCTCCTCGGCGTCGAGGCCGGCGAGCGTGCGCTGCTCCTTCGGGAGGCGACCCTTGGTGCCCTCGGGGATCGACAGGTCGGCGTAGAGGTGCGGCGACGTCGAGTACGTCTCGACCGGCTCGGGGATGCCGAGGCCGAGCGCCTTGTCGATGAGCCCCCAGCGCGGGAGGTCGTCCCAGTCGACGAAGGTCACGGCGGTGCCCGTGTTGCCCGCGCGGCCGGTGCGGCCCGTGCGGTGCAGGTAGGTCTTCTCGTCCTCGGGGCACTGGTAGTTGACGACGTGCGTGACGTCCTCGACGTCGATTCCGCGCGCGGCCACGTCGGTCGCGACGAGCACGTCGATCTTGCCGTTGCGGAACGCGCGCAGCGCCTGCTCGCGCGCACCCTGTCCGAGGTCGCCGTGGATCGCGCCGGAGGCGAAGCCGCGCTCCGCGAGGTCGTCCGCGACCTTGGCCGCGGTCCGCTTGGTGCGCGCGAAGACGATCGTCCGGCCGCGGCCCTGCGCCTGCAGGATCCTCGCGAGCACCTCGACCTTGTCGAGCGCGTGCGCGCGGTAGACGACCTGCGCGATGTTCTTGACGGTCTGGCGACCGTCGTCGTCCGGGTCGATCGCGCGGATGTGCGTCGGCTGCTTCATGTAGCGGCGGGCCATCGACACGACGGCGCCCGGCATCGTCGCGGAGAAGAGCATGGTGTGACGCTGGGCGGGCGTGCGCGCGAGGAGCTTCTCGACGTCGGGCAGGAACCCGAGGTCCAGCATCTCGTCGGCCTCGTCGAGCACGACGGTGTTCGCGCGCGTGAGGTTGAGGTGCCCCTGGTTCATGAGGTCGATCATGCGGCCGGGCGTCCCGACCACGACCTCGACGCCGCGCTGCATCGCCTCGACCTGAGGCTCGTACGCGCGCCCGCCGTAGACCTGCAGGACGCGCACGCTGCGCAGCCGCGACGCCGTCTCGAGGTCCTTGGCGACCTGGACGGCGAGCTCGCGCGTCGGGACGATGACGAGCGCCTGCGGCTTGCCGGGGGAGGGCAGCTCGTCGAAGCCGACCTCGCCCGGCGCGACGACCCGGTGCAGCAGCGGGACGCCGAAGCCGAGGGTCTTGCCGGTGCCGGTCTTGGCCTGCCCGATGATGTCGTGGCCCGACATCGCGACGGGCAGCGTCATCGCCTGGATGGGGAAGGGGTGCGTGATGCCCGCGTCGGCGAGCGCCGTGACGATCTCCGGGCGCACGCCGAAGTCGGCGAAGGACGTGTTGTCGGACTGCACGCTCGCGGCGACGGTGCGCGCGTCGGCGCTCACGTCGGGGGTGGCGTCCGTGGTGGTCGCGTCTGTGGTGGTCACTGGTGCCTCTGTCTCGTTCCGGCGCGCGCGACCGCTTCGTCGCGGAGCGTCAGGGACCGGCTCCGCTGCCGGGCGGACCCGGACGTGGTCGTACGCGCCTCGTGGCCGGCAGCCGATCGTGGAATTCGTGGCGCGGGTCCGCGGGAGCGGACCCGTACCGCCGTCGTCGCACGAGGGACGGGCGTCGCCCTTCGTGCCGGCCGGGGCCGGGACGGGCGCGTGAGGTCAGGACGACCGGGCAACCGATGTACCCGCCCATGGTATCGGACGGCCGTCCCGCGGCGCTCCCGGCACTGCGAGCGCCACTATCCTGGCGGGATGATCGACGTCGACCAGCCGACCGGACCGACGACCGGCGCGACCCAGGACGCGCTCGAGCTCCTCGGGCTCGTCGCGTACACCGAGCTCGCGAGCTTCGGCCGGCTCGCCGGCGACGCCGCGCACGCCCCGACCCTGCGCCAGCGCCAGGCGCTGTCGCGCATGGCTGCGGAGCTGCTCCACCGGCAGGAGTCCGTGCTCGCGCGCGTCGCGGAGCTCGGGGGCGACCCGGAGACGTGCATGGCGTCGTTCGACGGCCTGTTCGACGACTTCGACGAGCGCACGCGCCCGAGCACGTGGTGGGAGGGCATCCTCAAGGGCTACGTGGGCCAGGGCGTCGCGGACGACTTCTGCCTGCTCGCCGCGGGCGGCCTCGACGACCGCTCGCGAGACGTCGTCGTGGGCTCGCTCACGCAGGGCGCCCGGGCGGACCGCTCGGCGTCCGTCATCGCGGAGGCCGCGACGGCGGACCCGGTGCTCGCCGCCCGGCTCGCCCTGTGGGGCCGCCGCATCGTCGGGGAGGCGCTGGGCGTCGTCGGCGTCGTGCTCGCGCGTCACCCCGCGCTCGACCGGCTCGTCGCCGAGGTGAACCGCGAGGGGGCGGACGCGTCGTCGACGACCGCGACGACGCAGTCCGGGGTCTTCTCCCGGCTCACCGCGGAGCACACGCGCCGCATGGACCGGCTGGGCCTCGCCGCCTGAGCCGCCACCGGGCGGCGCCGGGCCCGGACGCAGGATCGCCCGGACGCAGCACGGCCCGGGCGCCTCCCGCGGACGGGGACGACCGGGCCGTCTCGTTCCGGTGACGGGTCAGAGCGACCCGAAACCCACCTTGCGCTGCTCCTCCGTGCCGATCTCGACGTAGCCCAGGGACACGGTCGGGACGATCACGCGGCGCCCGCGCGAGTCGGTGAGCTCCAGCACGGGAGCTCCGCCCAGGGCGTCCGAGACCGCCTTCGCGACCTCCTCCGCGGACAGGTCGGTGTCGACGACGAGCTCACGGGCCAGGTTCTGCACACCGATCGTGACTTCCACGTGTTCTCCTCAGCAGCGGCCGCGCGCACGCGGCAGGTCGACGGCGGGCCGCCGATGGGTGACCCACCGGCGACAACGCGAACGATAGTAGTCAGATTCCCTCGGGGGTTCCGTCGGGGCGCGCACGGCGCAGCATCCCGTGCACGCCGCGCCACACGAGGCGCGGGACGAGGCGCGTGACGTCGTCGGCGCTCGCCGCGCCGTCGGGCCGCACCGCCTCGGTCGCGGCGGCACGGCCCACCGCCGTGCAGGTCCGTGCGACGACGAGCGCCTCCGGCGGGTCGAGCTCGGTGATGCGGACGAGCACGTCCGCGAAGGCCTGGGAGATGTGCTCGTCCGGTGCCAGCACGCGCGCGCGGACCACCGGGTCCCGCATGACGTCGGACTCGAACAGCAGCGCGGACGAGCGACCCGCGGTGTGCGCGTAGGCCACGTACGACCGCACGATCCCCTCGATCACGGCGAGCCCGTCGACCGCCAGGGCGTCCGAGTCCTCGGGAGCGGTCCCGGGTGCGGCGTCGCGGAACGGGTCGAGCGTCGCGTGCACGGCCTGGACGAGCCGGTCGCCCTGCTCGTCGACGATCGCGAGGTACAGGTCGAGCTTGGACGGGAAGTGCCGGTACAGGACGGGCTTGCCGACGCCCGCGCGGTCGGCGATGTCGTCCATCGAGATGTGGTGGTAGCCGTGGGTCGCGAAGAGCTCCTCGCCGATCGTCAGGAGCTGGGTGCGCCGCTGCGTCCGGGGCATCCGCGTGCGCGCCGCGGGGACGGTCCCGCCCTGGCGTCCCGGACCACGCGTCATGGGCCCGAGGATACGGGCGAACCGCGGGCGGTCGACCCGAGGTGACGAGGAGTGGGACGATGACCGCGTGCCCGACCCTGACACCTCGACCGACCCCGTGCCCCACGTCGTGGACGACGCCGCGGCCGTCACCCTGGTGGGCCGTCACCCTCGCCGCGTGCGCGGGCGTCGTCCGCGCCCCGTCGTCGCGGTCCTCACGTGCCTCGGCGTCGGCTTCGGCGGGGGCGTGGCGACGGCGGAGGTGTGGGACCTGCCCGGTGGGCCGCCTGGCACGCCCTCGGCGATCGTGGCGAGCGGTCCCGTCGTGCCCGACGGCGCGGGTCGTGCGGCGGAACGCGCACCGGGCGCGGTGAGCCGGTCGGAGGAGGCGCGGGCCCTGCTCGCCGTGCCCGCCGCACCCTCCACGGCGGCCCCGACGCCGCCGCCCCCCGGGACGCTCGCCCCGCTCGCGCCACCGAGCCCGGCACCGACGCCTCCCCTCACGGTCCCCGACGCACCGGAGGTCCCGCCGGTGCCGACGCACGACCCGGAGCCGGCGGCGCCCTCGGCACCTGTCCCGGAGCCCGGCTCGGGCCTCACGGGGACGGAGGTCGTCCCCGACCTCGGAGGGACGCTCGTCGTCGTCCCGGGCGAGGTCCCGGCACCGGGCGCCGGCACGGTCCGCTCCGTGCGCGTCGAGGCCGAGCTCGGTCTCCCGCTGGACGGCGACGTGCTCGCCGAGGCGGTCCTCGCGACGCTCAACGACCCCCGCGGCTGGGGCGCGACCGACGGCGTGACGTTCTCCCGCACGGCCGCCGACGACGCGTCGATCCGGGTCGTGCTGGCGAGCCCGGCCACCACGGACCGGATGTGCGCGCCGCTGCAGACCGAGGGCCGGTACTCGTGCGGCAACTCGGTCACGGGCGTCGCGGTGCTCAACGTCGAGCGCTGGGTCCAGGGCGCTCCCGACTTCGGCGACGACGTCGCGACGTACCGCCAGTACCTCGTCAACCACGAGGTCGGGCACGTGCTGGGCCACGGGCACGAGCCGTGCCCCGCGCCGGGCGCCGTCGCCCCGGTCATGGTGCAGCAGTCGATCTCGACGGAGGGCTGCGTGCCGAACGGCTGGCCCGCGCCGTAGCGGGCGGGCGGGCACGCGGCGCGCCGACCGGGTCGCGATACAGGTCTCGCCACAGGGTGCCGGCACAGGTGTCGGTGGCTCGTGATGGGATCGCGTCGTGCTCCGGACCAGCGCGCAACCCCGCCGACCCCGCCTCGTCGCGCCCGACGTCGACCTCGAGTCGGCTCGCGTCGCCCTCGACGACTCGCAGCGTGCGGCGGTCGCGGCCGCGTCCGGCCCCGGCGCGACGCTCGTCGTCGGGGCGCCGGGCACGGGCAAGACGCTCGTCGCGCAAGAGGTCGTGCTCGCCGCGCTCGAGCAGGGCGTCGCGCCCGAGCGGGTGCTGCTCCTCGCGGCGTCCCGGCGCGCCGCGGCGTCGGTGCGCGACCGGCTCTCCGAGCGGGCGCGGCGCACCGTGGGCGCGCCGATGGTCCGCACGGCGGCGTCGGCGGCGTTCGCGGTCCTGCGCGAGCGCGCGGCCGCGCTCGGCGAGCCACCGCCCACGCTGGTCTCGGGACCGGAGCAGGACCTCGTGCTCGCCGAGCTCCTCGAGGGCCACGTCGCCGGTGAGGGGGCTCCGCTCGAGCTGCCCGATGGGCTGCCCGAGGAGGTCCTCGGTCTGCGCGGTCTGCGCCAAGAGCTGCGAGACCTGCTCATGCGCGCGGCCGAGCGCGGCCTCACGCCGGCGGAGCTGCGCGAGCTCGGGCGGCGCCACGAGCGTCCCGAGTGGGTCCTCGGGGCGCAGCTCTACGCCGAGTACCTCGACGTCACGGCGCTGCGCGGCGGGACGCCCGACGTCGGGGCGCGGCTCGACCCGGCCGTCGTCGTGGACGAGGCGGCCGAGGCGCTGCGCGCGTGGGACGACGAGGTGCCCGACGCGCCGCGACCGGGCTGGGACCTCGTCGTCGTCGACGACTACCAGGAGGCCACGGTCGCGACCGCCCGCCTCCTGCACGTGCTGAACGACGACGGCGCGCGCGTCGTGCTGCTCGCCGACCCCGACTCCGCGGTGCAGGGCTTCCGTGGTGCGAGCCCCGGTCTCGTCGGGCGCGCGTCGGCCCCGCTGCGCAACGGGGCCGCGATGCGGGGCGAGCTCGGCGCGCGCGTCGCCGTCCTCGGCACGGCCTGGCGGCAGCCGGACACGCTGCGCGCGGTGACGCGCCGGGTCACGGCCCAGGTCGGGACCCTGTCCGGAGCGGTGCACCGCGGCGCGTCGCCGCGGTCCGGGCCCGACGCGGGGGCGGCCGCCCCGTCCGCCCGGTCTGCCGTCGAGGTCGCGATCCTCTCGGGTGCCGCCCAGGAGGCGGCCTACGTCGCGCGCGAGCTGCGTTCCGAGCACCTGCTGCACGGGACGCCGTGGGGTCGCATGGCGGTCGTGGCGCGCACCGGTGGACGGCTCGCCGCGCTGCGTCGTGAGCTCGTCGCGGCCTCGGTCCCGGTCACGCTGCTGGGCTCGGACGTGCCGCTGCGCGACGAGCCGGCGGTCGCCCCGCTGCTCGCCGCGGTGCGCGCGTGCGTCGCCCCGGTGGACGCGGCGGTGCCGGCGCTCGACCCGGCGACCGCGTCGCTCCTGCTCACGTCGCCCCTGGGCGCCCTGGACGTCGTCTCGTTGCGCCGCCTGCGCCGCGCCCTGCGCGCCGAGGAGCTCGCCGGGGGAGGGGGCCGGACGTCCGACGCGTTGCTCGTCGAGGTCCTCGAGGACCCGGCGCGCGCCGCGACCCTCCCGCCGACCGTCCGCCGTGGTCCGGTCGCGGTGGCGCGGGCCCTCGCCGCGGGGCGTGCCGCCGCGGGCGAGCCCGGGGCGAGCGCGCAGACCGTGCTGTGGTCCGTGTGGGCGGCGACGGGGCTCGCCGAGCGCTGGCGCTCCGCGGCCCTCGACGGCGGTCCGGCCGGTGCCCGCGCGGACCGCGACCTCGACGCCGTGCTCGCGCTCTTCCGCGCGGCGGAGACGTTCGTCGACCGCATGCCGGGCGCTCCCGTCGCCGCGTTCGTCGAGTACCTCGCGTCGCAGGACCTCCCCGCGGACTCCCTCGCGGCGAGGGCGAGCGGGACGGACTCCGTCGCGGCGCTGACCCCGGCGGGCGCCGCTGGCGGGGAGTGGGACGTCGTCGTGGTCGCCGGCGTGCAGGACGGCGTCTGGCCCGACCTGCGGCTGCGGGACTCGCTGCTCGGGTCGCAGGCCCTGGTCGAGCTGCTCGCGGGCCGGGCCGACGACGCACGTGGGGTCGGCCCGCAGGCGCGCGCGCAGGTGCTCGCCGACGAGCTGCGGGCGTTCGTCGTCGCGACGTCGCGCGCGTCGCGCCGCCTCGTCGTCACCGCGGTCGAGGACAGCGAGGACGCGCCGTCGGTGTTCTGCGACCTCGTCGTGCCGCCGTCCGAGCCCACCGACGGGCCTGCTGGTGACGCCCCGCCGGACGCCCCGCCCGACGGCCCCGGGCCCGGCTCCTCCGTCGCCGGGTCACGTCGTCGCGTGCAGGTCGGGTCGCCGCTCGACCTGAGGGGGGTCGTCGCGGCCGCCCGGGCGGTGCTCGTCGCGGACGAGGCGGGGTCCCGTCCCGCCGCGACCGGCCCCGACCAGCCTCCCGGCGGCGCGTCCACCGTGGGGCCCGAGGCGGAGGCCGCCGCGACGCTGCTCGCCGATCTCGTCGCGGTCGGCGTGCCGGAGGCGCGGCCCGAGACCTGGTACGGCGTGGCGGGCGTGTCGAGCACCGCTCCGCTGCGCGCCGACGACGAGACGGTCACCGTGTCGCCCTCGAAGGTCGAGACGGTGACCACGTGCGCGCTGCGCTGGTCCCTGGAGGCGGCCGGCGGGACGGCGCCCGACGCGGCGCACCAGAACCTCGGCACGCTCGTCCACTCGATCGCCGAGACGGCGCCCTCCGGTTCGCTCGCCGACCTGCGCGCCGAGCTCGACCGTCGCTGGCCCGAGCTCGCGCTCCCCGACGGCTGGCCGTCCCGGCAGCTGCGGCGGCGCGCCGACCGCATGGTCGTCAAGCTCGCGGCCTATCTCGCGGAGGCGGGCGAGCCGCTGCTCGTCGAGCCGACGTTCGACGTGACGGTCGGCCGGGCGCACCTGCGCGGCACGATCGACCGGGTCGAGGACGCCGGGGAGGGGAAGGTCCGCGTCGTCGACCTCAAGACCGGTCGCCGCACCGCGACGAAGGCCGAGGGCGCGGAGCACCCGCAGCTCGGGGCGTACCAGCTCGCCGTCGAGGCGGGGGCGCTCGACCTCCCGGACGGCACGCGCAGCGCGGGCGCACAGCTCGTCTACGTCGGGAGCACGCACGTGGGGCCGGCGGTCGTCGCGCAGCCGGCGCTCGACCCCGAGCCGGACGGGTCGAGCTGGGCGCGCGACCTCGTCGAGGACGCGGCCGACGCGATGGCGTCCGCGACGTTCACGGCCCGGCAGAACGGGCTGTGCGAGATGTGCCCGGTCCGCAGGTCGTGCCCGGTGCAGCCCGAGGGCAGGAAGGTGGTGGCATGAGCAGCGAGCTGTTCGAGCTCCCGGAGGAGGCGCGCCCCCGCGTCCGGCTCGTCGGCGGGACGCCCGCCGGGGACGCGCACGGCGCGAGCGTCGCGTCGGGCCCGTCCGCGCAGGCGATCTCCGCGACCGATATCGCCGACCTGCTGGGGCGGCCCCGACCGACGCCCGAGCAGGTCGAGGTCATCGAGGCGCCGCTCGAGCCGGCGCTGGTGGTCGCGGGCGCCGGCTCGGGCAAGACCGAGACCATGGCGGCCCGTGTCGTGTGGCTCATCGCCAACGACCTCGTCGCGCCCGACGCCGTGCTCGGGCTGACCTTCACGCGCAAGGCCGCGGGCGAGCTCGCCGAGCGCGTCCAGGCGCGCCTCGCCCAGCTCGCGCGGGCACGCGGCGGCGCGACGTCGGCGCTCACGCTCCTCGACCGCCCGACCGTCGCGACGTACAACGCCTACGCGGCGTCCCTCGTCGCCGACCACGGGCTCCGTGTGGGCGTGGAGCCCGGCGCGCGCCTCCTCGGCGAGGCGCAGCAGTGGCAGCTCGCGTCCGAGGTCGTCGAGAGCTGGGACGACGACCTCGGCACCGACCGCGCCGTGAGCACCGTGGTCGCAGCCGTGCTCGGGCTCTCCGGCGCGCTCGGCGAGCACCTGCTCGAGCCGCTCGACGCGCGCGACCGCCTCGTGGAGATCGTCGAGACGCTCGACGGGCTGCCGCTCGGCCCGCGGCAGAAGGCGCGCACGAAGGAGGTCGCCAGGCTCGTCGGGGACGTCGCCGAGCGGGTCCGGCTGCTCGACGTGGTCGCGGAGTACCGGCGGCGCAAGCGGGCCACCGACTCGCTCGACTTCGGCGACCAGGTGGCGCTCGCGGCGCGGCTCGCGCGCGAGGTGCCGGTCGTCGGCACGACGGAGCGCGCGCGGTACCGCGTGGTCCTGCTCGACGAGTACCAGGACACGTCGCACGCGCAGGTCGAGCTGCTCGCAGGCCTGTTCGGCGGCGGGCACGCCGTGACGGCGGTCGGCGACCCGCACCAGTCGATCTACGGCTGGCGCGGGGCGAGCGCGGGCGGGCTCACTCGCTTCCCCGACCGGTTCCGGCACGCCGACGGCGGTCGCTCGGCCGTGCGCTTCCTCTCGACGTCGTGGCGCAACGACGCCGCGGTGCTCGACGCCGCGAACGTGATCTCGGCGCCGCTGCGCGTCCAGGGCGTGGTTCGGGCGGACGCCGGGGGCGTGGGGGGCACCGCGGTGACGGTCCCGCCGTTGTCGTTGCGGCCCGAGGCGGGCGCCGGTGCGGTGAGCGCGCACGTCGCCCCGACGGCGGAGGAGGAGGCCGCCGCCGTCGCCGACTTCGTCGCCGCGCGGTGGCGTCCGGCGGGCGCGCCCGGTGGACGCGTGACGGCCGCGGTGCTGTGCCGCAAGCGCAGCCAGTTCGCGACGGTCGAGGTCGCGCTGCGTCGTCGGGGTCTGCCCGTCGAGGTCGTCGGCCTCGGCGGCCTCTTGACGACCCCCGAGGTCGTGGACGTCGTGACGCTCCTCGAGGCGGTCCACGACCCCTCGCGCGGCGACGCCCTCGTCCGCCTCCTCACCGGCCCGAGGGTCAACCTGGGCGCGGCCGACCTGCACGCTCTCGGCTCGCGCGCCGCCGACCTCGCGCGGCAGGACGGCGGGCCCGAACGCCGAGGCCGCGCGTCGGGCCCGGCCCCGGCCCGCCCCACCGCCACGGGTGCGGTCGACGCGGCGGTGCCGTCCGGTGACGAGGGGACCGACGCCCCGTCGGCGCCGGCCGTCGTCGAGGGCGACGTCGTCGACCACCGCTCGATCGTCGACGCGCTCGACGACCTGCCCGCACCCGGCCGCGCCGCGCGTGACGGACGGGTGCTCGGTGACGCCGCCCACGCGCGGCTCACCGCGCTCTCCGCGACGTTGCGCTCCCTACGATCCCTGACGTACCTCTCGCTGCCGGAGCTCGTCGTCGAGGCGGAGCGCGCCCTGGGCCTCGACGTCGAGGCGTCGACGACGGCGGCGCTCCACGCCACCCGGAGGCTCGCCGACCCCGACGCCGTGAGCGACCGGGCGCGCGAGCACCTCGACGCGTTCCGCGACGTGGCGGCGACCTTCGCGCAGACGGCCGACGTCGCGACCCTCGGTGCCTTCCTCGCCTGGCTCGGCGTCGCGGCGTCGCGCGAGAACGGCCTCGACCTGCCCGTGCGCGAGCCGGACCCCGACGCCGTGCAGGTCATCACGGCGCACGCCGCGAAGGGTCTCGAGTGGGACGTCGTCGCCGTGCCGGGGCTCGTCGACGGCGTGTTCCCGACCGTCGCGCAGTCGGCGTCGGGCACGCGCGCGGACAGCGGCTGGCTCACGGACGTGTCGCAGCTCCCGTACCCGCTGCGCGGGGACGCGGCCGACCTGCCGCAGTTCCGGTACGACCTCGCGACGGACACCAAGGACCTCGTCGTGCGCCGCGACGAGTTCCGCGCCGCGTCCGGCGAGCACCAGCTCGCCGAGGAGCGCCGCCTCGCCTACGTCGCGCTCACCCGAGCGCGGCGGGAGCTCTTCCTCTCGGCGTCCTGGTGGCAGACGGGATCGACGCCCCGAGCGCTGTCCCCGTTCCTCCTGGAGCTCGCCGAGGCGGGTGCCGTCACGGCGGACGGGTGGGCGGTCGCACCCGAGCCGGGCGCGACGAACCCGCTCGAGGGGGTCGAGGTCACGGCGACGTGGCCGGCCTCCGACGACGCCGCGCCGGGCTCGGCCCGAGCCGTCCTGCGGGCGACCGCCGAGCGGGTCGAGGAGGCGTCGCGACGCCGTGCCCGCGCAGCGGCGGACGGACGGGCGGGCGGCGGGTCGTCGCCGGCCGGAGCGTCCGGGCAGGACGGCGCCGGAGGGGCCTCGCCCGGCGCAGTGCTGACCGCCCCGGAGGGCGTGCTCGTCGACGAGGACGGTCGGGACCTCGTCGGCCTCGCGCGCGTCCTGCTCGCCGAGCGGGGGGATCGCGCCGGACGCGACGTCGCGCTGCCCGCCCACGTCTCGGCGTCGGCCCTCGTGCGGCTCGCGAGCGACCGCGACGAGTTCGCCCTGCACCTGCGTCGACCCGTGCCGAGCGAGCCGACCGTCCACGCGCGGCGGGGCACGCAGTTCCACCTGTGGGCCGAGCGGTACTTCACGAGCGCGTCGCTGCTCGACGTCGAGGACCTCCCCGGCGCCGACGACACCGACCTCGACCCCGACCAGGACCTCGAGTCCCTCCAGCGCACGTTCCTCGCGTCGTCGTGGGCGGCGCGCACCCCGCTCGCCGTCGAGGTCGACGTCGAGACCCCTGTCGGCTCCACCGTCCTGCGCTCACGCATCGACGCGGTCTTCCCCGAGATGCCGGAGCTCGCCGGGGGCGCGACGGACGCCGTCGTGGTCGTCGACTGGAAGACCGGACGGGCGCCGTCGGACCCCCAGGCGCGTCGGCACCGCGAGGTCCAGCTCGCGGTGTACCGGCTCGCGTGGTCGCGCTGGTCCGGTCTCCCGCTCGAGAAGGTGAACGCGGCGTTCTACCACGTGGGGTCCGACGAGACCGTGCGCCCCGAGCGGCTCCTCGACGAGCAGCAGATCGAGGCGCTCCTCCGCGGGTGAGCCGGCTCGGGCCCGACGTGCGCGTGCCGGCCGCCCTGCGCCGCCGGGTCCGTCCGCCGCGGCACCGCCGAGTCTAGTGCGGGGCGGTACCGCCGGGTCAGTCCGCGGCGTCCTCGCGCGTCGCGTCCTCGAGGTCGGCCAGCATGTCGAGCGCGTCTGCGACCACGTCGTCCAGCCCGTGCCGTACCCCGTGCAGGAGCCACCGGGCGAGCGCGAGCTCGCCCACGAGCAGCGCCCTGTCCGCGAGGTGCTTGTCCGTCAGCTCCGTGCGCCGCAGCTGGTACGCCTCCATGATCGAGTCGATCGCCTCCGGCGGGGCCGAGACGAGCAGCCACGCGAGATCGTCCGCAGGGTCGGCGACGCGCGCGTCCGACCACCCCGTCACCGTGGCCACCCGGCCGCGCGCCACGAGCACCTGGTCGGGCCCCAGGTCCCCGTGCACGACGACGGGCTGGAAGCGCCACAGCGACACGTCCTCGAGGGCGGACTCCCAGCGCCGCAGGAGCGCCGGCGGCACCTGACCCGTCGCGGCGGCCTCGTCGAGCTCGGCCATGCGGCGCTGGCGGTACTCCTCGGCGTCGTACCCGGGCAGCCCGGCGTCGTCGACGATCGCGCGCGGCAGCTCGTGGACCGACGCGACGACGCGCCCGAGGTCCGCCGCGAGGCCCGGCCCGGGGCGCAGCGACTCGACGTCGAGGGGCGCGCCCTCCACGGCGGGGTGGACGACGGCGCGTCCGCCCTCCGGCAGGACCGCGGTCCCGCTGATGCGCGGCACCGTGAAGGAGAGCACCCCCGACGTGACGTAGTGCCGGAGCGAGGCCAGGAGCTCGGACTCGGCCTCGAGCGCCGCCCCCGCCTGCAGGCTGCGCGGCGCGCGCACCGTCCACCGGGCGCCCTCCGCGTCGGTCACCACCGCCGTGTCGTAGTCGCCCGGGTCGGCGACGGCCCGGGCGGACCGCGCGTCCAGGCCGGGGACGGCCGCCGTCGCGAGGGCGGCGAGGGTCAGCGGTGAACGAGGCACCCGCCCACGGTAGTCGCTCGTCGCGCGCACGGACCGTGGCCCACGCCGACCGGCACCCGGGCGACCGCAGCGGTGGCCTACGGTCGGGGAGTGAGCACCGAGCCCCTGCCGTACCGTCCCCTGCCCCAGCCGCTCGACGCGGCCCCCGTCGACCGCGCGGCCCACCGGCGCACCGAGGCCGGCCTCGTCGAACGACTCGTGACCGAGCCGGCCACGCGCGTCCTCCTGGTCCACCGCGGACGGCTCGCCACCGCGGCCGACGGTGCCCTCGCGCTGGTCCCGGGCAGCGCGGTCGTCGGCGTCCCCACGACCCGCGGTGGCGAGCGTCCCCGCTGGCTCTTCCTCGGGGAGGACGAACCGGCACGCGACGCAGCGGGCGGGGCGGAGACGGGACCGGACGCACCGACGTCGTACCTCGCGCTCGTCCTGCCCGACGACGCCGACGCCGAGGAGGTCGACATCGAGGGCGTCGACCCCGCCGAGGCGCTCGCGGTGCTGGCCCGCACGCACACCTGGTCCGGGCTCCGCGAGCTGTCGACCCGGCTCGACGCGACGCAGGCCGCGCTCGCGACGGAGGCCGTCGCGCTCGCCGCCTGGCACGCCGCGCACGAGCGGTGCCCCCGCTGCGGCGAGCCGACGACGCTCGAGAACGGCGGGTGGACGCGTCGCTGCGTCGCGCAGGGCACCGAGCTCTACCCGCGCACGGACCCGGCCGTGATCATGGCGGTGGTCCACGGGGACGGCACCGGGGCCGACGACGGGGCCGGCGGGGTCGACGAGGGGGCCGACGGGGGCGACGACGGTGCCGAGGCGGCCCACGACGGTGCCGGCAGCGGCGGGGGCGAGCGGCTGCTGCTCGGGCACGCCGCGCACTGGCCCGAGCGGCGGTTCTCCACGCTCGCCGGCTATGTCGAGCCCGGGGAGTCGCTCGAGAACGCGGTGCGCCGCGAGGTCCGCGAGGAGGCCGGCATCGAGGTCGGCGAGGTGACCTATCGCGGGAGCCAGCCCTGGCCGTACCCGGCGTCCCTCATGCTCGGCTTCGTCGCGCAGGCGACCACGACGGCGCTGCGGGTCGACGGCGTCGAGCTCACGGACGCCCGCTGGTTCACGCGGGCGGAGCTCGAGCGCGACGTGCGCTCGGGCGAGGTGCTCCTGCCCGGTCGCGCGTCGATCGCGCGGGCGCTCATCGAGGACTGGTTCGGGGCCGAGCTGCCCGGGGACTGAGCTCGGGGCGGTGTCGCGGTGCGGGTTCGCGGGCAGGCCTCCGCGGGCGGGCCTCCGCGGGCGGGGTCGCGGGTCTACCATCCGCCGCTCGTTCCTCGCGGCTCCCGCCAGACCCACCACGACCCGCGACCCCGCCCGCTCCGGCCCGCCCTCTCGTCCGTCGGCTCACCACTGCGCGAGGTAGGACACCGGTCGGGCGAGGTAGACCCGTGGTCGGGCGAGGTAGAGCCGTGGTCGCGCGAGGTAGACCCGTGGTCACGCGAGAACCGCGGGGACGGCGGCTCGCGGGCTGAGCTGCGAGAGGAGTCAGGCGGCGAGGCGCTGCTTGACCTCGGCGAGGGACGGGTTCGTGGCCGCGGTGCCGTCGGGGAAGACGACGGTGGGGACCGTGCGGTTGCCGTCGTTGACCTGCTCGACGTAGGCGGCGGTCTCGGGGTGCTCCTCGATGTTCACCTCGGTGTACCCGATGCCCTCGGACTCGAGCTGCGTCTTGAGCCGGCGGCAGTAGCCGCACCAGCTCGTGGAGTACATGACGATCGAGCCGGCGTCGGGCGTGGTCGGGGCGGTGGGCATCGGAGGGTCTCCTCGGGTCGACGTGCAGGACGGTGCGCCCGGCTGCGGTCGCGGCTCGGGCGCCGCAGGGGGAACGTCCGGCCCAGGTGCCGTTGTTCCCGACCGGCGCCGTCACCACCCTCGGGCACCGCGCTCCGGTGCCCGCGCTCTGGGCCCGCTGGTGCGGGCAGGTGGGGCGCGGTCCACAGCCGGGCCGCGACGGGTGTCCGGTGTGGGCGCGGGCTGCGAGAATCGCCGTGATGTCCACGCCACCGTTCCCCTCCGCAGCCGCCTCCGCCCGCCCCGTGCTCCGCTCTGCCGATGCCATCCTCGAGGCGCTCGACCCGGACCAGCGGGACGTCGCCCTCGCGCTGAGCGGACCGGTGTGCGTGCTGGCGGGTGCGGGCACGGGCAAGACGCGGGCGATCACGCACCGCATCGCCTATGGCGTGCGCACCGGGGCGTATACGCCGACGTCGGTGCTCGCCGTGACGTTCACGGCGCGTGCCGCGGGGGAGATGCGCACCCGTCTGCGCGAGCTCGGCGCGACGGGCGTGCAGGCGCGCACGTTCCACGCCGCCGCGCTGCGCCAGCTCGGCTACTTCTGGCCGAAGGTCGTCGGGGGTGCGCCGCCGCGCATCCTCGAGCACAAGGCACCGGTGATCGCGGAGGCCGCCCGGCGCCTCGGCGTCGGGGTGGACCGTGTCGCCGTGCGCGACCTGTCGTCGGAGGTCGAATGGGCCAAGGTGTCGCTCGTGACCGCCGACGACTACGTGCGGGCGAGCGAGGCGATCGACCGTGACCCGCCGTCGGGCTACGACCACCAGACGGTGGCCCGGCTCATCACCGCGTACGAGGACGTCAAGACGGAGCGCTCCGTCATCGACTTCGAGGACGTGCTCCTCATGCTCGGCGACATGCTGGCCACGCAGGGTCGCGTCGCCGACGAGGTGCGGCGTCAGTACCGCCACTTCGTCGTGGACGAGTACCAGGACGTCTCGCCGTTGCAGCAGTTCGTGCTCGACCAGTGGCTCGGCGGTCGCCATGAGCTGTGCGTCGTCGGCGACCCGTCGCAGACGATCTACTCGTTCACCGGCGCGACGCCGCACCACCTGCTCACGTTCTCGCGCACGCACCCGGGAGCACAGGTCGTCCGGCTCGTGCGCGACTACCGCTCCACGCCGCAGGTCGTGCACCTCGCCAACCAGCTCCTCGCGCGCGCCGGCCGTGCGGGCGGGGCGCACCAGGCCCTCGAGCTCGTCGCCCAGCGGCCCGCGGGCCCCCCGGTGTCGTACACGGCGTACGACGACGACGAGAGCGAGGCGAAGGGCATCGCCGAACGCGTCGGTCGGCTTCTCGCCGCGGGCACCCGGGCGAGCGAGGTCGCCGTCCTGTACCGGACCAACGCCCAGTCGGAGGCGTTCGAGGCCGCGCTGGCAGACGCTGGGATCGGCTACCTCGTCCGCGGCGGCGAGCGGTTCTTCCAGCGCAAGGAGGTCCGCGACGCGATCGTGCTGCTGCGTGGCGCGGCGCGATCCGCCGACCCCGACGTCGCGATGCCCGAGGCCGTCCGGGACGTCCTCGTCTCGGCAGGGTGGGCGTCTCAGCCGCCCGCCGCGCGGGGCGCGGCGCGCGAGCGGTGGGAGTCGATGCAGGCGATCGTCGCCCTCGCCGACGACGTCGCCGGGCTGGCCGTCGCGTCGGACGCCCCGACGCCGACCGTCGCGACCTTCGTCGCGGAGCTCGACGAGCGCGCGTCCGCGCAGCACGCCCCGACGGTCGAGGGCGTGACGCTCGCGTCCCTGCACGCTGCCAAGGGGCTCGAGTGGGACGCCGTCTTCCTCGCGGGGATGAGCGAGGGGCTCATGCCCATCTCGCTCGCGGAGACGGACGAGGCCGTCGCCGAGGAGCGGCGGCTCCTCTACGTCGGCATCACCCGTGCGCGCGAGCACCTCGAGGTGTCGTTCGCCCGCTCCCGCAACCCCGGCGGGCGCGCCACGCGTCGGCGCACCCGGTTCCTCGACGGGCTCTGGCCCGACGACCCCGCCGCGCCGCGCGGGCGCCGCGCGCGGTCCGGCCAGGCGCGCGTCCAGCTCACCGGCGAGTACGACCGCGTGCTGTTCGACCGGTTGCGCGAGTGGCGGTTGCAGGTCGCGCAGGAGACGGACAAGCCCGCGTTCACCGTCCTCGTCGACACCACGCTGGCCGCGATCGCGGAGACGCGACCGAGCACGGTGCCGGAGCTCGCGCGCATCAACGGGCTCGGCCCGGCGAAGATCGAACGTTACGGGGCGACGCTCCTCGAGATCGTCGCCCGCGCCGAGGCCTGAGTCTCGGGCCCGGACGCTCACCGGAGGGGTCTCGGGAGAGGTCGGCCGAGGGCAGGAAAAAACTCGTCCGAGAAATTCTTGGAAATAAGTTGTGCCTCCTTCACCGGGCGGCATACGCTCGTCGAGTCCTGATGGAGCGGGCTGCGCCGAGAGGCGCGTCCCCGAGCAGAGAAGGGTGGTGGGAGCTGAGATGAAGAACCAGATCGCTATGACGATCCTGCTGGATTCCGCGGCCGGTTGCACGGTTACGCCAGGAGGACTCCGTCCGCGTGCGCACGTGCACGGCGGCGCCTTCGTCAATCGCCCCGCTCCCGACTCCGCTCCCAGGACACGTCCGGTCTGACAGACCGGCACCTTCCAGGCCGCGGAGTCCCTCTAGGACCCGCGGCCTTCGTGTTCTCCAGAGCGCGACTGCCGATGAGGATCACCGGCATCCCCCGTCTCCACTGACGGGGACCGCTGTCCCTCGGGTCCTGTGACGACGACGTTCACATCACGACAGGACATCACTGGAGGACATCGTGCGGCTCACCGCGCTGCTCGACAACATCACTGCCCAGGGCGGATCCGGCCCCTGGGCACCCCACCAACCGCTCGCCACACCGCTGGGCGAGAAGGACGCGGCCGAGTTCGACCGCCTCCTGGCCGGACTCCTGCCCTGCCGCACCAACGACCCGGAGCTCTGGTTCGCCGAGCGTGCCACCGAGGTCGAGGAGGCCAAGGCCCTGTGCCGCACGTGCCCCCTCGTCGAGGGATGCCTCGCCGGCGCCGTCGAGCGTCGCGAGCCCTGGGGCGTCTGGGGTGGCGAGGTCTTCGTCGACGGCGTCGTCGTCGCGCGCAAGCGCGGCCGCGGTCGTCCGAGCAAGGCCGAGGTCCTCGCACGTCAGGCCGAGGAGGCTGCGCGCCTCGAGGCCGAGGCGTCAGCCTCGGCCGCGGCCTGACGTGCGGGCCGACCGCACGAGCGGGGTCCCGTCCGGGGGCGCGCTCGTCAGCTCGCCGCACCCGCACAGCGGGTGGCGAGACGTCTCGCGCAGCCGCGGCATCGCATCGGGAGCACGGATCTCGAGGCATGCCGCGGCGGTGCGAGGCGTCGACCCGTCGACGAAGGCCAGGACCTGGCCCGCGGCGACGGAGGCGGCGACCGCCGCGACGACCGACTCCTCGTGCTCCGCAGCGGCGACGTCGCGCAGCTGCTGAGCGACCTGGGGCCAGCACGGGTCCACGTCCGTCCGGTGCAGGTCGACGCACCGCAGGCACGGGTCCAGTCCCGGCCGCACGAAGGGGCCCACGAGCACGTCGGCCTCCCGCACCACCACCGACAGGTGCGCGACCCCGTCCCCCACGAGCTCGCGGACCCGCCCGGGATCGGCCGCCCGGTGCTCGACCACGACGACGAGGTCCGGAGCCCGGGAACCCTCCGCCGCGCCCGACGACCGTCCGCCCCGTGTGCGGACGTCCGGCGAGATCTCGCCCAGCAGACGGGTCAGCGCGGCGTCGCGCCGAGCACCGACGTCGCGCAGCCGGTACCCGCCCAGACCGACGTCCGTGAGCAGCACGGGCGACGTGTCGTGCAGCGTCACGGTTCCCACGCCGGCGGTCGCGAGCGTCGTCGCGAGAGTCGCCCCGATGCGGCCGAGCCCTACCACCGCGACCTCCGCGCGCTGACGGCCCGCGAGCACGCGGTGGGCGTCACCGTCCGGGAGCAGCGCACCGAGCACTCCCGTCTCCGCCTCACCCCCACCAGGAGCCGGGGACACCGCGGCCGACGACGGCGGTGGGACGAGGAGACGAGCGTCGTCGAGCAGGCGCAGGAGCGCCTCGCGCCGCGCCGTCGGGAGGCTTGACGCGTCGCGGCGGGTGCGCGCGGTGTCGGTCATAGCCCGCATCCACGACTCCTCGGCGGCGTCGAGCCCGACGAACCGGACCGCCCAGCGCGGGTCGGTCCCGAACTGCAGCTCGCCCGGGGCGCGCCGGAGCACGTGCGTGGCGGGGCGCAACCTCTGACGTGACGGCACGGTTCCTCCTGGGTCGCCGGGTCCGGCCCGAGCGGGACCGGACGACGACCAGCAGCGTCGCACGGGGGACCGTGTGCGACCGGGTTGTCCACAGGCCTGCTCGGCGGAGCAGCACACCGTCGGCGCCCGGAGGTGCCGCTCGCCTCGCCGCCGAGGGCTGGTGAACCCTTGACCGCCACCCGGCCGAAGCGCGACGCCCCGACCTGCTGCCGCCCGCCAGCACGCGAGGGTCTCGGCGTGGGCCCTGCCATTTCATGGCGAGAACCACTACGGTCTTGGCGTGGTCCGAGAGACGGTCGTGGAGGTCCGGCGCAGCCGCCGGCGCAAGAGCACCGTGAGCGCGTACCGCGACGGCGAGCGGACGATCGTCGCGATCCCCGCCCGGTTCACGCGCGAGCAGGAGCGCGAGTGGGTGCAGCGCATGCTCGACCGGCTCGCCGACTCCGAACGTCGACGGCGCCCCTCGGACGACGAGCTCGAGCGGCGTGCGGCCGAGCTCTCGGCGAAGTACCTCGACGGCCGCGCCCGTCCCGCGAGCGTGCGCTGGGCCGGCAACCAGGACCGCCGCTGGGGGTCGTGCACCCTCATCGACGGGTCGATCCGCATTTCCACGCGCGTGCGGGGCATGCCCGGATGGGTGCTCGACTACGTCCTGCTGCACGAGCTCGCGCACCTGCTGCACGCCGGGCACGGACCTGGCTTCTGGAAGCTCCTCGAGAGCTATCCACGGACCGAGAGGGCGCGCGGCTTCCTCGAGGGGGTCTCCTTCGCCCGTGACGCCACGGACCCCGCCGCGCTCGACGACGGTCCGGACGATCCCGACGTCGACCGCGCCGCCCCCGGTCCCGTCGGTTAGGCCGGGCCTCCGCCGCTCCCCGGCGCACCCGGCGTGTCGTCCGTCCGGCGGTCGTCGTCGCGCGTCTCGTCGTTCTCCGTGTCGTCACCGGCCGGGGCGTCACCGGCCGGGTCCTCGCCGGCCGTGCGGAAGATCTCCTCGAGCGCCTTGTCGACGTCCGCCTCCTCGGCGCGGGCCGCGTCACGACGGCCGGCGTACCCGGCAGGGTCGTCGAGGTCCGTGGCGTCGGGCAGGAGGTCGGGGTGGTCCCACACGCCGTCGCGCGCCGGGGCCCCCGACTGCGCGGCGATGAGCGCCCAGAGCGCTGCGGCGTCGCGCGACCGACGGGGGCGCAGCTCGAGCCCGACGAGCGTCGAGAAGGTGTGCTCCGCCGGGCCGCCGGCGGCGCGACGTCGGCGCAGCATCTCGCGCAGCGGCACGGCGTGCGGGAGGTGCGGCAGCGCGGCGGTCGCCGTGACCTCGTCGACCCAGCCCTCGACGAGCGCGAGCGTCGTCTCGAGCCGCAGGAGCGTCGCCTGCTGCTCCGGCGTGTTCTGGAGCCCGAACACGCCGCCGGACAGTGCTTGCTGGAGCGCGCCGGTGTCGGTGAGGTCGACGTCGGTGAGCTGTGCCTCGAGCGCGTCGAGGTCGATGGTGATGCCGCGCGCGTAGGCGTCGACGAGACCGCGCAGGTGCCCCCGCAGCCAGGCCACGTGCGTGAAGAGCCGAGCGTGCGCCGCCTCACGGAGCGCGAGGAAGAGGCGCACCTCCTCCGCCGGCGCGTCCAGACCCTCGGAGAACGCGGTGACGTTCGTGGGGAGCAGCACGGTGGCCGGCCGGTCGAGCAGCGGGAGGCCGACGTCGGTCGCGCCGAAGACCTCGCGCGAGAGCGTGCCCGCGGCTTGCCCGACCTGCATCCCGAACACCGCGGAACCGAGGCGCTGCATGAGGGCCGCGGGGTCGCTGCCGAGCCCGCCCGCAGGCATGCCCGGCAGCTGGAACCCGATCGCGGGGGGTGCGTCGTCCTCGATCCCGAGCTGGTCGCCGAGCTGGTCGCGCAGCACGGTGGAGAGCGCCTCTGCCACGGAGGCCGCCACCGGCGCGACGAGCTCGTTCCACGCGGGCAGCGTCTGCTCGACCCACTCGGAACGGCTCCACGCGTGGCTGCGGCCGCCGGCCGGGGGAAGGTCCGTCACGGCGTCGAGCCACAGCTCCGCGACCGACAGCGCCTGCGTCACCTCGCGCTCCTGCGCGCCCGTGACCGAGGGGTCGCCCTCGGCGACGGCGACCTGCCGCGCGACGTCGTGCGAGACGTCCGTGTTGACCGGCCCGTCCGTCGGCGTCGAGAGCAGGCGCTGGACCTGCGCGAGGACGTGCTGGAAGAGCTGGGGGTCCGCCGCGGCGCCGCCGCCGGCGGACAGGGCCGCGGGGTCGAAGCCGCGGGCGCGCAGCTCGCGCAGCGCCTCGTCGGCGCCGGGGCCGAGCATCGAGCGGAGCAGCTCCTCGAAGCCGCTGTCCGGCCCGTCCGGGTCGTCGGGCCCGGGCGTGCGGTCTGGGGGCAGGCTGCTCATGGGGACTCCTCGGGGTAGCGTCGGGAATCACCGTAACCACGATCGAGCGCCGAGAACGGGGGCTGGCCCATGTCCGAGGGCGGGGTTCGCTCACGGCGCAGCGACCCGGCGTCCGCGACGGACAGGTCGACGGATCCGGCGGCGGAATCGGCGACGGTCTCGTCGGCGGTCTCGTCGGAACTGCGTGACGTCGTCGTCGTGGGGGAGGGTCAGGTCGCGCGGGCGGTCCGGGAAGGGCTGGCAGCCGAGCACGGGACGCCGGCCGCCGACGATCCGCAGCGACCGTGGCCCGACCATGTGCGTCGCGTCGTGCTCGTCGTGCCGGCGGGCGAGTTCGGTCCCGCCCGCCCGCGCGGGGAGCCCGGCCTCTGCGCTCGCGACCGCCTCGTCGCCGAGGCGCGGTGGGTCGGTGAGGCCGCGCGCACCCACGGGATCGAGCACGTCGTCGCGGTGACGTCGGCGATCGTCCACGGCGCGGCTCCCGGGCGCGCGGTCGTCGACGACGACGAGGTGCCCGACCCGGAGGCGGCGGGCGTCGCGGGCGACCTCGTGGCCGCCGAGGACGCCCTGCGCGAGGGGCTCGGTCCCGTCCCGCTGGCCGTCGTCCGGCCCGCCGTCGTGGTGGGTCCAGGGATCGACACGATCCTCACGCGCCACTTCGAGGCGCCTCGCCTGCTCACGGTCCGCGGGGGAGACCGCACCTGGCAGCTCCTGCACGTGGAGGACCTCGTGAGCGCGGTGCGCGTCGTCCTGGACGCCGGGCTCGAGGGTGGGCTCACGGCCGGTGCCCTGCGCGACGGTCGTCCCGACGAGCTCGACGCGGAGACGGTCGCGACGGTCGCCGGGATGCGGACCGTCCAGCTCCCCGCGGTGACGGCCTTCGGTGCCGCGGAGCGGCTGCACCGCGTCGGCGTGCTGCCCTCCCCGGCGAGCGACCTCGCGTTCGTCGTCTACCCGTGGACGGTCTCCGCGGCGCGCCTGCACGACGCCGGGTGGTCACCTGCGTGGTCGAGCGCGGCGGCGCTCGAGGTGCTGCTCGACCAGGTGCGGGGTCGTCTCGGGATGGGCGGGCGCCGGTTCGGCGGGCGCGACGCCGCGGCGCTCGGCGCGGCGGGGGCCGCCGTCGCGGTCCTGGGGACCGCAGCGGTGTGGCGACAGGCACGCGCCCGCCGTTGACGCGGGGTCGGCAGACCGACGCGCGTGGCCGCACGCGCCGTCGGGCACGGCCGTCGTGGAGATCCCAGGATCCTCGGGGATGATGTCCCGGTGAGCGACACGCCCTCCTTCGACGACCTCCTCACCGAGGACGACGCCCCGCCCCCCGTGACCCGCCGGTCCCTGACGTTCGGCATCTCCTTGCTCGCCACGACGCTCCTCGTCGCGGGTCTCGCCGTGCTGCCGGCACCGTACGCGGTGCGTTCGCCCGGGCCGACGGAGGACACGCTCGGCGAGCAGGGCGGGGCCCCGCTGATCTCCATCACGGGCGCGGAGACGTTCGACTCGACGGGCGAGCTGCGCCTGACGACGGTGTCGGTCGCGGGCGGCCCCGGCTACCCGGTGAACCTCGCGCAGGTCGTGCAGGGCTGGTTCGACGGGTCGCGCTCGGTGCGGCCGGTCGAGGAGGTCTTCCCGCCCGACCGCACGAAGGAGGAGACGGAGGAGCAGGGGCAGGCCGAGATGATCTCCTCCCAGGAGAACGCGACCGTCGCCGCGCTCACGGAGCTCGGCTACGACGTGCCCGCCACCCTGACGGTGCAGGGCGCGAGCCCTGGCACGGGCGCCGAGGGCGTCGTGGAGCCGGGCGACGTGATCGTCGCGCTGGACGGCGACCCGGTCCCGACGTACCAGGACCTCATCGACGGTCTCGCCGCCGTCACGCCCGGCGACGACGTGACCCTCGGCGTCGTGCGCGGCGGCGAGCAGACCGACCTCACGGTCACGACGAGCGACGGCGGCGACACGGCGCTGCTCGGCGTGTTCATCGACCCGGCGTTCGACTTCCCGGTCGACGTGACGATCCAGATCGACGACATCGGCGGACCGAGCGCCGGGACGATGTTCGCGCTGGGGATCGTCGACCAGCTCACCCCGGAGGACGAGGCGAACGGCGTGTCGATCGCCGGGACCGGGACCATGAGCGTGGAGGGCGACGTGGGCCCGATCGGGGGCATCCAGCAGAAGCTCTACGGCGCGCTGCGCGACGGCTCGACGTGGTTCCTCGCGCCGCAGGCGAACTGTCCGGAGGTCGTGGGGAACGTCCCGGAGGGGCTGCACGTCGCGGCCGTCTCGACGCTCGCCGACGCGCGGGAGGCGATGACGGCGATCGGCGCGGGGCAGGGCGACTCGCTCCCGACGTGCGAGGCGCGCGGCGGGCCCCGGTCGCCCGGCTGACCCCGGTCGCCCGGCGTCACCCGTCCGGCGTCGCGGCGCCGGCCGTCACTCGAGCGTCGCGTACAGCGCGGTGACGAGCCCGGGCACGAGGTCCGGTCCCGACGCGACGTCCGTGGCGGCGTCGTGCGCGCGGGACCGGACCGCGCACCAGGCCGGGCCGTCGCGGAGCACGCCGACGGCGAGGCGGACGTCCTGGCGGTCCGGGTGGCTCGCGAGGTAGTCGAGGGCGGCGTCGGGGTCCTCCGGGACGCCCTCCTCCGCCGACGGCGGGAGGACGACCCGTTCGACCACGAGCGCCGTGCCGTCGACCGACGAGGGCCAAGCGACTCGCGCCAGGGCCTCGTCCAGGTCGCCGTCGACCGCGAAGCCCTCCTGCTCGACCGAGAGCAGGTGGTGCGGGTCCGTCGTCGCGGCCTCGACGACGTCCGCGGGCAGCCGCTGCGCCAGGGACGGGTCGTCGGCCAGTGCGCGCGCGGTGCTGACCAGGGCGAACAGACGAGGCGGGGCGTCCCAGCCGGCGTCGGCGGCGTGGGTCTCGACCTCGTGCACGGCCAGCGCGAGCGAGCGCTGGGCAGCGGGCAGAGCGGGGGTGGCGGGGGTGCCGGTGGGGGTGGTGTCGTCGGCGCGGGGCATGTCCCCATCGTCGCAGAGCGACGGGGGCGCCGGACGTGGGAACCTTGGGGGAGGTGTGGGCGTTGACCCGGTGGGCACGTCCCTGCCGACCGCCCGCCGCACGTCCGAGTCACGACGCAAAGAGGTATACCCACCGTGTCTTTCGCCGCAGCGCCCCGCCGGCCGTCCTCCGGGGCGCGGCCCGCCCGGCGCCGGAGCCCGATCGGGATCGCGATCGCCGTCGTCGGCGTCCTCGTCGTCCTGCTGCTCCTGCTCGCCCAGTTCTGGACCGAGGTCCTGTGGTTCACCCAGCTCGACTACGAGCGCGTGCTGTGGACCCAGTGGGGGACGCGCATCGCGCTGTTCGTCGGGGGCTTCCTCGTCATGGGCGGCCTCGTCTTCCTGTCCTTCTCGCTCGCCTACCGGAACCGGCCGATCTACGCGCCCTCCACGCCGGAGCAGGCGACGCTCGACCAGTACCGCGAGGCGGTGGAGCCGCTGCGCAAGGTCGTGATGATCGTCGCGCCGGCGCTCGTCGGGTTCTTCGCGGGCGCCGCGGCGGCGTCGCAGTGGCAGACGGTGCTGCTCGCACTCAACTCCGTGCCGTTCGGTGAGACCGACCCCCAGTGGGGGATCGACCTCGCCTTCTACCTGTTCACGCTGCCGGCGGTCCGCTTCCTCGTGAGCTTCCTCATGGCGGTCGTGATCATCTCGGGCATCGCCGCGCTCGCGACGCACTACCTCTACGGCGGACTGCGCGTCGGCGGTGGCGCCGACTCCGGCCCGCGCACCACGACGGCCGCGCGCGTCCAGCTCTCCGTCACCGCTGCGATCCTCATGGTGCTCATCGGTGCCAACTACTGGCTCGACCGGTACTCGATCCTCACCTCGGGCGGCGCGAAGTTCGACGGCGCGTCCTACGCCGACGTCCACGCCGTCATCCCGTCGAAGGCGATCCTCACAGTCGTCGCGCTCTTCGTCGCCGCGCTCTTCGTGGTGACCGCGGTGCGGGGCAACTGGCGTCTGCCGGCCATCGGCGTCGGGCTCATGGTGGTCTCGGCGATCGCGATCGGCGGGATCTACCCCTCGGTCGTCCAGCGCTTCCAGGTCACACCGAACGCGGCGGAGTTCGAGGAGGAGTACATCCAGCGCAACATCGACGCGACCCGGGCCGCCTACGGCATCGACGACGTGCAGACCGAGCAGTACAACGCCAAGACCGAGGCCGAGGCGGGCGCGCTGCGCGAGGACGCGGACACGACGGCGTCGATCCGCCTGCTCGACCCGGAGATCGTCAGCCCGTCGTTCAGCCAGCTCCAGCAGAACAAGCAGTACTACCAGTTCTCCCGTTCGCTGTCGGTCGACCGCTACACGATCGAGGACGAGAGCCGCGACACCGTCATCGCCGTGCGCGAGCTCAACCAGGACGGTCTCGGTCCGGACCAGCGCAACTGGGTCAACGACCACACGGTCTACACGCACGGGTTCGGCGTCGTCGCGGCGTACGGGAACCAGATCTCGCCGGACGGGCGGCCTGCGTTCTACGAGGGCTCCATCCCGTCGACGGGCGCCTTCACCGACGCCGGCGGCTACGAGCCGCGCATCTACTTCTCGCCCGAGGCGCCGCAGTACTCGATCGTCGGGGCGCCCGAGGGCACGGAGCCGTGGGAGCTCGACTACCCGGTCGACGACGACACCGGGCAGGTGAACAACACCTTCCCGACCCAGGATCTCGCGGGCGGCCCCGAGGTGGGCACGTTCATGAACAAGGTGCTCTATGCGCTGAAGTTCGGGTCCGAGCAGATTCTCTTCTCCGACCGCGTGACCGAGGACTCGCAGATCCTCTACGACCGCAGCCCGCGCGACCGCGTCGCGAAGGTCGCGCCGTACCTCACGCTCGACGGCCGCGTGTACCCGGCGGTGGTCGACGGACGCGTCAAGTGGATCGTCGACGGCTACACGACCTCGAACGGCTTCCCGTACTCGACCTCGGAGTCCCTCGAGGAGTCGACGGCGGACTCGCTCGTCGCCGCGAACTCGGTCGAGGCCCTGGCCCCGCAGCAGGTGAACTACATCCGCAACTCGGTCAAGGCGACGGTCGACGCGTACGA
Organism: Cellulosimicrobium sp. BMG9.23; assembly: GCF_059159985.1. Lineage (NCBI taxonomy): Bacteria > Bacillati > Actinomycetota > Actinomycetes > Micrococcales > Promicromonosporaceae > Cellulosimicrobium > Cellulosimicrobium sp. BMG9.23. The sequence continues at coordinate 513,776 of NZ_JBZGBZ010000001.1, forward strand.
CGGGTCGGTGGACCTCTACGCGTGGGACGCCGAGGACCCCGTCCTCCAGGCGTGGACGAACGTCTTCCCCTCGTCCGTCCAGCCGATGTCCGAGATCTCAGGCGAGCTCATGAGCCACCTGCGCTATCCCGAGGACCTCTTCAAGGTGCAGCGCACGCTGCTCGCGAGCTACCACGTGGACGACGCACGACAGTTCTTCTCCGGTCAGGACTTCTGGCAGAGCCCGCCCGACCCGACGGCGAGCGGGAACGTCGCCCCCTTGCAGCCGCCGTACTACCTCACGCTGCAGATGCCGAGCCAGGAGGAACCGACCTTCTCGCTGATGTCCACGTTCATCCCGGGCGGTGACAGCGACCGGAACATCCTCACGGGGTTCCTCGCCGTGGACGCCGAGCCGGGGAACGTCGACGGCGAACGGTCGGAGGACTTCGGCACGCTGCGGCTCCTCGAGCTGCCGCGCAACGCGACGGTTCCCGGCCCTGGTCAGGTGCAGAACAACTTCGACTCGAACCCGACGGTGTCGCAGGAGCTCAACCTGCTGCGTCAAGGTGACTCGAGCGTCATCAACGGGAACCTGCTCACGCTCCCCGTGGGTGGCGGTCTGCTCTACGTCCAGCCGGTCTACGTGCAGTCCACGCAGGGCACGCAGTTCCCCCTCCTGCGCAAGGTGCTCGTGTCGTTCGGCGACGAGGTCGGGTTCGCCAACACGCTCGACGAGGCGCTGGACCAGGTGTTCGGCGGCGACTCGGGCGCTAACGCAGGCGACGCGGAGGGCGGCGTCGAGACCGAGGTCCCCGACCAGCCGGCCGACGGTGAGACGACGGAGCCCGACACGACCGACCCCGGCACGGAGGAGCCGGCCGAGACGCCGGCCCCGCCGGCAGGTGGTGAGGTCAACGGCGAGGCTCGGGCCCAGCTCGATCAGGCTCTTGCCGCTGCCCAGCAGGCCATCGAGGACGGCCAGACGGCGCTCGCGGAGGGCGACTTCGCGGGGTACGGCGAGGCGCAGGAGCGCCTGCAGCAGGCGCTCGAGGCGGCGCTCGCCGCGGAGCAGGAGCTCGACACCCTGCCGTCGGGGGGCTGACCCCGGCGGAGCTCGGGCGGGCGGGACCACCTCGGTGGTCCCGCCCGTTTGTCTTTTGGGCTCCGGGGCGCGAGGATCGCTCCTCGTGACCTTCCCTGCAACGGCTTGCAGCAACGATTTCAGAGCGGTGCCCGACGACGCACGGCCGTGGTCGCGCGACGCCGCAGGGACACCGGTGGCGCGGCTCGAGCACCCGTCCGGCGCCGAGCTCGTGGTCGCGGCGCACGGGGCCGCGGTCCTCGCCTGGCGTGCGCCCTGGCGGTGGCCTGACGGGTCCGTGAGCGTCGAGGAGCTCGTCGACGGGTTCGCCGACGACGACGAGCTGCGCACGCACGACGCGTCCCGGTCCGCGCTCATGGCGCCGTTCGTGAACAGGATCGCGGGCGGCACGTACGCCTTCGACGGCGTCACCCACGACGTCGCGCCGGTCGTCGCGGGCGAGCCCGTCACGATGCACGGGTTCGTGCGCGCGCTCGACTGGACGGTGCTCTCGCAGACGGACGCCGTGCGGTCGGCCGACGAGTCGGTGCTCCTGCTGACCACGCGGGTGCGTGCCGACGACGTTCCCGGGTACCCCTTCGCCGTGGTGTTCGAGGTCGAGTACGGCATCGGTCCCGCGGGTCTGCGCGTCGAGCTCCGGGCGACGAACACCGGCCAGGTGGACGCCCCGGTGACGCTCGGCTGGCACCCGTACCTCCGGGTCCCGGGCCACGAGCGCATCGACTCCCTCGAGCTCACCGTCCCGGCAGCCCGCGCGGTCGTCACGGGACCCGACCTCATCCCGCTCCCCGGGGCCGCCACCTTCGCGGAGATCGACGGGATCGGCCCGCTCGCGCTCTCCGGCGCCCGTCTCGACCATGCCTTCGCGTCCCTGCGCGCGGACGCGGACGGTCGGGCGCGGTCCGTCGTGCGCGACCCCCGGACGGGACAGGGCCTCGCCCTGTGGCAGCGCGGCGGGCTCGTCCACGTGTACACGGGCGACGGGCTCGCTCGTCGCTCACGTGCGGCGCTCGCCATCGAGCCCGTCAGCACCCTGACGGACGCGTTCAACCGGGCCGACTGCGAGCCCGACGTGCGCCTCGCACCGGGCGCGACCCGTCGGCTCGAGGCGGGGATCGAGCTGCTCGGGCAGCCGGTCGGCGAGCCGGCGTGACGCAGGTCTCGCCGACCCGATTTGGCCGGTCCGGCGGTGTGTGCGTAGAGTAGTGATCACCGACGCGGGGTGGAGCAGCTCGGTAGCTCGCTGGGCTCATAACCCAGAGGTCGCAGGTTCAAATCCTGCCCCCGCTACACA